>JBILKQ010000006.1:0-40406 GCA_044376655.1 Silvanigrellaceae bacterium
CGCTCACTATTGCCGCCTATTGCATGATGCTCGTGTCTTTTTTGGGACCTTGGGCATTGCTGGCTGTTGTGGCTCTGGTGGCCGTTATTCCGCTCGGCCGGCGTCTCGAACGCCGCATGAGCGACCTCGCATCGCGGGTGCGAGAGCAATCACGTGTCCGGCTAGGCATCCTCAGTGAAATTTTAACCGGAATTCGTATCATCAAATTTCATGCGTGGGAGGAACGCTTTTCTCAGAAGGTACTTGATGTTCGGAGAAAAGAGGTTGCACTGATGCGCGAACGCGCGCGGGTTGCGGCGCGCCATAGCGCACTGACGGCTCTCCTACCCATTCTCACGGGTGCCTCTATCGTAACGCTGGTGTCCTGGTTTTCGGGAGTTCCATCAACCGCAGATGTTTTTGCCTCTTTCAGTGTGATTACTGCACTTGTGTCTCTCTTCAGTGAAATTCCCGACCACCTACAGAGTGGATCGGAAATTCGTGTCAGCCTTGATCGCATTGGAAAATTTTTGAGCGAAGGCAATTCTCAAGACCGTTCGCTGCCAGAGCCAACAGAATCATCTGCGCTCGTCGAACTTAAAGCAGCCAATTTCATCCGATCCACACCAGATGAGCCATCCCTTGCACTTGCTGCTCTGCACGAACTTAACCTGAGTATTACCAAAGGTCAGTGCGTTGCCATTGTGGGAAGTATCGGCTCAGGCAAATCGACCCTCCTGAGCGCTTTGCTTGGTGAGCTCACTCTCACCTCAGGACGAGCACATCTTCCACATCCAATATGTTTCGCTCCACAAATTCCCTGGAATCAGAACGCAACAGTGAAGGACAATATTGTTTTTCAACTGCCTTTCGATTCTGGGCTTTTCAGCAGGGTAGTTCGAGGTGCAGCTCTACAGCACGACCTTGATATCTGGCCTGCAGGCCTGGATACCGAGGTGGGGGAACGTGGAATTAATTTATCAGGCGGACAAAAACAACGCCTTGCTTTGGCGCGTACAGCCTACGCAAGTCTGCAACAGGGTGTTGAAACCATTATTTGGGATGACCCCTTTAGTGCTCTCGATGAATCGGTTGCGAGTCAGGTTTTCCAGTCGCTGATACAAGGCGAGCTGTCCGACCGCACCCGAATTTTCTGCACTCACCGTATCGACTTTGCTCTGCGGGCCGACTGGGTCGTGGTGATGGAAAGCGGGCGCATTATGGAACAAGGTGACCCCAACCTGCTTTCGAAGCGCGATGGCCCCTTCGCAAAACTGCACAACCTCCATCTGAAAACCCGTGGCGAAGAGCTGAAGGCACAGGTTCAACCAGTCGACCCCTCGCTCTCGACAGACGTACCTGCGCGCAGCGTCTCCGGAAAACTCACCACAGAAGAGCAAATCACGCTTCCAGTCTTCAACAAAAAAGCCCTCAAAATCTATTTCAAAGCTCTTGCCCCTGCACTGGGTTTGCTCGGTGTGGTTTTGATCTTTTTACTACCAAGGCTCACAGATATCGCCTCGAATCTTTGGCTTGGGCACTGGACCTCACATCCATCTGAGGTGGCCATCACAACCGCAGTTGTGGTTTTTGCGCTGCTCACCTTCGTTACAGTGGTTGCGGAACGAACACGCTCTGTGGTTCTTTTCGACGGCGGAGTGCAAGCCGGAACACGCCTCTTTGAAAACCTGCTTGGCGGAGTTATGCATGCACCGATGCGTTTTTTTGATACGTCACCGCAAGGAAGAATCTTAAACCGGTTCACCTCCGACACCAGCGCGGTTGACAACTCCATGCCCTCTTCGGTGAGTCAGTTCTTGACCTCGCTCATAGGGATTTTCGCTTCACTGCTCCCAGTCATATGGAGCCAGCCCCCAACCCTGCTGTTGTTTGCACCCGCAGCACTTTTCTATGTGTGGCTGTTCCGCTGGGTGCGCAAGGCACAATTGCGACTCAACGCACTTTCACAAGTGGTCCGCAGTCCGTGGATGTCGCTCACAGCGGAAACCCTCCCAGGGCTTTCAGTAATCCAATCACTCCAGTCACAACCACGCTTTCTGGTTCATTATACCCGTCTCATCAATCGCCACATTGCGACAGGCTTTTACACAATCGCAACCAACCTCTGGTTTGCTTACCGACTCGAAATGTTGGGAGTCACCCTGGTTGGTGGGTTTGTTTTCATGCTGGCACTCAATCCCGGCCAGACCTCGCCCATGCTGACTGCGGTCGGACTGACCTTTAGCCTGCAGATGATAGGCATTCTGGGAGGAGTCGCACGCAGTTTGAGGATGCTCGAAAACAATTTAGTTTCTGTAGATCGCGTCGTAGAGTACGCCCAACTTGCTCCTGAATCGGAAAGTTCTGCGCTACAAACTCCTGCCCTTTGGCCTACGCGGGGTGAAATTCGCCTCAATAATCTGAGTGTATCGTATGCCGAAAACACTCCACACGTGCTACGTAATATATCCACCACCATTCCCGCTAGGAAAAAGGTCGGTATTGTGGGGCGCACGGGAAGCGGGAAAAGCAGTTTGTTCCTGGCCATGACACGAATCATGCCGTTGGCACAGAACATGATTTTTATCGACGGTGTCGATATCACGACCGTGCCCCTCAAAGAACTGCGCCGCGCAATTGCTATTATCCCTCAAGACCCGGTGCTGTTCTCGGGAACATTGCGCGAGAATCTCGATCCATTTGCACTCTATTCAAACGAAGACATCGCCATGGCTTTGAAGAGGGCCCACCTGCTAAATTTGTGCGCGACTCCCGAAGCAGCAGCTCTTCTTAAAATAGAAGAAAATGGCAGAAATCTGAGTGTTGGAGAGCGACAATTGGTGTGCCTTGCTCGCGCACTTCTGGCCAAAAGCCGCATCCTTCTCATCGACGAAGCCACTGCCAATGTCGACGTGACCACCGATGCACTGATTCAACAAACGCTGCGCGAAGAATTTTCAGAGTGTACTCAACTGGTGATTGCGCACCGCACCAACACCCTTGCGGATTCGGACTTCGTCATCCGACTGGAGAGAGGCGAGCTCGTATCGAGCCGGCTCAATTGAATTCGGTGCTTGTTTTCAAATACTGCAACACCCTCGCTTTGTCGGTGTTTTTCCATTGGGCACTTGCTGACGGAGGCATGGGATTACGGGTTGATTCGATACGCGAGGTGATCTTTGTGCGATTAGCCTTAATTTTTTCAAACGTCGACAAATCGAAGCTGTCGCCGGCATTGTGACAGCCGACACAATTGGTGTTGAAAATCGCTTTATAGGTTGCATTGTACTCCGAACTAGATGCGGTTGGTGAGGTCGGCGTCGTTGGTGTAGTTGGTGTGGTTTCTCCGCCACCTCCGGAACCGGATGAAGAGTTATCATTACCACAAGCCCAGAGCATGCCTCCCGCTGAAAGACACACTCCAATCAACAACCCATATCTTTTAAAATTAGTCGCCATAAAATCCCCCAGCGTTGCGGTCGAAAAGCAGCACAACGCGAGGCTAACATAGATAAGGAAGATGTGGCTGCCATTCTCGGAATTGTTGCTCAATCAGTGCTTTTTCTTGCTCAAGAAAACGACTTACGGGTGACATAAATTCTTCATCGGCAAGAAAGTGCATGCTATAGGTGAGCTGGGGGATGAAGCCTCGCGGAATCTTGTGTTCCCCTTGGGCACCTGCCTCATAAACCTTGAGCTTTTGAGTGATGCAATATTCGATGGCTTGATAGTAACACAACTCAAAATGCAAAAAGCGCACATCGCGCAGACAACCCCAATAGCGTCCAAACATTTTGTTACCCTTTTTGAAATTGATTGCCGCAGCAACACGCTCTCCTTCGAGATTTGCCACAAACAAGACAATTCGGTCTGGCATCGCTTTTATAATGGTGCGGAAAAACTCTTTGTTTAGACAAGGAATCGAGCCCCATTTTTCATTGGTATCGAGATAGAGCCTAGCCATCAGATCGGCATCAGCTTCGTTCAATTGTGAGCCCGTTCGAGTTTCCAGAGTGAGTCCGGGTGTAGCGCGGAGCTGACGCCGTTCAAGTTGAATTTGGCGTCGTCGCTTGGGCTTCAATTCTGAAAGAAAATCTTCGAAACTATGATATTCTCTGTTGAACCAATGGTATTGATATCCATGCCGCAAAAGAAAATTTTTCTGTTGGTACGAAGCAAGATGCTCCTTGGGCAAAAACAGAGCATGAACAGACGAACATCCAATTCTTTGGGCAATCGATTTCAGTTCCTGAGCTAGAAGTGTTTCCATGGCGGTGCGGTCCGATGAGGGATGCACCAAAACTTTAGGCCCTGTTGCCGGCGTATAGGGTACAGCAACAACCAGCTTGGGATAGTACTCCTTCCCAGCGCGGGCATAAGCCTGATTCCAGGCATGATCGAACACAAACTCTCCATAGCCATGCGACTTTACGTAGCAAAACGTAGCTGCGCAGAGCAGTCCAGTTGAATCACGCACCAATAAATAAACGGGCAACCAACCCATCTCGGGCCCGGCACAACCTGTTGTTTCAAGAGCATGAAGATGTTCATAATCAGCAAAAGGAAAATTGGGACAGGTGAGACTGTTCCACTCGGTTGCAGGGATACCGCTCAGAGTATGCAAAACCTCAAGTGAAATCATAAAAATTAGCCCCCTCTGATCTTTCAAACAGAAGAGGCTTCAAGATGCAAGGTATCCTGCAGGACGCTGGCAATGTTAACGTTCTTATTTTACTTCAACTGCGCTGCCGCGGGTGAACTCCCAGCGTCCAGAGGCCACATTCAAGCCTCCCACACGCACAAAGTAGTTTCCGGGAGCGACTCCACTTAGAGCAACTTGCTTTTTGTTAGTCGAGAACGAATAGGAAATGCTCCCAAAGCTTGGATCGCCGGCGAACTCAAGACGGTAATGAGCGGCTTCATCGTCTGCAGTCCACTGCAGAGTGTCGGTTGCGGCAACAGATGCACCGACCTGCATACCGATGTTGAGCTTCGCAGCCGGAAGAATCGTAATCTCGCTCACCTCAGGTTTTCCAGCCACACGCCAATAAACCTTTCCAGGCGGTGGATTTGGAATACGCAGCTGTCCTGCAGCATTGGTGGTTCCCGTCATATACATCACAGAAAAATCGTTGCTTCGTGAAACCTCGATGGCGGTACCGGCTGCAGCCGAAACGAGTGGGCCGCCTCCCTTCTCATTGTAGGCATAGTTGCCTGTGGCTGAAGGAGCCGGAGCGGAAACCAATTCCTCCTCTTCCCCTTCTCCCTCTTCTTCCTCATCGAGTGCCTCTTCATCTTCAACATCGGCAAGCTCGCTGTCAGTTGCTCCAGCTGCCGTGGCATCTTGTTTCTCACCCACTGCAGCCGTGCCTTCAGGCGCGGGTGTGGTGACGATTGCAGGCTCCTCTGTGCTCATCATGGAATCGCTAAACACGAAGTAGTAGACGCTTCCAACAATGAATGTGGCCGCAACACCAAGTGTGAGACCCATCATAATCTTTCGACGTTTGTCCTCTGGACCCATTCCGCCGTCACGAAAAATCTGGCTGACAGCATTAGTGCCACCACCAAATCCGCTCGAGAATTCTCCACCTGGTCCTTGTGCAGACTGGGACTTTGGCGCGCCACCGGAGGAACCACCGAAGGTTCCGTTGGGGGATCCAAAACCCGTGTCGAATTGAGCGCTATTCTGATCGTCTTTACGTGCCATGACCTACAACCTCATCGGTGCTTGCGTCGTGTGTTAAACTACGTTTCCCACGGTTCATCGGCTCACAGTGAGGCGAGTTTAATCCGTTTGTTAGGTGTTTGACGGTCAGGAAAAAAAAGCCCAATCAACCACTCAGTCACTCCGAGCCAATCTGGGCAAATAAATTGAATTTTTAGAACTCTAAATTCAACGAGAAAACCAAATCAAGAAAACTGCTTACTCAAAAGCAACTCAATCGCACTGCGCGGTTTCAACACTATACCGTGCTTGGCAAACTTGTGCACGAGAGAGTCGTACTGTGCCAGAATCTGCTGCACCGTTCCACGGTACCCCATCTCGGCCAGTTCTGTGCGGATTCGGTAACGCATGGGATTGCCGGCCATCGCCTCCATCACCTCATCGGTCGGACGAAAAACCACAAAGTCAACATCAGGGTTGACGTCCATGCTGTGTTTCAACATTGAAGAAAAGCGAGTCTGCACGAGACTTTTAATCGCCTGAACCGCGGTGAAGTAACCTCCGTGACGCATTACGGCTCCAGGAGAGCTGCTTGTGTAGGCAACCATCGGGTCGATCATCAGAATCAGACCAGCCCCTTTACGGATTGCAGTGTTGAAGTCGGAAGAGCTAGTCAACTGACCATCGGCAAACCAATGGCCGTTGACGCGTTCCGGCAAATAGAACGGTGGCAAGGCCGTGCTGGCGCGAATGGCCTGGCTGATTCTAATGTCACGCCACGGCTCCTCTCCAAAAACAACATGCTCGCCTGTGTCTTGGTCGGTTGCACTGATGTACAGTTCTTTGCCCAGCAAACTGATATTGTCGGGAATACCCAGACGGGACAACTGCCTCTCAAGGAAGGCCTTGAGCCGCTCGCCGCGGAAGAATCCTACTGGTACGAGCCGCTGCAGTCGCACCACCACCTCACCCGGATCGAGTGTCGATAGCATCCGCAGCACACCCACTATGCGGCTGACAATTTCTCCTCCGGCAAGATCAAAAATAACATTCAGCGAGAGTGGATCGAGCTTACCATGACGCTTGTAGAGCTGTTTTAAAATATCATGCGAATGAGTACCGGCTGCCAAAAACGAAGCTAAAATTGCGCCAGAAGACACACCGCAAAAAATATCAAATTGATTGCATGCGCTTCCATCCATTGCGTCATCGAGAGCGTTGGTCACACCAATCGAATAAATATAGCCCTCGAGTCCGCCACCCGAAATACACAAACTTTTTTTCTGCTGAGTCATGCGGAATTCATAGAGTTGGCGGATTGCAAACAAAAAGAGCTGTGCTGAGCTCGCCGGGTCAATGATCACCCCACGAACATTAGCCAAACCGAGATTGAACGAACGGGTTTGGTTATCTTCACTTGTGGGAAGAACAACCAGAATACGCCGCATAGGGTAATGATAATCGCGTGGCGAGAAGCTTTTAAGCGCGCTGCGAAAATCTTCGAACAGCGGTGGCTTTGTGTTAGCGTTTTGTTTCTCGTGGCCCTGCACGCTGTGCAGAACGTCTTTTGCGTCTGCACTTTCAGATACAAACTCAGAGCTTTCAGCAGATAAACTTTCAGCCGGACCTGGCGTCTTTTTCTTTGAGCTGGTGCGCAAAGCCTGTGGCACGCGCGGAGGATGAACCCGCTCATCGAGAATGATGAGATCGGGTTCGAGCTGCGCGATATTGTGGGCAACTTGGAAAAGATCTGTGCTGAAATAAATGGTCGCGGGCGCCTGCATCTCGTGTCCCGAGATGAAGGACGGCAAACGGCGCGCAAGGGCTTTGCTGAGAACAAAAGCCTCACCCTCCCCTTGGATCCCGGGCTCCGGTTCGATACCGACCCGGCGAAAGTCTGCTGAAAGTTGAGCAAGAACCTCTTGAGTCCCCAGATACACAACACGGAAACCCCGCGCACGCTGGTCGTTCTGCTCAGCCTTCATAGCTCTGCCCCCCGGAACTCAAATGTAACCGAGCCCAGAGTTTATGGATTTTCGTCCACGGGCACAAATGTCAGATAATGAGGGTATTCCTTCCATGCCGAAGCGAATGGAATGGCAGGCGCAGAGGCAAAAATTGCCAGGGCAAGCCCTCCTCCACCGCCACCTGTCAGCTTTGCACCCAAAGCTCCGGATTTACGCAATTCGGAAACGCAGGCATCGAGCTTTTGCGTGGAAACTTGCAAGGCCTGCAACGCCGTGTGCGCTCTGTTGAGGTGCTCACCCAAGCCCAACAAATTGCCGCTCGACAAACAATCAAGGACACGAAGCGACAATTCACCGATGAGCGCAAAATTCGAGTTTACGAGAGCCTCCTGGGTCAACCGCAATTGAGCAACTTTCTCGACCATCAAGCGGGTAGGAGTGCGTTCCCTCGTATCAACGAGCAAAAGCCAGAATCCCTTACCATTGCGAACACGGACTGCTCCTTTGTCTTTCTCGAAACTAATAATGCCATCAGCAACGACCGTGGCCGCGTCGAGTCCGCTTGCCCGCCCATGAAAAAAAACATCGAGACGATTGGCAAAAACCGCAATCTCAGCTGATGAACGGGTTTGTCCGAGAGCAACAGCCACAGCCCTCAGCAAGGCAGCACTCAGTGCCGCGGAGCCCCCCATGCCTGCCCCCAAGGGAAGTTGCGAATGAATTTCAATTTTTTGTGGTTCATAGCAGTCGAGCAAATGCTCTTCGCCCGAACGCTCGAGCAAAAGCTGCAAGCCAAGATTCAACGACTGCGTCAGACGCACCCTTTCCTCCGAAGGCAATTGCACCAGAGTTTCGGCCATGGACAAACTCCAGGCCTGTTGCCAAAGCTCTGCTCTTGTAGCCGAAGGGTGTTGTTCGGGGATGAGACGCTCACCGAAGCGAACGGTGAGGATTTGCGCGCGTAGAGGAAGAGCAACGGCTGGAAAACCATCTACCGCTGCGTGCTCGCCTATCAAAATCGCTTTCCCACAGGCCTGACCTTCCATCCCTGATTTAGCGAGCAGCATGGTGCAGTTCTCCCGCAAAAAAAACAGCCGCCTCAGCCAATGACATTTCCTTCAACTGCAATCCAGATTGCTTGCAGCGAAGTGCTTCACGAATAGCAGGGGACTCTCCGAGTTCCAGCGAACTTCCTGATGCTTGCCCGTAAAGTACTTTAGCCGTAGAAAAACTAGAATCACGGGATAACATTTCAAAAAATTCAGACATCCTTGGAGCTGCATCGGGAAGAAAGAGAAAATGCGGGTTCGCTCCAGCGTCGAGAGTCCAGAGCATGCTGGTCGAGTGCGCATCTCGCAGTGCTATGAAGTTTGCGATGGCCTGGACAGTCTTTTTGTTCATGTATTCAAGGCGTGTTGCTCCACTGGCCATGACCGCATGCATTTCAAATGCATCGAGCTCACTCAACTGCTGTATCGTGCGAAAGTCTCCTGAACCCAACGCAACGCGAAAATCGGCAAGGCGGCGCGGATAGTGGGCCAACCGAATATCTTGCAGGAGACTTGTTTGGGCAAGCAGGTGCCCCTCTGAACTCCCTACTGTCTTTTCAGCGGCGTCGAGCACAAGAACGCAATGTTGAATTTCTGAAAATTTTGAGTGCGCAGCAACTTCCGTGGTTACCGACGACACACCATCTGCTGCCAATTCCCACGATACAAATTGAGTCGCTGGCGGCGATTGTGTTGCCACAGCGGAGCGCGTTGCAGAACCACTGCCGAGTCGCGCCCATTCGCTCAACCAAAATTGAACTTCCGACTCACTCATGAAACGTCTAAGTCCGAGAAGATCAGCGAGAGCACCTACCAAAGCTGCGTATCCAGCTGCACTCGATGCCACGCCACAGGCTGTCGGAAAATTGTTCACGCTCTCGACATGCAAGGCAATGTCGTCGCCGTAAGCATGCAAAATTGACTTCAAGAACAGCTCCATTTTTGCAGGCATGGGCGTTTCTTTTGAATTGAACACGAACGAAAAATGGGGGCGTTCGTTTGTTGGTCTGGGCTGGTTCTCCTTCACAGGAAAAAACCGACCACGCACTGTCATACGGGTAAATGCACGGAATGCGCAGAGTGTCAGGCTAAGACTTGAGTTCAAGGGGATTTGATGCAGGCCAGGCTGTTTTCCCCAATATTTAAGCAAAGCAATATTGCTTGGAGCACTGCACCACCCCTCATCGCCCGCTTGAAGCAGCAGTTCACCACGCACACGCGCCTGCGCTAGGCGCCCAGAAAGTTCTGCCAGTCGTGGGTTCTGTCGAAAAATAGTTTCGTTCATCTGTCTTCCTCAAAGGCAAAGCGGACGTTCATTCCTGAAGCTGAACTCTTCATAACGATCGCCTCTATCACAGCTCTTGGAGCCATGACCCACAGGCAATCTCCATGCCCTGCACCCATCGTTTTCCAGGGAATTCTATTTCTTTCACACTCGTTCACAAATCTGATAACTTCCGGCGTCTGCGGTAACAGCTCGGCGGCCTGCGCAAGAGCTGATGCCTCACGACACAGGCGCGCGGCTGTCTCAGAAGTTGGTTCGAGCAAAAATTGGCGAGCAAATTCCTGATGTGCGGCAAAAAAAACATCAGGCAACGCTCCGCGCATCGTCTTGTTCAGAACGGCGCGGGTGTCAGAGCGCACTCCCGTTTCAACAAAACAGCCAAGCAGTCTTCTCTGCATTTCGTCCATGAACACCGGAGAAACTTCCGGTTCAAAAAAATTGAGTCGTTCCTGATGAAGTCCGTACGCTTTGTTCTTATAACTCAGGATAAGCGCCTTTTGAGCCGGCACAGAGTTCAAGGCTGCCCAGGTTTGAACAGCCACGTCATAACCGCTACCTCGTCCTTGCAAGAGGATGAGGGCGTCGTACAAACGCTGCCAGTATCCAAAAATTTCAAGCTGATCGGGACCTGATTTCCCGAAAATTTTTTTTGCTAGAGCAATGTGAAAACAAGAGAGAAGAGCCGATGAACTGCCAAAACCCAAGCTTGGTGGAAAGCTGGATAACACCTCTGCCGAAACCGAGTGTTCCGTTAGAAACTCACGAAATCCAGATAAATAACAAGCGAAATTGCGCAGCTCGGTCTCCGCATCTTCCGCAACGATAGTTTCGAATTCATGAGCTGCCAGGTGCAACGCTTCGGGTAAAAAAGCACTGACGAAGCGATGGACGGCATCTGTCTTGGATTCGGGCGCGACGAAGGAGAAATTCAACCCCATACGATAGGCCGGCAACGTCACGACAACGGCTGCGCCGCCGCGCATCACACCATACTCGCCAAAAAGCAGAGCCTTGCCAGGAACCGAAACGCCGAATGAACGGTTATGGTTCTTTTGATGAATCGATTCCACGAGCCACCGCCGTCAGCGAGGGCATGTGATCATAGCGCCTCAGCATTTCAATATTCTTCTCATGCAAAGCCATATGCCCCCGTTGAATGCCTTCGCACGCCAACGCGCGCAGGGCAGAGAGGTTCTGCGCAAGACCGACGCTCGCAATCAAACCAGAAAGCACATGAGCCTCTGGGTGCCCTAACAAAGAGAGAGTGGACTGCACAGCTGGATGCAATCGCGTCACGCCCCCCACCGTTCCCACAGCGATAGGCAAGGCAATTTCTCCCACGAGCTGGCCTTCATCACCTTTCGACCAGCGTGTCAGAGGCTTGTATTGACCGCTCATGGCGGCAAAGGCGTGCGCACCAGCTTCGACCGCTCTCCAGTCGTTGCCCGTGGCAATGACCACCGGGTCGATCCCGTTCATAACGCCTTTGTTGTGGGTTGCAGCGCGGTAGGGATCGAGGTCTGCGAACTCCCAAGCATCAACAATCCGATCGACCGCCTCTGCTCCTGTGAATCCACCCATTTCAAGTGATTTACTGTCGACCTCGCAACGCACGCGTGTAACGCGATGTACCGTTAGGTTGGTGAGAATCTTCAAACCAACCCGGCAGGGAATAGAGCTCGGCAACCAACGTCCTATGTCTTCTGCGATGGTGTTGACGATATTCGCACCCATGGCTTCGCGCGTATCCACGTGCACGTGAATCACGAACACACCCTGCTTTGGCAAGATCCGCAACTCGACTCCAACAGTTCCACCGCCGCGACTTACAAGCCTCGGGTGGCAAGCATTGGCGCGCTCAATGATTTCGGCCCGAATTGATTCGAACCAGACGGGTACGCGAGCCGCGTCTTCACCCTGCACAGTGAATTGAATTTGACTGGTTGCAATTGATTTGGTGGGTGAAGTGAAAAAGCCTCCGCGCGAGCGCGCGAGCTTTGCACCATGACTTGCCGCAGCAACAACGCTGGACTCTTCGACTGCCATAGGGATGAGATATTCGCGTCCATCAATCAGAAAATTAGTAGCCACTCCAAGTGGGAGTGCAAAAGAGCCGATACAGTTTTCGATAAAGGTGTCGGCAAGGTCTTGGGAAAGACTTTCAGCATTGAAAAGAGTCTCGGCGGCCTCACGGGTCAGAAAACCACGCTCCACCAGCGCCGCAAGACGCGCCTTCACACTCATTTGAGCAAAGCCTGAAATGCGGCTTGAAAGAGCCGTAGAAGGAGCTTTAGCATCTCCTCGGGTCCCGCTTTCAGCCCCATGCGCCAGCACATGTCCCGAGGCCTCAGCCGAAGAAACAAGATTCAGATCCGAACTAGTCATCGTGTACCCCTGTGTCTGAGACGGGAAGAGAGGTCATCAATTTTCTGCGCACCCGAGCAATACATCGCAATGCGGAGTGAACGAGTAAAAAACTTCATTTCCTGTTCAAGGGAGTCCTCGGGCGTGCAACCTTGCGGAGGATTCACCACGGCTCGAAAGAACGGGAGCCCGACACCACACATCTGAGCTCCAAGTCCAAGAAGAACAGCTGCATGCACGCCATCACGGACGCCCCCCGTGGCCACTACATCACGAGCAGGAGCAAGACCGAATGCACGCGCAACCGGCGCACATTCGCGCACGGAGTCGAGGGTCGACAAGCCCCAGTTTCTGAAGAGTTCGCCGAGACGGTGAGTTAGGTGGTCACCGCGTTTCCCCTCAATGACACTCCAACTTGTGCCACCGCTGCCGCCCACGTCTACTGCTGCAACACCCGCAGAGAAGAGACGACGGCAAGTCTCTGCGGTCATCCCTGATCCAACTTCTTTCACGACAACCGGCACAGGAAGCCTGCGCACGAGCGTCTCAATCTGTGGTAAAAGGTTCTCGAAGTTGCGCTCGCCTTCCGGCTGGATTTGTTCTTGCAAAGCATTGAGGTGGACTGCGCAAGCGTTGAGCTCAAGCTCTTCGGTCATGCGCACGATGTCATCAATTTCCACACCGTAATTAAAACTCACGGCTCCGATATTACCGATCAGAAAAACACGGGGGGCAACTTTCCGAACATCGAACAGACGTTTGCTAGAAGGATCTTTGAGCATCAACTTTTGCGAGCCCAACCCCATCGGAATATTCCAACGTTCCGCAAGCAGCGCCAAGGTTTCATTGATGAGTTGACCATCACGCACTCCGCCAGTCATTCCCGTGATCAGAAACGGCCAAGAAAAGACTTGTCCCAGAAATTTGCGCCTTGTGTCGAGATGCTCGGGAGAGAAGTCAGGCAATGCTTCGGGCGCGAGAAAAAAACCGTCATACCCTTTGGTTCGCGATTCCACGTCCTGGGTCCGGCAAATATCGATGTGATGTTGCTTGCGCTCAGCAGCCAGGTCGGGGGTGTCTTTGATGTCAGCCGACTCAAACGGATGCTTCACCTTTAGTTCTCCAGCAAAAGTACCTCTTGGTTATTGGTAAAGCCCCGCAAGGTCAACCAAATCTTGGGTTGCCGAGCTAAACCAAGAAGGGTTCAAGCGGGCCAGCGGGTGTGTCAAACCAATGCCTCAGGCTTCCAAGGCAATTCGCAGGCAAATTAGCTAAAATCAAGACAAACATCCTGTTTCAGGAAAGGACTTGGTCTATGAAAAAATCCAATCATCACGGAAGCATCACTCCGGCATTGGCCGCTTTTTGTGCAGCTGCCGTTCTAGGTCTGTCCTCTTGCAAGGATGCGCCAGGCGAGACCAACCCATCCCAAGAGCAGGTGTATGGACCACGCATAGGAACTGTTTTGCGTTTGGCTGGCGAGCTGGGTGTGAAGGAACGACACCTTATGGCTGCAGGCTATGTTGGAGGTTACTTCGGACTCACGGAAGGACAGAAACACCAAGCTTGGCTCTCGGAATCGGGCCGCAGCTCTTCTTTGGGGCTGGATCTGCGTCGTGCCAGCGAACTCCAGGCTCTCAACTTCAGAGGCCAAATGGATATTCTTGGCAAAGACATCCAGCTGCGTGCTGAGCGGCAACAGCCTCTCAACGATTTCGACTGGTTGACACTGATTGCCCAGGCTATGGTGGGTGACTTTGAAGCCGATCCAAACATTGCGGCCATTCAGGTTCGAATGGTGCTCATGGAGCTCATTGAGGCCCACAATTCCGGATTCAGCGCGTCCCTCAACGACAAAGAAGTCTATACTCTTCGCCCTGCTGATGAGGACGAACGCATCGATTTGCGTCTTCTTGACCCAGGACAACTTCGCCTCCTCAACGGAGCACGCTTTCAGGGCGACGGACTCTCAGACATGGTGCTCGAAGGCAATCCCAAAGCACGCATTGGTGGTTTGCGAACATCAACCAAGATGCCAAAGCTGGTGATTCGTCTATGCCCATCCACAGCACTGCGCTGCTCCGAAGCGATGCGAAAAACGAGCACTTTCCCTGCACATTTCTTGTCGTACCGCACCATGAATGGAAATCGTGAAACCATCCAATTTCATGATCACAGGCAAGAGCTCATTTGGAATGATGAAGTCCAGAAAGACACCATCACATTGATGATTGCAGGCACCAATGGAATCACGCGAGAAACACTGCGCCCGGACCTCTTCGATTGGGAAGACTATGTTTCTCTCAGAAGCTTTGTGCGTCGTGCCGCAGGGCGCATTACAGAAGGCCTGAACAACGACAATCCAAATGCTGCGCAGCGCGATTTCATTCGCAACCAGATCCAAGAAACCACTGGAGTCATCGACGAGAATTCGCCGCGTCCAAACTTCGCTCTCGGTCCGACCTGGGACTCTGAATTGTTCCGTGAGCTTCTCAACAGCGACCAGCTTCCCAAACAGCTGAGCCAAGTGAAAATCGAACAGCCGCTGCACGGACAAACCATTGCCGGAACCGTGATCGAAGGTGTTGTGTATCCGGATGCAGAGAGTGGCCAAATTCAAATCTACCAGGACGCAGCCGAACCAAAGAGTGACAACTCAACGTGGGATCTGATTTTGAAACGAGACGTGGACCCACGACAGCGGCGTTTCGACTTCACCCACGAAATCCGACGCAGTGGACTCAACGGCAACCAGATGCGTGCCCTGAAGGTGGTCAATCGCAAAGCCGATGGTACCCTCCTTGGTTCACGCGTTATCCGCCTGCGCATGGACGGCATCGCCCGCCCCTGATTCAAGGAAATTCAGTAAATTCCGATACCCTCCACAGCGGGTTTTTGACTCTGGGCTATTTTTGAACTGGCCAATCAGTCAAACATAGCCGAGACTCGAAGAGAACCCGGGGCTTGCCTTGCCCTGCATGGTTCGCTTGAAGAGGAGGACAGCTGCTTGGACGGCTCAAACTCATCACCGAGCAACATCTGGACGACAGACCTCAGTCCCCAGGCGTTCTTTCGAGACAAAGTCCTGGATGCGCAAAGCCGACAGGGGATCCAACTGTCCGAGAACGTCGAGTTCTACATAGTCAATCTGCTCTGTGACTACTTGCGTGTCGACGACAACCGAATGAGCGACGAGTGTCTTGCACTCATGCTCAAAAAAGCTCTCGAGAGCTCGCCGGGCGAACAGATTTTTATCTACAAAAAACTTGCGGACACGGCTCTCTACTTTTCCGGATTTTTTCAGGAATACTTCAACCGCAAGTGCTTCGATATCAAATATTACGTCATGATGGGCGAGGGTGCATATGAACAACTCGCACAACTTATGAAAAAACGTACCGCATCTGAGGCAGCACTGAGCGAAATCTACGGCGAGATGGCCTCGAATTTTGGCATGGCCGTGGACATAATCACTGACGTCTCCGAAAACACCACTGGATTTGAAAGCCAACGCAGCACACTATCGCTCTACGATGCTTGGTTGTCGACCAGCAGCAGAAAACTTGCGCGCGACCTAAACAAGCGTGGCATCAATCCTGTCCGTGTTTCCAAAAAGGCGGTTCAATGAATGACAGCAATTTTGAGCTGGTCATCACGTCTTCTTGGGAATTTCTCGAAAAGTTTTATGGCCATTCTCCAAAAATCAACATTCTAGATTTCGTGTGCGTTGCAGAACACGCTGATGCGCGCGTTCTGATCGACGAACAAAGTGAGCAAGAGACTGTCTTTTTATCGATCGAACTTCCTCTCATGCTCAAAAAAAATTTAAGCTGCGGCGCAGGAATTCACCTTCAAGCGCTGTCGGTGATTGGTGAAGAGGTGAGTCATTTCTTTCACCTTGTCTGCGCTGCGCAGCGTGAGCGGCCGGTCAGCATTCTTCAACTTGAGGCTCTTGCGGAAATCGACCGTTTCCTGATGTTTCTGCACTGGGATAACTTTCATCCCCATCTTACCCTCACGAAAAAGTTCCACAACTGTGCTCAGGTCTGCGATGCGCTGTTCGAACAGCGAGAATTCAACAGCACAGCGGGCGCTCTCTACCGAGATGCGGAGAATCTTGCCCTGCACCATTTGCGCAGAGCTTTCGCACACCGCTGGACTCAAAGTCATTTCGACACCAGAAGCTTTGACCCCGGGGTACAGACTTATCTCTCACATTTATTTCATCGTGGTCGCCCTGCTCTTCTCTCCGCATGATTGGCAACACAAATGCATCAGCAAAAAAAAACACGGCCGGTGTCGGCCGTATGATGCTTCGGTGAGTTGGACTCCGATTCTCAGCAAACGTACTTGCGAGCCTCGGTAGTGTCGGGCGACTCAAAGAACGGGTCATCAAGAGCCCGCGTCTGGTGTACCCATTTGAACCACTGCACGCTCTGTTCGATGAGCCAGTAGTGACTCGCGATGCAGCTCGCTGGGATATTTGCCTGGCAAAAATCCAATGCTTCTTGCTCGCTCGCCGTCGGGTTACGCTGCACCCAACTGCGGAAGGCCTCCTTGAATTGATTCTTGTCAAACATAAGATTCTCTCCTCTTCCACCTAACACGTTCAGTCTCGGAAAGATTTACCTAATGTTGAGAGGAATTTGCGGCCATGCTCAAAGCCAGCTAACTTAACACACTCGACTTTCAATACCTCTTTGAGGAAATTTCGATGAACACAAAAATCACAGCAGCACTCTGCACAAATGAATCTCTTTTTGAACTCTCTGGGGCAGTTGGCAGCAAGCTCCGCCCGGCCGTTTATGAATTTCTCAAGAGCAAAGAATATCCATGGCAGCTCCTCGGCAAAACACTCACCGAATTCGTCGAGCAGCGCATAGCGGCTGTTCCAACTCACGAACGACTCAAAGGCAACATTTCACCGCAGGCTTTTCTTGAAAACAAAGAGCAAATTGTGGTTGAGGAGGGAGCTATTGTTGAGGCAGGCGCGTATATCGCAGGCCCGACCTATATCGAATCCGGAGCAACTGTGCGACACGGTGCCTACATCCGCGGTCAGGTCTACGTTTCAACAGGGGCCGTTGTCGGGCACACCAGTGAGCTCAAAGGTGCCCTACTCCTGCCCTCGGCCAAGGCAGCTCATTTTGCTTACGTCGGCGATACGATTTTGGGCCACGATTGCAATCTGGGCGCGGGCACCAAATGTGCAAATCTCCGACTCGATCACGGCCAAGTGCCCGTGCAAGTCGGAGACTCAAAGGTATCTAGCGGACTCAAAAAGTTTGGAGCTATCTTCGGTAACCGTGCGCAAACAGGCTGCAATGCGGTCACGAATCCAGGAACGATTCTCTTACCCGGCGCCATCCTCATGCCCAACTCGACCGGCCAGGGGACGATTGTTCCGCGAAAAGCGTTTATGCAGCGCTCTCCATGACCGTCTGGTGAACGCGTTCAAGCCGGAGGCAACACCGCTCCTCAACGGTTGAGCTCCGTGATGTATTGGAATCCATCGTTATATCGATACGTTCACTTGAAACCAGGTCAAAATGGAAGCGAATCACCGTGCCATTGGGGCGGTGCCCTTCGAAGCTAAAAACCCGTCCGGCAGGATGTTCGGACAGCATCGGGCTATCAACCGCATGAAGCGTATGGAGCTGTTCGCGCCCATCAAAATACTGGATTTCCAGATGTTCAGAACTATCTTGCGACAGGACAAAGTACACATTCATCATTTGCCCTTCCGACTCGACAGAATTCACTTCCAGCCGGAGCCCGTAGCACACTCCCGGTATCATCTCCTTTCCTGAGAAACTGCAACGCAGCTCTGTACCATCCTTCATTTCTCCAGTGCCGCTAAATTCACCGAGTGCGGGAGCAAATGCTCGAATCATGAGAGCCTCCTGAGTCACGCCGAGAGGCAGCTCAACCACCCCTCACTGCCATGGTTCGGCAGAGTTGACTCAGACTTAAGTTGGAATTGAAGGAGATCAATTTTTTCAATAATTGCTGAGTAATTTTCGAATGGTGAAAAAAGACAACAGTGCTCTATCGCGGCCCCGGTTTTCGTAGCGCTTGGGTGTTTCCTGCTCCAATTTTAGGTACGAAGAGGGATCTTCAGACCATTGCGCCGCAAATTCCGCCCCTAACTCCAACAATCTAGAATGATACGCTATTTCCCGCAGACTCTTGCGCATCAGGGCCCGGGCCTCTGCAACTTTACGTTTTTGCATCAGAACCCAGATGCGATCGGCCATGACGAAACCAAGTTCATGGGGTGTGCTGACAAGCTGCTCAGTGACTTTGCTGGCTGCCTCAACTCCGGCCACATAACCCATCAGCCGGTAGCCCCGCCCCAACATGATCCAGTATTGGATTTCATCTTTAAGCTCGGGAAAGCGCCGACGCGCATCCTCAAGAGCCAGAACCACTGTTTTCATGAGCTCTTTGTCACTCAAGCCTGAGGCCACCTTCACTCCCAGAAAGAGCCACTCAACGTAAAGAAACGGAAACTCCCTCAAGCGCTGAGTTGCCAACAGGAATCGCTTACCCTGGGCGTCTTTGTTAAGCTCCTCTGCTTTTGAATCTAGAACCTCAGAAACAACGCCAATTTGCTCGGAAATCATGGCTGCCGCGCCCTGATAGTCCCCAGCCTGTGCAGCCAGATGGCCTTCAATAACTCTTGCCAGCGGGGCAAAGCTTTTCTCCCCAAAAAGAGGGGCAAGGCGTGCACGCGTCTGGCGAGGCTCGTTCATGTTTGATTGGGCGATAACGTTGAAGACCCAGGCCATCAAACTGAACTCAGAGTCAGTTTCCGGTTCTTCGCCCTGAACTGCCAGAACAGGCATCTCGTAATAACGTAACAGCAAGTTCAGCAGCGATGGAAACATATAGGAACCAATATCGAGGCCATATTGTCCAGGTGCCAGCCTCATTTCAAAGATCTTCTTGCGGTTGCCGACAATTGACTTGAGATATTCGATTCTGAGCTTGTGGGGTACGTTCATCAATATTTTTGCGAAGTGACCAGAGAGCTGAAGGTTCCACTCAGAGGTCATAAATGGACCTTTGTCGATCATTTCATCTGTGAATTGCACAAAACTCTCAAGCGATGGCTTTGAGAGCCCATTACTGACCTCCAACAAACTGAGCCACTCACGCCACTCAGCGAGTTTGTCTACAAGACGTGGCCTGAGAAGTTCAATGGTTTGTTTGAGCTCATCAGTGCTGCCGGCCAACAACATACCGCGAGCGGCATGCAGGCAAATTTCAACATCACTGCTTTTCGCGGGATCGGGACAAGCTTGGTTGAACAGAAGAGTTGCCTTGGTCAGTGCACCGACTTGAAGATAATATCGTGCGGTGATCTCGCGAATAGCGTTTTTCTCTGTCGCATCAGTTGCTGCATAACTTTTTGGAAGTTGCCTGAGCAGATTCTGAACCCGCCGTGGCTGCACCCGATCCAAAGCCACACTCGCGTCGAAGAGGGGCACAAGAGCTTTGAGATCCATCGCATAGCGACTTGTCGGGCGTGTCAGTGCAAAAAAAGACTCGCTCTTCTTGTTTTTGTCTTTATTGTCGACATTTTCTTTTGCATCTTCATCTTCAGCAACATCGGCAGGATTCTTTGGACCCATTTGCACAAGGTTGTCGTTCTTCGAATTCGAGGAATTCTTCCCTATGCCATCCTGTCCCACAACGGGATTTGAATTCTTTGAAGTTTGCAAATCAAGACTATCGTCAGTGGCATTGTCCTCACCGCGCTCTGAATCAACTTTCAGTGGTTTGGCTGCCTTGCTCTGATTACCATTGCTGGACGCAGACGGTGCACCTGTGCCGGACACGGGCGTTGCGAGGGTGGCTGAATTAGGCGAAGCACTCCTGGAATCCGAGGTCTCCGTGTTGGCCGAACTGATCTTGAATTGCTTAATTGTCACCAATGTAACCGAGAAAACAACTGAGAGCACAAAGATTCCCAGAACAATTCGCGCATCTTTGGGCAACTGACGAAACGATAGCCGAGCCTGAGCCACATTTGTGTTTGTGTTCGTCTCAATTTGAGTTTGAGGTTGTGCTCCTGCCGCTGCACCTGCTTTGTTGCTGCCTTGAGCTCCTTTGCTGCCTGCTGCATTCTTTTTTCCCGCCGCGGCAGGCTTGTCTTTGGGCGAATTATCAGAAGATTTGCCCGACGCACCGGCTTTAGTTTTCTCTTCACCTGTAAGCTTCGATTTCTCGTCGCTGGCGCTGCTCTTCTTGGTCTCAGGCTTGGCTATTGTCGCAGAGCCCTGCGAGATTAACTCAGATACCCGCGGAGAATCGGGCTGCTCGACCTGGCCCTGAACGGCCAAAGGATGCACTGCGGTTGCGATGGTCGCCTCGAGTCCGGTACTCGACGGCAGGTTTTGGAACGAGCCGCTGCGCTGTGCTTCTGCTCGTTCGATTTCCGTGCGCGTCTCGGGCAGAATCAAGGTTTTGTCGGCATCTGAGGAACTCGAGAAGACCAATGTCTCGCCGTGCGACAAAGTTTGATTTTCAAGCGCTGGCATCGGTGCAATGGCTGTCTCCAGACCCGGCACGCCTGAGACCGCAGGGGCAGGCAATTGCAGTTCATCTGCACCTCCCGTCAGTGCTTGCGCGCCCTTCAGAACTTCAGCAACGAACATGTCCTGCACGGCAGCACTTCCGCCACCGATCGATGGCGGAAGTGGATCATCTACCATGACGAGCCCAGGAAGCTGTCCTGGGCTTTCTAACGCTTGGCTCTCATCGGGAGTTGTCTCACGGAGGCTTATGCCATGCTCGTATTGCTGAGATTTGAACTCACCCGGACTG
Organism: Silvanigrellaceae bacterium; assembly: GCA_044376655.1. Taxonomy (GTDB): domain Bacteria; phylum Bdellovibrionota_B; class Oligoflexia; order Silvanigrellales; family Silvanigrellaceae; genus RFOM01. Next base: position 21,145 of record JBILKQ010000006.1, read on the forward strand.
CCCACCTCAAGCGACGGAACCTCGAGCGAGGGAACTTCGAAAGACACGCTAAGATTGGTCTCTTGGGCTTGCCCCGAAGAGGTCAATGTCTGCAATGCAAAAGATGCTTCGGTTTGGGCTGCAGCGACAGCAGAGGTGTCGGCAGATGGTTGCTGAGCAGGTTCAGTTCCTTCGCTGAAATCGATTTCGAAATTCGGATCGTTGCCATTTCGTGAGTTTCCGGAACTCTTGGCCGCAGCTTCGCCGGCTTTCCCATCGTCCTTACCGGGAGGATCGGGTAGCCGCCAGGCCTGATTGTTTTTGTTCCACATCAAACTCATTAAAAGTACGCCCCTCGCACATCGTGCCTCGAGGGGGAATCGGAAGAACTTTTTCGAAAGCCGCGGAAATTTTTACCGCGTCGTGCGTCCAACGTACATGCGCCGGACCTCTAAGAGCTGCTCGGCGGGAGTTTCGCTCTGCAAAGCGACGCGGAGATCACTCATGAAGTCGTGCAAAAATTGCAGGCTATGGAGGGTCAGCAGACGATAGACACTCAGCTCTTGCGCGACAAACAGATGTCTAAGGTACGAACGCGAATAGGTTCGGCAAGTCGGGCAACGACACTGCGGATCGAGCGGTGTATCACCAAACCGGTGCACCGCATTCTTGATATGAATCTTGCCAGAAGGATCAACGTTCGTGCGAACGAACACCGAACCATTGCGTGCATTGCGGGTGGGCAAAACGCAATCGAACATATCAATTCCCATCATTACACCATCAAATAGATCATCCGGTGTGCCCACACCCATAAGGTAACGGGGCTTATCGTGTGGGAGAAAAGCCGTTGTACCTGCCAGCACCCGGCGCAATTCTTCCTTGGGTTCGCCCACTGAAAGGCCACCGACAGCATAACCCTCGAAACCGATATCGACCAATTGACGAACACTCAGCGCTCGCAAATCGGTGTACATGCCACCCTGCACGATTCCGAACTGCGCCCTCGTCTTCTCCGACCTCGCTGAACGCGCCCGCTTCGCCCAGCGCATCGAACGTTCCATGCTCAGACGAGCAACCTCATGCTCTGCAGGGTACGGCGTACATTCATCGAGAACCATTTGGATGTCGGAGTCGATCGTATCCTGTATCTGCACGGCGTTTTCAGGAGTCAGGGTGATTCTTGAACCATTGATGTGATTCGCAAAGGTCACGCCGTCCTCTGTCAGTTTCCGGATCTTTGCCAAACTCATCACCTGAAAACCGCCGCTGTCGGTGAGCAGCACTCCAGGCCAACGCATGAATCCATGCAAGCCCGAAAATGCGCTCAAAACCTCAAGACCAGGGCGCAAATACAAATGGTAGGTATTGCCAAGAATCAAGGTGAAGCCAATTGAAGCAACGTCAGACGATTCTAGACTCTTCACTGAACCGGCGGTTCCAACCGGCATGAAGGTCGGCGTTTCGACCACAACGTCACCAAAGCTCATCTGCCCACGCCGCGGCCCGACCGCAGAAAAAAGAGAGAAGTCAGACTGCGAAATGATCTGCTTTGAAAGGAGATGCTCCTGCTCGCTTTTCAGCCAGGCACCACGCATCACCTCTGAATCAAAGCGATCAAGCTTTTCCCCAGCCATCTCTGTAAACGAATGGCTTTTTTTTAGCGTAAAGGACATTTTCTGGCGCACAGGGAGGGTCATCATTTTTTTTCCGGAAAAAGAAGAAGGCTTGAGTCACCGTAACTGAACAACCTGTACCGCTCGGTTAATGCGTGACAATATAGATTGCGCCAGTTTTCGTATCCAATGAGTGCAGCAACAAGCATCACCAGCGTGCTTTCGGGCTGGTGAAAGTTGGTAATGATGCCATCACAGCAGAGTGGCGCATACAACGATTGCTTGCTTCTTGGTTTCACAAAAAGATTCGTTTCTAGCCAGGTATCTGCCGTGGCATTCAACTTGGGCGTCAAAGCTGTGCGCAGTTCTTTCCAGCGCACTTTGAAAGGTTCACGTGTTTCCAGACTTGCATTCGGCAGCTCGACTCCCAACACGGAAAGCAACACTGATTCGACGCAGCGGAACGACGTTGTCCCAACGCAAATCACCGGACACCCGTTGTCGAGATGCTCAATCATCAAATCCATGGTGTTTTGCGGAATGACGCAAACTTCCGAATGCATTTTGTGTTCATCGATAGTGTCAGATGTCACACCTTGAAAAGTACCCAAGCCGACATGCAGAGTGACGTTAGCCATTTTGATTCCGACCTGGTCGCATTCGGCCAAAACAGCCGGGGTAAAGTGCAAACCCGCTGTCGGCGCGGCTGCGCTGCCGAGATCTTTGGCGTAGACCGTCTGATAACGCATGCGATCAAGTGCATGCAGCGCAGGATCAGAAACTTTCTGTGGGTCACGTTCAATGTAAGGCGGGAGAGGCATTTCTCCACGCGAAAAAAGCAATTCCGACAAAGGCATACCGGACACGTTTCTCACTCGTGGAGGCTCGAGACTCAGTATTTCAAAAGCAGGAGTGCTCGCGTCTTCCACAAGGAGAGTCTCGCCGACCTTTAGTTTCTTTTGAGGCCTGAGCAAACACGGAATATCATCCTCAGACTTGGTCGATAGCACGAAGACTTCTGCTCGCCCTCCGGTTTTCCGAACACAACGCATCCGTGCAGGAAAAACCTTCGAATCATTCACCACCAAGAGAATCGAAGGAAATTTTGAAACTGGAAACTTCTCACGCAGGACTCTTGGCAACTCAGAGAATGTGCGATCTTGTTGCGAGCCAAGGGTGCCGTCCCAAAAAAGCAAGCGTGCCGCATCGCGCTCAGGAAGGGGCGCCTGGGCAACCAACTCTTCCGGAAAGTCGTATGTAAAATCTTTGGTTTTCATTGGTCGATAACAATTCTTCGCAAATGCGATCCTATGCGGGTGACGATTTCGTAGTGAATGGTCTGCGCCCAACCGGCAACCATCTCAGCGCTGACAGTCTCGCCTGAATCGGAGCCCAAGAGGGTCGCTACGACCTGCTCTTCATCACCCGTCACGCCTGTCAGGTCAACCACGATGTGGTTCATCATAATACGCCCCAGCACCGGGGCCCGGTGCCCCTGGACAAGGACGTACGCACGCCCCGACAAGATTCTTGGGTAACCATCGTAGTATCCAACGGGCAGAACGGCGATTTTTGTTTCACGCTCGCAACGAAACGTACATCCGTACCCTACGTAGGAACCGGCTGCGAGGGTTTTTACAACCTGCGAGCGACACCGCCAGCTCAACACCGGCTTAAGTTTAGGCAACTGCGGAAGCACAATCTTGGCCGAGAGGCGAGTTTCAGACGAGGGCCACAACCCATAGAGGCCAATACCGACACGCACAAAATCGCAATGCGATGCAGGTAAAACCAGAGTCGCAGCACTGGCCGCAATGTGACTCTCAAATTGTGCAGGGTCCTTGCCCAACAACTGCCCCAACGCAACCAAGCCTGCTTCGAACTGTTGGAGCTGTTGCAACGCGTATTGTTGCTCAGTCACGTCTTCGGTGTTGGCAAAATGGGAGAGTACTCCTCTGACCTCAAAGGGAGAATCAGGAGTGGCAAGAAAGGCAAGCTTTTGTGGCATCTGAGAAGGGAAAAATCCTTCGCGTGAAAGCCCTGTTTCAACATGAACATGAGCCACTGCACGCAATCCGCGCGCCTTAAGAGCCACAAAAGCCTTAGCTGCATTGTCATCGCCGAGGGTCACCTCGACTTCCTCTTCGGCAAGTTGAACAAACTCTTCTGGGGAGGTTGCCCCGATCACAAGAAGACGACGTCGTGGGAGTTGTCTCGACTCCTCATATCTGCGGATCAACAATGCATCACGAGGGGAGATGAGGTGAATGATGTCGACATGCGGATGCACCACAGAGAGGGTTTCCAACAACCCATGGCCATAGGCGTTGGCCTTTAGAACAACTCCAAACTTTCGCGCGCTGCCCTCGATGCTCCCCTGCCCGAGCACTGTCCGGAAGGCGGAAAGATTTGCACGCAAGGCGGAGCCGTCAATTTCGATCCATGAAGATTCAGCCGATGCCTCCAGCATTCTGTTTCCCCCAAACACAGGCTGTCTCGAGTGCGTTCTAAGCAAACACCCCAAACACTGCAGAGATTGTGCCAGAAAATTTTGACCCGTGGGCGATTTTCTTCCATTTTGCAAATTTGAGTCAAAGAGACGCCAGCCCCCTTGGGATGCTCACCCACTTCCACTAAACTGAACAGTGCATGCTCATGGGCTCAGTCCTTGAGGGGGAGAAACGGCAGATAATGACGCCTGCAAGCGCCATAACAACAAAAAACTTCGATCATTCGAAGCGAGCCTTTCTGCTCGTGTGCGCTTTTTTTGTGCTCCTTTGGTTTCCGACCACCCTGGCCGAAAGCAAATCCAAAAAACTTCAATTGGTCGGCGCAATCGTGAGCGCGCGCGGTGGGGTTGCACTGGTCAAAAATCGTGACACCAGCGAGGTCAAAGCCTTCAAAACCGGCGAATCTGTTTTTAATATCGGAACGCTCTTGAGTGTTGACCGCCAACAAATGATTCTTGTCGACAACGATGGGCAAATGACGATGGTTTCCAACAAACTCGGCGGGATCACCAGCCGCACCCCGCCCAAGGTCATCGTCTCCACCGAAGACAAACACATCGAGGACGGTTTTTCGCGGATTGGTACCAAGATAGAGGTCGACGTTCGCTATCGCGACCGTATGATCCGTGAAGAGCTACCTAACATTCTGATGCAAGCCTCCAGCGAACCTGTTGTGGTCAACGGGGAAATCACAGGCTTCCGCATCTTCCAGTTTGACCAGAATTCGATCTTCCATAAATTAGGCCTAAAAGATGGCGATATCGTAAAGGAAATCAACGGAATACCCCTCACAGACGTCGCAAAGACGATTCGTTTCCTGAATGGCCTGCGTGAGGAAAATCAAGTGCAGGTCAACGTCATGCGTAACGGCGCGCCCGTTTCCCTCGAACTCAACGTCCGGTAATTATTACGAGCAAAGCCAGCAACGAAGTGGTTGACACTCCCCTTCTCTTCGTCTATCACCCGTGAGCTCAGCTAATGTCAGGGCGCGTCGGCGAGCCGTAACTCCTCCGGTTTAAACCGGGAAAGACGCCCCCCATATTTGAATTCGAGGTTGTATCATGGCAGTGCCAAAGAAACGTGTTTCCAAGTCCGTACGCAATATGCGCCGCGCTCACGACGCACTCACAGCTCTGAACTTTTCTAAGTGCTCGAACTGCGGCGCACCTCGCCTGCCGCACTCTGTTTGCGAAAGCTGCGGTTTCTACAAGGGCCGTTTCGTTGCGCAGCGCTACCTGAAAACTGACTTGGTTGCGGCGCTCCGCTAATCAGTCATTCTGACGTACCTATAAAAAGCTCGGTCACCGCTGACCGGGCTTTTTGTGTTTGAATAAACTCAACATTCCACAATCCCAGTCTCTGGGGAGGATCATGCCATGAGCTCGTCGTCCGCCCGACTGTCGCAGCACTCGCCCTTTGCCACTTGGTTTGAACAGACCCCGAGCAAACAAAAGCCCGCTCACCTTGGCGGGGTCACGCTTCCCGAACAGCTCATTTACCTCGACCACGCAGCGGCAACCCCTGTCGACAAACGTGTTCTCGAAAGCATGCTTCCTTGGATGACGAGTATTTTCGGAAATCCAGCAAATCGGCTCCACCCAATGGGGGAAGTCGCAGAGCATGGGCTTGCGCAAGCGCGCATTCAAGTTGCTCAATGCATTGGAGTCGAGTTCGACGAACTGACTTTCTGTTCAAGCGCAACGGAAGCTAACAATCTTTTGCTGCGCGGCCTTGTTCAACACCCTTTGCGCAAACGTAACAAAATCTTAATTTCCGCCACCGAGCATTCCTCAATACGCTCAACTGCAGAAGCACTTGCTGATTCTGGAGTTATAGTTGAGCTCTTAGGGGTGAATACGCAAGGGCAAATCAATCTTCTCGAGGCTGAAAAGGTCATCGACGACAACACTCTTGCTGTGTGCGTCATGGACGTCAACAACGAAACAGGCATCGTCCAGAAAACCCTTCCCACGCTTGCAAAGCTTGCACACTCCAAGGGTGCTCTTGTGCATGTTGATGCGGTTCAGGGTTATGCTCGCAGCAATTTCCACACAAGCACAACTCCGTTCGATTCAGCGACTCTTTCTGGTGCGAAAATTTACGCAGGGCGCGGAGCTGCTGCACTGGTTGTGCGTAAGCGACATCCGCGCATTCGCCTCCAGCCGCAGTTGACAGGGGGTGGACATGAATCTGGTCTGCGCTCAGGAACCCCAAACCTGGCCGCTATTGTTGGATTTGCGGCGGGTGTGCAACTTCAGCATCAGGAAAGGAAAGAGCGTCTTCACTACCTTTCCCATCTCGAATCGATTTTCTGTACGGCACTGCAAGGCCAAATCGATGCGCAGATCGCAGGTCAAAACAGTGAGCGTGTCCCCGGAATCCTGATGCTGAGTATTTCTAACGTCAACGCAATGAAGCTCATTGAAAACGCTCGCTTGTTGTGTGTTAGCTCAGGCAGTGCCTGCAAAACTCTTCAAGCCACAACCAGTCATGTACTCAAAGCCATGGGATATGAAGAAGAAGAGGCACTTTCTAGCTTCCGTATCTCGCTTGGTCTAACCAATACGGAAGAGGAAATGAAGAGAGCTGCAGAACTGATTGCTCAAGCAGCATTGGATTTGCGGCGCACTTCAGCGGTCTGAGCACGGCGAAAAACTGACTCACAAGTTCCCGATTCATCCCGATGAACGATGAATCCCTCCGATGCGCATGTTAGACTTCCTTTGAAATTGTTGGGGTTCGCACAGCTACAGCGTCGCATTTCAAAGGAAAAACAATGACAGATCTTGAGGTTCTTATCGTTGGAGGAGGCTGCCATGGCGTTGGTCTCTTGCATGATCTTGCCTCCCGAAGAATTTCCAACGTTCATCTTGTCGAGGAGAAAACTCTGTCGAGCGGAACCTCGAGCCGCTCGACCAAACTTGTGCACGGTGGCCTTCGCTATCTCGAACACCTCAAACAATGGCCTTTGGTCTCAGAGGCACTGGCCGAGCGCGCGATTCTCTTGCGACTCCTCAAAGGACTGGTGCAGCCTCTGCCCTTCGTTCTACCGGCTTTCAAAGGAGATCGTCCGGCCTGGATGCTGCAAGCGGGATTGTTCATTTATGACAGTCTCGCGGGTGACGGTGGCTTACCGCGCTCGCGCCGGCTGTCCTCACAAGAAATTTTTGAGGTAGCCCCATATCTCAACAGGCAAAGAATTCTTGAACATACCAACGCAGCCTTCCTTTACTACGATGCGCAGATGCTCGACGATGTCATTGTCCGGGTTGCGGCCGAAGCAGCGGTGAAGCTAGGGGCCAGCTACCAAGAGAACAGCAGTGTCACTGAAGTACAAACACTGCCCAACAAACAGGGATTCAGAGTCAAAATCAAAAGCCCACAGGGTGAGCAGGAGCTCACAGCGCGCACAGTTGTAAATGCTGCTGGAGCTTGGAACAACGCCAACCTCATTCGCTGGGGAATTACACCCAAAATCCGTTGTTTGCTGAATCAGGGAAGCCACGTTGTTTTCAAGACAAGTGCAGTCTCGCAAATCCAGCCCAAAGACGCCGCCGCTTCTCTTTTACAGAACAAAGACGGACGTGTTGTTTTTTTCATACCGTGGAACGGTGAGTGGCTGCTCGGTACAACGGAAGCGCTCCTGCCTGCACAATCACCACGAGGACTCAAACCGTCGCCGGAGGAAATAGCGTACTTGCTCGATGCAGCACGCCTTAACCTCGACATCGACACGAGTGATCACCAAATCAAAGAAACATTTGCCGGTGTGCGTACCATGCCGATCGACGACAAATCAAAATCCTCGACAACACAACCCCTCAAAACCGAATGGTGTGAGAATCCGTTTGCCTCACCGGCTTATCTGCAAACCACCGAGGGCATCAACATCTCTGCGCTCTCACGCGAAACAATCATCGATGAAACGCGTCCAGATCTCTTCTCCATTTACGGAGGCAAGTACACAACCTACCGAGCCGAGTGTGAAAAGCTGGGCTCGCGACTAGCCCGCCGCCTCAGCCGCGGTGGTCAATCCACCACGTGCACAATGGATGCCTGGTTTATCGCCGAGCTTCTTAATGAGAAACCTGAGATTTTTGTTTCCTCTCCGACCACCCGGAGCATCTGAATGCAGGCCACTCCAGTCAAAAACAGCGGCGTGATCTATGCGATTGCCGCTTACTCGACCTGGGGTTTTGTCCCGCTGTTCTGGCGGGAACTCCGCATGTTCTCGCCCACACAGATTCTTGCCCACCGTATCCTCTGGTCGCTCGTATTTTTTGTTTGTATTTTTGCCTTCAGGAAAAACCTGCTGAGCTGGCTCAAAGAACTCTGGACTGGCTCAACGCTGCGCAGAAGCCTGCTCAGCGCCGTCGCGATAGGATTGAATTGGGGTTTGTATATTTATGCAGTCAATTCAGGCCACGCGTTGGAATCAAGCCTTGGGTATTTCATCAATCCCATTTTTAACATCATTATTGGCGCGGTGATTTTCAAAGAGAATCTCAACAAACTCCAATGGACCGCCTTTGCTGCGACTTTCATCGGTGTCTCTTGGCTGACCATTGTCAACGGGCGTATACCGTGGATTGCACTCTCGCTCGCTTCAACATTCAGTGCATATGGAGTCATCCGCAAAAAAACTGCCATAAGAGGCACCACGGGAACAGCAACAGAAAGTCTTATTCTGGTACCTATCGCACTTGCGATATTATTTTCAGACGCCAGAGCGCCTGTTTCAGTGTTGCAACTACCCGACCCCGTGCTCCCCCTCGCACTATTGATTCTCGGCGGTGCAGTAACCGCTCTGCCTCTTGTTTGGTTTTCGGAGGCAGCGCAGCGAATGCCGCTCAGCACATTAGGCTTCTTCCAATACATTTCACCCACTTTTCAATTTCTGATCGCTGTTTTTGTGTTCAAGGAAAACTTCAACACAACGCTTTTTTCAGCGTTCCTGATCATCTGGGTTGGACTTGCAATTTTTATCTATGATTCGGCGCGAAACCACTTTCAAGAACGCATCGCGCCTTCCAATCTTTCGACTTGAAGACGAAGCGCGTCAATTTCCTGTGAAAGCAACTTCAACTCCCGAAATGATTCGATTGTCTTCCACAAACTACTCACCGCTGCGGAAACATTCATCTGAACCAGCCTGGGATGCTCATTTGAACTAAAAATGAAATTCACAGGAAGTGCGTTGTCGAAGAACTGATCAATGCGTTCAATCCACTGAACAGCCTGCATTTCTTGGGTCTGCGCTCCAGCACCCTCTCCGGAATTCTGCACGAGCAGCAGGATTCCAAGAAACTGTGGGAGTGGCATGCGCCTTTCCAATTCTGCAAGAAGCTTTTGCAACTCGCGTTGGGCAGTGCGCAATGACAAGGGCAAAACCATGACCACAGGTGTTCCGATATGATGCAGTGCTCCCAGCACACTCATCCACTCTTCATTTTCTATCATCCGAATTCCGGGAACATCGCGGACAGCATGCTCAATCAGATCCTGTTCGGCCAGGGGACGAGCCTCAAACTCTTCCGTTCTCACGAGCACACACATGGACATAGGCGTCCCTCTTCAGCTATCGCCGTCTCGGCTCTTGGCATAGTCGAGAACAAACCTTAATGCAGGATTATCGTTGGATCCATAATTCTTCAAGTTATTGAACAATTCAATGATCTCTTTTGATGTATTTTTTCCACCGCGCAGCACAATTTCCCGGGCAGAATCAAGAACAAAACGCTCCACCATGAGCGCAAGGTCACTGGGCTTCGCTTGCTCTTGCAGCTCACTTAACAGCGGGAGAAACTCTCTCCAATCCCCCTGCATTTCCGACCAACGTGCGCGCATGCACAACGGCGAATGCGACTGCCCCTTGCCACACAGTGATGAGGAGTCAGAGCCCCTACGCGAACTACGCAGACGAGCCTCTAAAACACCGTTAAAGTAGAAGAACAGTTGCCAATCACCAACCACATTCTGCTTGCCTGAGAGACGCGCGAGGGCTGGACTCAGAGTGGGATAGCTTACACGAAAGTTGCGCAACAAAGACTCATCCGGACCACCGAGATTTACAAACTCCAAGCGTGACGTTCCATCATCGAGTGCAGGTGCCACTGACAACTGTGGGCTCACGCGCAATCCAACAAAACATTTTTCAAGCTCACCCGACAGCTCAGGGAGTTTTTGCTTGTTGAGGGTTGCCCGCTGGGTTAAGAAAAGCAATGTATCTGCAGCTGCACCGGCATCGTTAAGCTGGCAAAGAAAACGCGTTTTGCCGTGAGTGTCGACCACCTTCTGAAGTGCAGCGCTCCAGGCGAGAGTTTTTTTTGTCGCACGCTGCGATTCTTTTACCAGATCACGGATAGCCGAGATAAGATCACGATCAACCGAAGTGAGGCTCGAGAAGATCTCCGGAAGACGCTCAACCGCTCCCTTCAAGATGCTGTTCTTGGTCGCTGGTTGTGGATGCTCGAGGGCCGTAATCAGGGACAAAGCTATCGTTCTGCCCAAAAGAATCCCGTGCAGGATTGGCTCCGATGGCTGTGCGTCGGGAATCACTCGAATCAACCGTTCAAGAACAATACCAACTTCATCGATCGCTTCGGCAACTTTCTCCTCTCTTTTTTTTCCCTGACTCCCCAAAATGTCCCGACGCGCTTGCATGACACGTGAAAGCTCATAGGCAACCACAGCGAGGCCTTTTTGCCGTGCTTCAGGGGAAAGTAAAAAAAGGAGTTCTTTCCATTCTGGAATTTTGTCGAGTTCAGAATGTGGCAGACTGACCAGCGCTAGAGAGGCCGTCAGCTCTGCTGAAGGAAGAAGTCCCTCAGGATAAAGAGCTCTGTCCTTTGTTATTCTAAGAAGGAGCTCTGCATGCTTTTTGGGATCACGCAGAATTCTCGATTCGAGCAGAAGCTGGTATGTGCGCAGTGCATCGGGTGTCGCGCTCAGCACTTTTGCCTGAAGCGTAGTGGCAGTTCGAATCAGAGGTTTTCCCGGACGCAGACTTTTAAGCCCCGCAACAAGGATAGCCAAACCAAGCAACCCGACCCCGAACAGGGCCAGCAGTTCGCGCCAAGCACGTTGGAAAAATCGACCGCGGCCATTTTCGGCGTGACCCTGAACAGCCGCCACATCCTCCTTGTGCTCAACCTTGGCGCTGGCAACCGATTCTCTTTTCTCTTTCGACCACAGAGCGGGATGGGCTGAGGGTGCCGGGGCCTGGCGGGCCAAAATCGCTTCGAGCTCACCTTCGCCGGCGAAGTCGGTGAACCACTCCATGACCAAAAGTGGAGCATCACCCTCGGGCGATATCCATTGCACCGAATGCAAAATAGAGGGATTTTCCTTCAGAAAATTCACAACTTCAGGCGTCCGGAATGGCCCCAAAGCCTCTTTCTCAGTCACAATAAAATGTTTGTATTCAGACGATTGCAAAAAAGGCTCCAAACATCAGCACCGATCCACGACAGTGTCTCGCGCCTCGGGGCCATGCACAACGTCGAAAATGGCACAGACCACTAGGGAAAGATTGCCCGATGCGGTAAAATTATTGGATTGATAAGAATGCATGTGGGGGAATGTATGGCGGGCCCTTCCAGTCCAAAACCAAAGCGCGAACTCTTGCCACCAAACCTTGTGGCTTTTCTGGCGGGCGTTGTGCTGGCCTTGGCGGTAGGCATGATCTTCCGCAAGTGGATAGAACGGATGGATACTCACGCAACGGTGATGCGTGCATTGAGTCCTGAGGATGCAGCCGCGAAGAACAAGAAAAGCGAAATGGTGCTCATGGGTGAGAAGTCGACATTGCCGTCGGCATCTGCAAATACTGAAGATACTCGCAAAGCCAAAAACAAAGAAGCAGTGGCGCCTGTCGCTGCGACCGACTCATCCAACAAATCTGAACTCCAAGATCCTGCTGCAAATGCGGAACTCCAGACTTCACTGGTTCAAGAAGAAAGAATTTCCGAGAATGCTGCAGGCGAAGTTGATTATATTACATGGAGACGTCAATTTAGAACCTTCGAGGAACAGTTGAATGCGCAAGGCATCAACAACCTCAGCGTAACCATGACTCCACGCTACAGGCACCAAGCCAAGGGTCTTGCCATCACCCGTGGACAATTCCTCGATGTAGTCTCTAAAAAAGTTCCCGCAAATCTTCCAACACGCCAAGCAAACCTTGGTATGGTTCTTTACGCCCTGTCGCCCGTCGATTTTGACCCTCAACAATTTAGCCGCGTGGCACGCGATACAACTGGGCAAATTGAGCCTTTGTGTCGTTCCGGTGCAACCCCGCTAAAGCTCACAGGTGTCGAGCGACTGACCATCCTCATCAGCAATGCTCCACAGTATTACAAGTGTCTCAACGAGCTCTTCGAACGCAACCCAGAGTTCCTACAAATTCAGGAGGTCACATTCGTTGGCTTCACGCGCGGCTCAACATTTTTTGCCAGCTTATCTGCGCAAAAGAAGCTCATCTCGCTGCAGATGTGGAATCCAGATTGGCTGCTCGACAACACGGTGGGTCTTGAAGAAACCGGTAGCGAACTCCCCAGAGTTCGCAGGGCATTACGCCTTGCCAACGTAACACGTGCACTTGGACAACCCTCAGACGTGAGAATGCAGATTCCAGCCTCTTTTCGTCCATTGGCTGGACCCTACAGTGACCCTACAAACCCCACACCACCCAAACCCTTTGTGGTTGGAAATTTTGCTTTGGTTCCCTCGCACATGCCGCGAGGTTCACTGATTGCCACAGCCTTCACAAACCCCGGCCAGGACCGTTCCAAGAGTGCAACTGTGAAGCCCCCTGGCGTCGGCAAGACAAAAGCATTGGTACTGGCGACACAAGGAAAGAAACTTCAGTTCATGAGCGTCACGAGAGAATGAACAGAGCATGAGTACGGCTGTATATCGTGTCGATGAGGAAAAAGTCCGGGACACAGCATCCTGGCTCACCCGCCTAACTTTGCTGTATCTAGGTCTGCCCGTTTTTCTTTTTGCGGTTCACTGGTTGAATCTTGGAGCCGCGCTGTTTTTTTCGGGAATTTTGTTGCTCGGTCTCTGGCAAGCCTGGAATATTCACGCGCGTCCCAATTCTCTTTCTCTCTCTCAATTGCTGAGTGAATTTGCAGAGAAACATGCGATAGTCTTCACCGTTTTTTTGCTATGGATGACACTCTCAGGGGTGGGAGGAATAGGCCACCAGAATACGGACTATGCTGCAAGCAACGCATTGCTTAAAGATTTGATCGACAACCCATGGCCCTTGCATCTGCGCGACCGTGTACCACTCGTCTATTACGTCTGCTACTATCTTCCTGCAGCACTCATTGGAAAATGGCTCGGCTGGAATGCCGCCTGGTTATTCATTTTTGTATGGACGTATATCGGCCTGATATTGTTCTGGAGCGTTTTGTCGATTGCGCTTGGTCTCGACAACCTCTCGCGCTGGCGTCAGCTGTGTGCGGCGCTCGTGTTTGTTTTCGTGGGCGGATGGGACGTTCTTGGGGCTTTGCTCAACTATCCAAGTGAGGTTTTATCTCCAGGAACACACATCGAGTGGTGGGCAAAAGTAGCGCAGTTCTCAAGTCACACAACCTTATTATTTTGGGTTCCTCAACATGTTCTTGCCCCATGGCTTGCCACTGCTTTCCTGCTGCTCGCTGTGCTGCGAAACCTCGGAAGCGAATCTATTTTTCTCATCGCAGCGTTTGCTTTTCTCTGGAGTCCAATAGCGAGTCTTGGACTTCTTCCTTTCCTTGGAGCCATGTTGGTTCTTCAGTTCATGGGCAATCGGGGAGAGGGTTTCATCAACAGCACCAACGTGTTCGTGGCACCCGCTTTGGCTTTGTTGGGTTTGTTTTACTACGCATCGAATGCCTTTAATTTTCCCAACGCCTGGCAGTGGGGCGAGCAGGACTTTGCTCGAAACTATGGGTTGTTAATCGGACTCGAAGTCCTTCCGCTAGCCCTTCCCTTTCTGCTACAGCACATGAAACAGAAAGTTTTCCTCAACGAGATTTCACTTCCTCCACCACTCCAACTGAACGCGTCAGAAAAAGCATTCGGTTGGGCAGCCATCGCTTTGCTGCTCGTATTGCCTCTGTACAGAATTGGGATCATGAATGACCTGTGCATGCGCGCATCGGTTCCAGCGATCCTTGTCTTGGCCTCATTTTTTCTCAGAGTTCTCAGGCAAGAGTTCACTTTTCAAACACTTCAACGCGCTGCCGTAGCAGCGTGTTTGCTGCTTGGAGCTGGCTCTGCAGCAAGCGAAATTTATCGCTCCCTGAATCATTATTCGATGCGCATCCCGCCCCGTGAGGCGGTTTCCTCATTGCTGAACAGTTCAGAGAATTCTGTCGTGGAACAACGGGCGGGCGATCCTGAAGCATTTTTTTGGCATTGGCTCGGCCCCATACGCAATGGCGAAAGCCGAAACCCGGTACAAAAATCAAATTGAATGATCGCGCCAACGCTCCACGTGCAAGAATGAAGTCAGATGTGCAAGCTGATTGAAACTCACTGTAAGACCAGCTCCCTCAGCAGCGGTGTAGTAACGGGCACGCGTGAAGGCATCTGCAATTCTGCCCCCAAAAACCTGACTGAGCTGACTCTGAACATTCACCTGTCCGCGGAAAAACGCCGAGCGATGCAACTTGATTGCGAGCGCGAGGAGTTCATCACGCTTAAAGAGACCTGATTCCTGGGTCAGCTGGAGCGCCGCTCCCATTTGAATACTGTAAAGTTCAACTTCAGGTTGAACGAGCGCAGCAACCCATTCGAGTGTATCTTTAATCCGATTCTCATCGGCGACCATTTCAACAACGCCTGACTCGCGATTCCAGGTCAATAAATTCAACTCCTGAAAAATCTCCAAGGCCGCCGTGACCAAGGCCCCTGTTGAGGTTGAATCAGGCCAGAAAAGTTCTTCATCCCAGAGCTGACGAACACCCTCTAGCTGCCCCTCCAGAGCGGAGATTGAAACTGACCCGAGTCTGCGCTCGCCATAGAAACAAGCCTGAATCAGAAGATGAGCCACGACTCCCGGAATGGCGATAAGGTGAAAAATGGTGCCGCGATACCACCAGAGATTCAGCTGCGCAGACTCGGCTTTATGAACAGGCGCATCGGTTCCAGAACCTGCAGAAGGTTTGAGGAATCCCCAGCGGACCGCACTGGTGAGCAGATCGTCCGGACGATGTTTTGCCTCGTAAGTGCCAGGTACGCGTTGAGAGGCGTTGGAGATGATTTCAACCTCTTCCATAAAACCGTTACCATTCGGTGCACCCGCGGAAATTGACCAGCCGAGAAGTGAACCAAGTCGTCCGAGCATGAGGCGCAGAAAAGCCACACGCTGCAAACAAACACCACGCGTCATCGTTGCATTCTCTGATTGAGAAAGAATGACCGATGCCAGGAGAGCTGTGTCCGATGCTGTAGCGCAGGCGTTGATTCCTTGATTGACGCGCCGAGAAAGCTCCCGAACCATAGCTTGAATACGGGAATCACGCAGATCAAAATCGGCTCGCAAGTCCGACAGATTCTCGGGCAATGGCTCCTTGTCTAGCGCGCCACCTGTGCTCTCTGAGAGAATCTTCATTTTTCGAACCGATTCAGCCCAAAAATCACCGAATCGAATCGGAGTGCCAAAAGCCACCTCAACGCGACCATAGGTGCTAAACAAAAAGCGCAGAGATTTTATCAATTGCCAGAAGGATTCCTTCTCCTTCTTGGCTCCACTTAGTTCGCGTGCATATGAGTTGTCTTCCATCACTTTGTCGTAGGAAATGAACACAGGGCACAAATACGTATTTTCAGACCTGCGCTTCACAATACTGGAGACACACATGCTGGTGAGCCCGGTTTTTGGGGGCAAGAGTTTGCCAATACGAGAACGTCCACCTTCATGGAAGAACTCCACCGGGTGTCCATTGGTCAGGAGAAAGTCGACGTAACTTGAAAAAACAGCACTGTAGAGTTTGTTTCCAGCAAAAGAACGGCGCAGAAAAAAGGCACCACCGCGACGCAGCACGGGACCCGCAGGAAAAAAGCTCAAATTGACGCCTGCGGCAATGTGCGGAGCAGCTAGGCCCTTACGCTTCATCAGATACGACAACAGCATGTAGTCGAGATGACTGCGGTGACAAGGCATCCAGAGAATCTGCCCGGCTTTGGTCTCCTGCGCGACGGAATCAAGATTGCGGACACGAACCCCCTGAAAGATCCTCGTCCAGACAAAATCAAGCACCGTTTCGAATGCGCGAATCGTGCTGTAATTGTATTTTGAGGCAATTTCCTTCAAATAGTGCAAGGCTTTGCGCATCTGCTTTTTAGAATTTTCGCCCTGACCAACAATACGTTTGACTTCCTGGCTCGCAAGAATCCGTTGACTGGCCGTCGCCAAATCATAAATGACGGGACCACAGGCTGCGGTGCGTTCACGTTGAAATTCAATCAGCAGTGAGCGTCGGATGCGGCGACCAGCAAGCATCTCCTCCCCTGCGGGTGCTGTGGTGAGGTCAATGGGTTGACTGAAATGAACACGCAGCTGGCCAGCATGCAGGAGAAGCATGAAGTACTTCTGGAATACATTTTCCATTCCCTCATCCGGAAAAAGCGAACGCAGCAGAATATTTCTTTCATTGCGGTCGGGAACTCGGCTCCAGAAAACCTGCACCGGGAGAAGAGTGATTTGGCCACGTTTGACACGATGGTCAGACTTCAAAAGTTCGGTCACAGCAGGACTCAAATAATCCTTGCGGCTGCGGGGAATGAAACTAATGTTGCGTGTACGCATCGACAACAAGGCAGCCTTGCGAAAGCGATTAGGCCGGGCCTCGACCCAAATACGCGGCATCCCCATCATCTTAAGCGCCTTATTGACGGCAAGAAGATCAAGAATGGACATCCGTGGAAGCACATAAACAACGTCTTTTCCTTCCGTCACGCGACGAATCCAATCGTCAGGCTTTTCGGTTGGAGTTAGATGCAAACGGAACAAAACACGGATGGGTGTCAGAAGAAAAAGCCACTGCGAGAAGTGCAAGCCGAGCAGACGAAACATTTTGTCACCTTAGTGTTGTTTACTTGCAATGGACAAAGTCGAGAAGTTCCTCGAGGTGATCCGGATTACGGCTGAGGAGAATGTTGTCGATCAAACGCGTTCGCACACCATCGCTGCCGGTTACAAACGCCGCGACAGCAAGAACAGCCTCCGACTCGATTTGCTCCGGACATAATTGGAGAGTCTTGGCATCACGTAATTCACAATATTGCAGCTCAAAGGAAGCATCGTTCGCGAGCCCAGCTCGACACAGCTGAACAAGCTTTTCACGTCCATGTTCGCCCTGCAAATATTGCTCGGCGACTGCCTTCAGAGCAGTTGGGATACGCAGCGCGGTGTGTTGTGCTGAAGCATCAAGGAACTTGTTGCGACTGCTGAGGGCCAAGCCCTGCACATCACGAACAGTCGGCACACCAACCAGACGTGTTGGATGGGCCGTGTCGTTGAGCATGCGTTGCAGGATTGAAAATTGCTGAAAATCTTTAAGCCCAAAGTAGGCTTTATCTGCGCGAGAGAGGTTCAAGAGAAGCATGACCACGGTGCAAACTCCGGTAAAGTGACCGGGCCGGTATGCTCCACAGAGCACCTGATCCATTTCTGTCACGCACACCTGGGTGGCGAACCCTTGCGGATACATCTGCTCGACAGTTGGTGCAAAAACAATCTGCGCACCAGCCTTTTCGCAAATATGAAGATCAGAATCGAGAGTGCGCGGATACTTATCGAGATCCTCATGCGCACCAAATTGTTTGGGATTTACAAAAATGGATACCGCAGTAATTGCGTTCTCTTTGGCACTGCGCCGCACCAACGTTGCATGGCCCTCGTGGAGCGCACCCATGGTTGGCACGAAACCCACACTGCAGCGTACCCCCGCATCAGTCAGGGTTTGAGCCAAAGAATCCAGCATTGTTCGAAATTCATCGCGTGTCCGCGCAACGAGAATTCCCACCTCTCAGCCCCCCAAATATGCCTTCTGAAGCGCTTCGTCGTTGAGAAGGTCGCTAGCTTGCCCTTGCTGTACAATTTCACCCACCTCAAGAACATAGGCCCGGTGGGCGATTTTTAGCGCCATACGCGCATTTTGCTCGGCCAAAAGAATAGTCATTCCATCCTTCCGGTTGAGTTCGAGAATCTTCTGAAAAATCTGTTGCACAAGCAACGGTGCAATTCCCAGACTCGGCTCATCGAGAAGCAGCAACGATGGCTTGGCCATTAATGCGCGGCCTATGGCAAGCATCTGCTGCTCTCCACCTGAAAGTGTATGAGCATCTTGTTTTAGTCGCTCTTTGAGACGCGGAAAAAGCTCATAAATACTCTCAAGTTCGTGATTCAACTCCGACGAAGAAGCCTTCCTTGAAAAAGCCCCCAACAGAAGATTTTCCTTCACCGATAAATCAGGAAAAACCAGGCGCCCCTCGGGTGACTGCACGAGTCCCAAGCGGACGATCTGGTGACTGGGAAGGGTGTTGATGCTCTTGCCTTTGAACTCGATGCGACCGGAGGCCACCTTCACAATTCCTGACAACGAACGCATGGTGGTTGTTTTACCTGCACCATTTGACCCAACGAAAGTCACAATCTCACCTTCATTAACTTCGAAGTTAACCTTTCGAAGAGCTTCGATTGCACCATAACGCACGGTTAGATTTTCAACTTTGAGGAGACTCATGACTGGCTCCCTTCTTCAGAGGCCGACGTCGCTCCTGATACGCTTTGCTCATCAGCACCCAAGTATGCCTCAATCACCTTTGGGTTATTCTGGATTTCAGTGGGATTTCCCACGGCAATCACTTCGCCATGGTCGAGTACGGTGATTTGTGAGCAAAGATTCATCACAAACTTCATGTCATGCTCAATGAGAAGCACGCCCAGACCATGAACGTCGCAAATACTACGCACAAGTTTGGCCAACTCATCTTTTTCTGTGGGGTTCATGCCCGCAGCCGGCTCATCGAGTAGCAGAACCTTTGGATTGGTCATCATGGCGCGGGCAATTTCAAGTTTGCGCTGCAACCCGTACGGAAGCGAGGTTGCCTCCCAATCTTCATAGCTTGATAGGCCTACGAATTCGAGAAGCTTGCG
>JBILKQ010000078.1:0-14536 GCA_044376655.1 Silvanigrellaceae bacterium
CGAGGGCAAGCAGAGGGTAAGAATCCTCGTGCTGCTGGTCATTGGGGTGAAGAGGATGCGCTTGAGAAATTGAAAATGGATGAGGTAGTTCAGGTTGCCGGAGAAACCCTTGTGGCCCATCTGCATCCCGTAAAAATCCCATCCGGGCAATACCCCGTGGTTTTCTCGGGTCAGGCTTTTCTTGATCTGCTTGGCGCATTTGGAAATCTTTTCAGCGCTCAAAATATTCTCGACAAACAATCGCTCCACACGCGTGATTCCCTCGGCCAAGTGATGGCGAGTGAATTGCTCAGCATCACAGATGATCCTTTTCACGAAATGAGTGTTGCACCTGCGCTGTTTGACGGTGAAGGTACCGCTGTGCGGAAAACTTCACTTGTGGAGAAAGGTGTTCTCACAGGTCTCTGGCATCATTCCGTTTCGGCCAAGAGTTTTGGAACTCAATCCACCGGTCATGCGCGCGTTGGGGCAAAAATGACAGTTGGCCCTTGGTTCTGCAACGTTGCTGCGGGTGCCGGACTCGGAAAAATAGCCGACGATTGTATCTGGGTGGAGGACGTTGAAGCCCTGCATGCAGGTGTAAACCCACTTCAGGGTTCGTTTTCTTTGCCTTTCAAAGGTTTCCGCATCCAAAATGGAAAGAAAATGAGTCTGGAAGGTGTGACAGTTGCGGGAGATATTCTGAGTCTGTTGAAATCCATAGTGGCTGTCGATACGACTCAGGAGCGTGCCTCCGGCGGGGTGTGTCCTCCCATCGCAGTGTCGGCACTTTCCATCACGTGTGAGGGTTAAGCCCTCAGCGTGCTCACTCCAGATCAGGATCTCCTCACAGAACATCTTTTTCAGCTTTCGGGTCTGTCTGCCGATTTCGGTGCGCGTGCCAGACTCGGAATCTACGTTCATGTTCCATTCTGTCCACACATTTGCCCCTATTGTGACTTTGTTAAAACAGCGCGATTTACCAAAGCAGATGTGGATGCTTTTTTCGCTGCGCTGCCTGCACAATTAGAAATGCTGTTGGAGCGTGTTCCCGAGCAAACACGGGTTGCAACGGTCTATTTGGGCGGTGGTACTCCCAGTCTTTTTCCCGCACAGCGATACAAGCCGCTCGTCGAGAAGATAAAGGCACGCTTTGAGATTGAGGAATTCACGGTCGAAAGTAATCCATTCTCGAATATCGAACGGCATTTTAAAGATTTTTTCGATTTGGGCGTGAATCGTATCACGCTTGGTGCACAATCGTTGAACCCCGAAGTTTTGAATTATTTGGGACGTAAACATTCGCGTGAGCAGGTTATACAGAATATTTTGTCTGCACGCTCCGCAGGTATTGAAAACATCCAAGTTGATTTGATTTTCGGGATTAAGCCTTTGGCACAGAGGCGAGACATTGTTTCCGAGATCGAAGCTCTCGCACACAGCGGAGCAAGTGGTGTTTCGTGCTATTTGCTAACAATCGAAGAAACTACGGCCTTTCGCAAAGAGGAGAATGCGAGTGATGACGCTGTGGTGGATGAATATGAGCGAATTGCGCAAGCCTGCGCGCGTTTGGGATTCATTCAGCACGAGACCAGCAATTTCTCGAAAACTCCTGCACTCCATAACCGACTCTATTGGTACGGATTGCCTTACTTGGGTTTGGGAACAGGTGCGCATGGACTTTTGCCTCCCACGTCGGAACACCCCTTGGGACGAAGATATCAGGTGGGTCAGCTTCAACCGCGCATGCTTGCCGGCGATGATGAACTTTCTTTTAAAACGGACACCGACAATCTTTTTGAGATTGTCTGGAATCCAGAGCACCGTTCGCGTTCAGATATGCTGCAGGAGATGCTTTTCACTCTGTTGCGCACACAGATGGGTATTCCTCTGGCTTGGCTGAATGTTGCCTATCCTGGGCGAGTGATCGAACGGTTGTGGCAGGATGCACGAGTAAAGCGGGCTCTTCAGGCTGGTCTCTTGCAAAGAACACCAACCCACTTGCGCCTGGCCCCCGCTGAAAAACTGCGCGGTGATTCCTGGGCTGTGCATCTCGCTTCACTTCTGCATCCCGAATGACATGCACATGATTGAGGAATGCCGGGCCGCCTTACAGGGGCGCATCCAGGGGAGCAGGCACTTCCATCTGAGTGAGAATCATGTCAGCCAGTGCATCAAGACATTCTACAGTACCGATATCTTGCACAGCGACAGCCTCCACAGTGGGTGAATTTTCCAAGTGGAACGCAAGCCGCAGTGCTTCCATGGGCACTGCTTGTGGATCGTCTCGGTGATTGAATTGAATGACGATTGGAAAGTCATGAAGGTTCTTGTGCGCCACCCGCACCAAATCTTTCATACGAATGAACTGTGCTTCACTTTGTGGAAGCTTTGCGAGTCTGCTGTCCACAACGAAAACTGCGCCATCAGCACCTGCGAGCAGTGCTTGATTCATAGAAGGCAGCATTGTGTGGTGCGGGAGTGTGTAGAGGTGCGCACGCACGTCGTGGTTCTGGTGCTTTCCGAGAGTGAGCGGCAAGAAATCGAAGAACGAATTGCGCGCTGACATCCCGTGCAGGTCGAAGAGTCTCGTGGCGAGGTCTCCGGCAGTTTGCTTGTAGAGACTCTGCAGGTTCGTCGTCTTACCGCATCCTTGGGCTCCCACGAGCAAAATCTTCAAGTGGATTTCATTTGTCTCTTCGTTGATGATGGCCACCTTCAAACTCCTCGAAGATCGGAAGCAACAAAACCAAAAAAAGCAGCACAAGGCTCCAAGCCGGATTCCGTTTTTGTCAACGCAATTTCTATCTCTCCGGCGGCGGCTGAAACCAAACCACTTTCACCCGCATTCAAAACAAGGTGCTGCTTGTTGTGTGAAATCAGCTGCAATTGACCTTGCCAGCAAGTGACCAAAGAAAACTGTCCGGCCACGAGAGGTTTGTACGGGAACAAGCCTGCTTTCGAGAAATATTGAACTGGAAAGGGATTGTAGATGTCCGCAGGGAGATGCTCTTTGTGATTGAGTGAACGAACAAGAAGTATCTCGAGAGCCCGACCGCGCGGGAGGTTCCAGTTGATGGCACTCAGTGCGGCATCTACATGCAGCTCGCGTGGTTTTCCGTTCGGATCACGTTCGCCTTTGTCGTTGTATTTGCGGCCCCAATCTGAAAGGCGCCAGGTTTTACCCGAGCGTCCTGGCAGAACATATTGAGGCTCAGCAATCAATACGCCAGGGCCTGTCGCATGCACACATCCTGGCGGAATGGCGATGTAATCGCCCGGCCGAGGTTCAAAGACGTGCATGACGTCAGCAGCTCTGTCGTTTTTGAGTGCCTCGACGATTTCGCTCTGCTGGAGATTTTCTTTGAAGCCAAGAAAGACGTGCCCGCCGGGCTGTGTTGATAGAACAAGCCAGCTTTCTGGTTTGCCACACTCTTCAGGTTTCAAAGCCGGATGCGAGTGAGTGGGATGGACCTGCACTGAAAGAGGATCGTTGGCATTCAACCATTTCAGTAGGAGCGGGCAATGTGCACCAAAAGCTCTTGAAATGCT
Source organism: Silvanigrellaceae bacterium (assembly GCA_044376655.1). Classification (GTDB taxonomy): domain Bacteria; phylum Bdellovibrionota_B; class Oligoflexia; order Silvanigrellales; family Silvanigrellaceae; genus RFOM01. The sequence continues at coordinate 3,532 of JBILKQ010000078.1, forward strand.
GCTACCGAGAAAATGTTCAGCCGCGTCATTGAGGATATCCGTGAACAAGGGGTGATGACCCTGTGCATCTTTCAAATTGCGGATACGCGATGGAAAGGCGGCATCGGTGGAGATTTCCCAACTTTCGCCAATGCGGTTCGGCCAGCCGTTTTCTGGTCCACGCAGCATCTGTTTTTTGGTTTTGACAATGAGCTCGCCACCCCACGGTGTGCGGCTCAGTGGAACAAAGTTGTAGGGGTCAAATTTCAAAAAATCTGAATGCATGTTTCAAGCTCTGGCTTTTGATTTGTTCTGCACAAGCTCCACTAGGGCACGTGCTGCAGCTGTATAACCTGCCGCACCGAGCCCCACAACGCCGCCCGTCACCACGGGGGCAACCATCGAGACGTGGCGGAATTCTTCGCGAGCCGCAGTGTTGCTGAGATGGACTTCGATGACCGGAATTCCTGTATCGCGAACCATTGCCAACGCATCGCGCAAGGCAAGGCTTGTGTGTGTCCAGGCACCCGGGTTGATGAGAATTCCGCCGACGACAGTGCTTCCTGCATTGTGGTCGCGAACAATGACGTTAAGGACATCGAGGATGTTACCCTCGTGATTCGATTGGACCAGTTCAACTTCGTAGTTCGAGGGACACTCCCGTTTGACCCTTTCAAGCAGATCTTCTTGGGTTTCTGTGCCGTAGATATTCGGTTCGCGGCGTCCGAGAAGGCCTAAATTGGGGCCATGAACCAGAAGGATTTTTATCATTTTGGAAAGTCTCCAGCGTTCGATTCAGGCCACTCGGGACTAGAGCTTTGGGGTGTGTGGCTGGTCACTCTGTCCTCCATTTTCTTGAGGAGGGCCTCAAGGAACTTTAGTTTTCGTTCGCGTTCCGTTTGTGCTGCCGTCTGGGCTGCGTTGACAGGTTTGCTCGATGCTGCGCTCGAGCCAAAGCGCTCTGCTGCCGCTTTACGCGCTTCCTCTTGCAGGGCTGAAAGTTTCTGTTGTGCAGAGATTTGCCCCGGGTTGTCTTTAAGCAAGCGCTCATAAATGGCAATAGCGCGTTCGTAGTGCCCTTGGCTGGCGTAAATGTCCGCAAGAGTCGTACTTTCGAGACTGTAGGCCTGTTGCAGGGCGCGCTTGCGCGAGAAGGCCTCGGGAGAGGTGATGAGCTTGAATGCACGCAGCTGCAAGTAGCGATCGAGGTCTCCGCGAACACTGCCCAGCCCAGTACCGGGAGTGAAAGCCGCAGGGAGAAGCTGTTCATTGATCCACGGAGGTAGGTCGGAGAAGATGCCTGAGTTGTCGAGCAGGGGTGGCTGTATGCTTATCCCCTTGGCGCTGAAATTCCACCCTGGATCGGTGCTTTGTGGTCCTCTTTGCTGGCTACGAGCGGGTTCTGTGGCACTGGATGCAGCTGGGATCTGCCATTCCGGGGTTGAGGAGCCTGAGGTTGCCGAGAGCTGATCAGCCGCGCTGTGTGTCTCGGCTGCTTTTTGTGTTGACTTCATTGGGTCTGCAACAATGAGTGTAGACTCGTTGCTGGAATTGTTCAGACCTTCAGGTGGCATAACACCAAGGCGCCGCAGTTCGGCAAGCACCATGTTGCGCGCTGAGCCGAAGTCTCCCAAGTCCACATATTCTTTCGCAGCTCGGGTGAAGTCGTCCATCGGCGTGAGGGCGCGGAGCACTTCAACTGCCTGTTTGATTTTTGGAACATCGTTGTTCAGCAGCGAGAGCTTCAACTGAAGCCTCTGTGCCATTAGATTTTCAACAGTCTGGGTGAGTGCGAGTTCAATTTCTCTTTGCGATTCGGCGAAGAGTCCTCTGGTGTAATAGTCGCGCCCGAGGGCCACTCGTGCGGCCATGTAGTTTGGAAATCTTCGGACTGTATCCTCGAGCAGAACGATCGATTCATCGAGGTAGCCCCGCTTGCGAAGGATGTCGGATGAGGCCACGCAGGTTGTTGCTTTGGGTTCTTTTTCAAATTGTGCAATGAGCTCTTTTTCCTGAGGAGTCAGGCCGCTCAGTTGTGCCCAAAGATTTTTGAAATTCAGTGCCATGTTGCCCGCTTTCCAAACCTTCGCCTGTTTTGACGCCAGGATAGGAGGCAGTTTAGCAGACAGTGTCCTGTTCAAGAAAGCATGGGGTGCTGAAGGGTTGGATTTTTGTCCGCCCGTATGCGGCAAGCGAGCTGTAGTGTGTTGCTGAACTTTTGTTCTCTTGGGCGTGCAGCCTGTTTGTCGGTTGGCTCTGAATCTGCGCCGCAGAACTACTTATGGGCCAGCCGGAGCCGGAGCTGGAGCTGGAGCAACCACATCGGGCTGAACACTGTTTTCAAGAGTGACCTTCACAGGCTTACTAAAGAGCGGACCACTTTCCACGTAGAAGGCTCCACCAATACTCTTTTTGGGATCAGGGCAAACCCACCGCACGTAGAAAACAGCAACGCCGCAGCCATCGGTGGCGACGTCATCGACTTTGTCTGCGTTGCTCTGCTTCGCACTCTTCACATCATCGGTGTCACCATCCAAAATTTTGTATGGGTTCTGATAAAAGCCAGGCTGCGAACTGTTCGTGTCCGATGTCGCAGAGCCAGAAAAACGTCCGTTGACCCTCAGGCCTGGCTTGGTTTGACCTTGGCTGTCAATGATACGCGCCGAGAAAACAATGAGCCCGCTCGGACGATCTCCTGTGGTGTAGTCACAGGTCAGGTCTGCTGACTCGGGAATAACTTCAATTTTCCAGGGCTTCCCATCGGAATCTGAAATCGAGGCAACATACTTCGGATCAGTCAGCTTTTTGCAACGTCCGCCATCACCCTCGATGGGAGAGCAACTCATGGCTGGAGCCAACACGAGGGCAAGAGCTGTGCAGAATTGTATGCGGCGGCGGAGCAATGTTCGAATCTTTTCCGTCACAGGTCACCCCCATTAAGGTCATTCAGATTCCCGTTGCCACCGCCATTGTTGGCTCCGAGATTATTGAAATTACCGTTTCCGCCGCCACCCCCATTTTGCAGGCTGTTGTTGGAATTGAGATCGTTGAGGTTGCCATTGCCTGTATTGGAGCCACCATTTTCGCTAGCTCCGAGGTCTTCGTTGGCAAATTCGTTGCCTACCCCTGAACCGTTTGCGGTGCCGTTCGAGCCACCCGTATTGCCCGGGGTATTTGCTCCAAAATTGTTAGGGCTGCCAAAGTTGTTAGCACCAACACCAGGTTTTGCAGCGTTGGTTGAAAGGGCTGAAGGAGCTGCTCCTGTTGGGCCAGGTGCCGTTGTATTCAGTCCACCTCCCGAACCGCCTGTGTTGTTCATGAGCGAGTTATTAGAGCCATTGTTGAAGTTGTTTCCACTATTACCATTTGCAGGGGTGCCAATTGGAAAGTCGGCTCGGGAAGATGTTCTCACACCCCCTCCACCGCCTGGCAGAATGCGTGGAGTGATGAGCACCATGAGTTCAGAACGGAAGCTCTGCTCTTCGTTAGTTCTAAACAATACGCCAATGATAGGAAGGCGGCCAAGGAAGGGAATTCGCCCCTGGCCCTTGAATTTTTGCGTCTGGTAGAGCCCGCCGATCACTGCCGTTTCACCGTTGGCAACGATGAGCTTGGTGTTTGCCTGGCGCTTGATAGAGCCCTGAACCGGATCAGAGGGTGCGTTCGTAGGAGTTTGGCGCTGTACCTGAATATCCAGTTCGAGAGTGTTGTCGGAAGTAATCTGTGGAGCAACAACCAGTTCAAGATTTGCAACCGTGTTGCGTCCCTCTGGCTTGCCATCTGCGCTCAGCACTGGGCGGGAAAGCGTGATGTCTTCCTTGATAGTTGCGCGCTCCTGATCCTGCACAACGACACGCGGTGAGGCAATGACATTAGCCAGAGCTTCGGTCTCATAGGCCCGCAGGATGGCGTCGATGTTGATAAGGTTGTTGATTGAACCCACAGTGAACTGCATTGTTCCGAGCTGCGTTGCTTGGCGCCCTGCCATCGGATTAGGAGCTGAAGTTCCCAAAGCACCTGCACCGCCGACACTGCCAACAATCGAGTTGGGAAAAAGAAGACCATTGGCCATGCCGCGATTGCCTTCAAAACCAAAACGTGTTCCCCAGGTCACACTCAAGGTTTTCGAAAGTTCGCTGCTGGCCTCTACGATTCTCGCTTCAATTAAAACCTGCTGTTTCCTGCGGTCCAGGTTTTCAAGAATACTTTTTGCCTCAACAAGTGCATCGGCAATACCTTCAACGATAAGTTTGTTGGTACGCTTGTCGGCAATGATTGAGAATCGAGGGTCAACTGTGTAGGCCTTGAGCATAGATTTGAGAAGTTCAGAGAGATCGGTGGCTTTGGCGTAATTCACCTGCCAGACGAGACGTTTGGACGGTTGGGATTTCCAGAACGCCTCTTTCTCTTTTAGCTTTTCTTCTCGCGCAGCAGTGAGATTGGCGATGGTGTCAATCTTGAGGATGCCATTTTCAAGCACGGCACCAAATTTATACGTATCGAGAATGGCACGCAGTGCTTGCTCATAGGTGACTTTTGTCAGCCGGATGGAAACCGGGCTGCCTTTTTCAACATCTGCTGACAAAGTGATGTTGAGGTTTGCAGCGTCTGCCAGTGTTCGGATGACTTCGAGCAATGGAGCGTTTCTGTATTCAAGCGAAATCAAATCGCCCTGCTCGCCGCTGGAGCTTCCGGCTAAACCAGCATTCATTGCTTCTGTGAGTGCTGAGCTTGTCGAAGATGCGGGCCCCTCGTTTACGGTGGCCGCAGCTGCAGCTGGCACGACTGTGATCGAGTTGTTTGTCGCCGATTGATTGGATCCATTCAGTCCGTTTGCGGGAAGAGGAGGAATGACAGAATTTGGTGCCGCGTTTCCCGACGGTGGTGTATTGAGTCCATTGAACTGCGCATTGGCAAATGGCATTGCTAAAAGTGGTGACACACCCAGGAGCAATGAGCGAATCTTTCGATGCGTCATTAAATGCGTTCTCATTTTTTGAGCTCCTTGATTGCTTCTGGTGGTCTGTATTTCGAGAGGAGTATGGCGATGTCATTGAACTGAACGGCCTGCCCAGGGACTGAATTTGCTGAGGGCTCTCGGGCCAGCACTCTGTCACGAGTGATCGAAACCACGCGCCCGCCATGCCTACCTATTCTGTCCCCTACGCGCGCAATGACACCTTGCTTGGGGTCGGGAGTCATGAGCAGTGCTGTCGGCTCTTTTCCAAACAAAGTTCCTACCAATTCAAATTCAGAAATGTCGTGCTGTTGCAGTCGCGTTGCACCTGATAATGTCGGGCGAATGAGCGACAACGGCGCGAAGGGATCAATTTTTCCTTCAGGCCGATAAGTGTACGAGCTGGTGATTGCACCGCTGCCAGCGAGCAAGATAGTAATAATTTTTTCACAGGTATTTGATCTTTTCATAGTCAGGGTCCTGCGCTCCCCTTGGCTGAGAATGATTTGTCAAGAACTTCGTTGACGTCGACGAGAGGTGTTGTTGAGATGTTATTTACTGGTGATTCTGGTTCTGCTTTCTTCTCTGCAACAGCCGTTTTATCTGCACCCAAACCTCGCTGAAAGTATGCCGTGAATTTTCCTGTAAAGGAGAGTTTTGGGCGTTGTACGAGCTTTAGTTCACGTTCTTCATGAATAATCTCAAAATCTTGAATGCGGATGACACGGGGAAGTGACATGGCCATGTCCATGAATGACACCATCGAACTGAATGTCCCCTGAAGTTTGACAGAAATCGTAATCGAATTGGTGTCTTCATCCACACCTATTGTGTTGATGGGGAGCGTGCTGGACGGTTGTGTGGTGTAGTTCACAACGGTATTGACTCCAGGGGTGATTCCTCCGGCCATGTTGGCTTGGCCAGGTGGGAGGGTCATGGGCATGAATTCGCGGATTTCGACTCCGCTCAAACGAGAGAGACTAGCAAAGTCATTGAGTATCTTTTCAACCGCGGGCTCGTCCGGGAGAAGTTCGATCATTTTTTTGTATTCGCGGTTGGCTTTGTTGAGCTCTTCCTCCATGCTCACAGGGCTTACGAGAGTGTTGGAGTCCTTTAGTTCGTTACTTATTTTGTCGAGTTCATCTTGTTTTACGAGAAGAGCTTCCTGCTTTGGAACGATGAATTCATCCCAGCTGTACCACCCACAGAGGGCTATCAGCAGCATCGCGATTCCCAGGCGGGTAATCGGCGACAGTTGTTCATATTGGTTTGAGAGTGATGCCATCTTTTAACCAACCTGAATCTTGATGGTGATTTCGAATCTTTGCAGTGTGACTCCCTGAACTTCTTCGCTCTTGAGTGAGGTCAGAATCACGCTTTCGAGTGACTTGATTTCGTTTTTGTTCGCATCAGCCGACTGTGCACCCACCGCAAGGCCGGAGTTTAGAAGCTGAGGAGGGATAAACTCCCTCAATTCACCGATTGCTGAAGAGTCGATCTTTTCCATTTCCTTGAGGCGTCTCAGATAGTCGGCAATGACAGAGTGATCCAATGCATAACCGCTGAGTGTCAGCACGCCTGTCAAGGTTGAGTAGGATAACTTGTTGAACCACATGCGCTCAGGGTGGCGCATTTGCAAATTGTCGAGAAGAACAACGGGAATTTTTCGCCCCTCTCCCAGGGCCAGAACTTTTCTTCCTTTGTTCTTTATTCCTTCAACCTTTTCTCTTGTCTGTTGAGCTTTTTCGATGTTTGATTGCATTCTCGTGCGGGTGCTGCGTTGCTCTTCGAGTTTTACTTCGACTGCAAGAAGCTTGTCATCGTATTTCATTGAATACTGTTCTAAACCCAGAAAAGTGATTGCGCAGAGCGCCGCAGTCAGCAATGCTTCTCGTCCCAGTGTGCTGCGGTGGGTTTGTTCGACGACTTCTGGAGCAAGGTTTATTCGGATCATGTCTTGTCCCCCGCTCTTCGCAACGCCAGACCAGCGGCAACAGCAAACTGATGCGAGTATCTTGAGGTCACATTTTCGTTAATCTTTGGGTTGATGGTCATACCCTTGAAGGGCGAGGCATAGATCGTATCGGCGTTGAGAAGGGTGCTGATTCCTGCGCTCAGTCCGGGCACAACCGAGCCGCCGCCTGAGAGCACCACCGCGTCAATCGCCTTTACAGCTGTCTGTTCTTCATATCCCGAGAAGAACTCCATTGTCTTTTTAATTTCATCGCAAAGTTCATCGGTATGTTGCTGGCAAACTGTGATCACGTCGGGATGCTCCGCAGCAAATTCCGGGCTTGCGACGCTCCATTTAATAGTTTCCGCCTCTGTGTGATTGATGTTCAGCTGGCGTGCGATGAGGTCGGTAAAATGCGACCCCCCAATGGGAAGGCTACGAATGATGCTTGAATTTCCGTTGGTGGTTAGATGAATCTTGGTGCTGTCTCGGCCTACATCAACACACAGGTTGGTTCTGTTTTGTTGTTGGCTTGCAAATTCAAATGAATTGGAAATAGCAAAAGCATCGCAATCCAAAACAGATGGTCTAACTCCCACCTGTTTGAGTAATTCAATATATTGTTCAACGACTGCGCGTTTGGCCGCCACGAGAAGCACTGGGAGCTGACCTTCGCTGTTGGGAGCGCCGATGGCTTCGTAGTCGATTTGCCATTGCTCGAGATCCGAATCCACATGCTGTTGGGCTTCAAGAATAATTTGCTTGGGAAGCTCTGCCATTCCCTGGAAGGGGATAGAAATGCGCTTGAAGACGACGTTGATCCCTCGCAGCCCGACCGTTGCACTGCAACCTTTGTATCGGACTTTGGTTTGTTCAAGCGCGGCTTTCACAACCTGCGTTACGGAGCGCGTGTCATTGAGGCTTCCATCGACCACTGCTCCAGGAGGTGTTTCTTCCCAACCCAGCCCGAGCAGTCGTGTGCCTTTTGAGCTGTTTTCGAGTGCAACGACCTTCACGGCTGATGCGCCGACATCAATTCCGAGTTGAATGTTTTTGGTTCCTTGGAGGAGACCAAGAAGTCCCGTTGACATTGTTTCAGTAGCCTTTCATCTCGAGCATGCGCCCGCTCTCATGATGAAAGAAATGCCGCGAGGAACTGATGTAAAAGATTTCAGCCTCGGTCAGAGCGCTGACAGAGGCTGCAGGAGGCGTTCAGTTGGCCATTTTTTCAGTGGGCAATTTTTGCGCCGTGAGTGTAGGGCGGAAGATTCTGGACCAGCCCGTGATGTAGGCTCTCTCATGGTGGTTGATGTCGTTATCAAACAGAATCGCTTCAACCCGGTCGTCTTCGAGGAGCAAGAGCAGCTGCTCGAAGGTAGAACAGATGACCGCCTGGGGATCGATACCCTGCGAAACCGCTACGTTTGGATCGTGCGAGTATATGACGGTGATGCGCTCGTTGCTAAAGGCTTCCTCAATATCGACCTCGAGGTCGTTGTCCAGAGGAGAGTGCGCGAGAGAATCATTTGATTCGGAAAAACGTTTTGCCTGACTGGCATCGCCCATTGGGCAGCTCCTAAATAGGCACCAGGTCTGCTCCACGGAAGGAAAATGTGCTGCAGTGTATGGCGCTCGCTTCGGAGTCTGCCCAAGTTTGGCCGCGAAGTCAATTACGCCCTGTTGAACCAAACCCGCCATCCCCGCGGGTTTTGTCTGCGACTTCAATGCTGTGAGGGCGAATGGCGAGCGCAAAGACTCCTTGTGAGATTTTGTCACCGCGACGTATCCGGAAGTCCTCTTTGCCGTGGTTCATGAGGCAAGTCATTATTTTGCCTTCATAATCAGCATCAACAGTGCCCGGGGCATTCAATACAGTTACGCCTCGTTTCACGGCAAGACCACTGCGGGGACGGATTTGAAGTTCAGCGACCACGTCAAAACCGGTACGGCCGAGGCGGATCCGAAAAGAGGGTTTGCTGGTTTGTTGTGCCAACCGCAGACCTGAATCGACCAGACGCCATTCGCCGGGCGGGATGACCACATCGTCGGCAGCTCTGAGGTCGAAGCCAGCGGAAAGGGCTGTGGCATAGTTGATTTGGCTGAGAGCATCGTAATCGGTGCGTGAGTTTTCGAGTCCGAGCACCGGTAGCGCGCCGCCGATTTCGAGCGGAAGATTCTTCAGCGCACGGTTGAGCTTGGCAGTGGCACCGGGAATGAGACGGCTGCTGAGGCCAGAGACCGTGTTGGAAATGAGTTTCTTTTTGATCATGGGGAAAGACCTCCGTCGCGACGAAAACACGTTTCACCGCGCTCGTCAAAACTTGACCAGAGGCGACCTTCCAGCTTAAACGGTTGGTCACGCAGAGGTCAGTAGCTCCAACGGTAGAGCAGTTGATTCCAAATCAACGGGTTGTGGGTTCGAATCCCTCCTGGCCTGCCACTGCCTCACCATCGCACCTTTTCTTTTCAGTTCGCCAAAACACATCGTGAAATCTCAAGTTTGCAACAACCTGCAAACGTCAAAACGTGTTCAAAAGGTTCATCGTTTTCGCGTCTGGAATTTGGATATGACTTTCTGGAAGCCAACTGCAGAAAATAAAAAACCCCGGTTCTTGCGAACCAGGGTTTTGGGGGATGGCGGGAGCGACGGGACTTGAACCCGCGACCTCCGGCGTGACAGGCCAGCGTTGTAACCAACTCTACTACGCCCCCGCGGCAGAGACGGTGTGTAACAAAGCCGAACACGGAGTGCAAGTGTTCAGGCAAAAAAAAATAATCAATAATTTTAGATTTTTCCGCAATTCTTTAGGGCGAGCAGAAATCCGACCACCAACAGGGCGATTTGGAGAGCCTGAAAAGCTTTTCCCTTCCATGTGTTGCCCCGAGCTTGCGGCACTTTACCCTTGTTGCGCGTTGGACCATTGCTCGGAGTTGTTGCGGCGCGACGCGGGAGTGTGGGCTGGGGACTCGGACGTCGGAAAGGGAGAACCTTGCCGTCGCCGTTGTCTTGTTGCTCAGACTTGTTGGGATTGGAGTTCTCGTTCTGGCTCATGGATCATCCTTTTCACTCGTCGAAGAACGATGACGCCGAGCGCATCATGTTACCTTTGAGTTTAGCATTGCTGCGGAACAAGGGGATCTTCGGGCAAGTTTCCTGGAAGTAGGTGATGTTGAAATCGTTGCGGAAGAGGAACAGAACGTTGCCCTGCATATCCCGCACTACCGTAGCGTCGGTCTTGGCCTTGGCCTCCGCGATTTCGCTGTCCGAGATGTTGGTCCAGCGTGCGTGTTTGTAAGGGAGAATATCCAAAGAACAATCGACATTGTATTCGTTGCGCAGTCGGAACAGCAGCACGTCAAACTGCAGCACACCAACCGCAGCAAGAATGGGATCGCTTGCTGCACGAGATTCATCAACAAACATTTGCACCGTGCCTTCTTGGCAAAGCTGCAGAAGTCCTTTGAGCAGCTGCTTTCGTTTCAGAGCGCTGCTTGTGCGCACCACACCAAAGTTTTCAGGTGCGAATTGCGGAATGCCTTCAAACTCAAATTTTTGCTGTTCTGTGAGTGAATCGCCGATCGCAAAAATTCCCGGGTCGTAGATGCCTACAATGTCACCGGCGTAGGCGCGTTCGCTTGCTGTGCGTTCCTGCGCAAAGAATTGCTGTGGCTGAGTGAGTTTGATTTCGCGCCCCAGACGCGAATGGTTCACCATCAGACCCGCTTCATAAACGCCGCTGACAATTCTCAGAAAAGCAATACGGTCGCGGTGTTTTGGATCCATGTTGGCTTGAATTTTGAAGATGAAGCCACTGAAGTTGGCTGAGAGCGGATCAACGGGTCCGATACTGCTGCCCTTAGAGCTCGGTCCGGGACACATTTCGAGGAACGCCTCCAGGAACGCTCGCACGCCAAAGTTGGTCATGGCGCTGCCGAAGAATACCGGTGAGATCTCGCCACGCAGGAAAGCCTCTTCGCTGAATTCATTGCCGGCAGTGTCGACCATTTCCAGACCCTCAAGTGTGGATTCCAGGTCGGATTGTGGAATGAGCTGGTTGAGCTGTGCGGTGTCGGTGAGTGGAATCAACTGTGCTGGGGTTTCTAAAGTTGTGTTC
>JBILKQ010000183.1:0-4868 GCA_044376655.1 Silvanigrellaceae bacterium
CCAACATCAAGTTCGACTACAAAGACACCCAGTTGCTTCGTCGTTTCGTTACCGAACACGGCAAGATCGTCCCACGCCGCATTAGCGGAGCGAGCGCTCAGCAACAACGCGAGCTGACCATTGCAGTCAAGCGCGCACGCACAATGGCTCTCTTGGGCCACAGCCCAACCATGGATTTCCGCTCCTAAGGAGGCGGAGTCATCCTTAGTTGATGAAGAGGTCACCCGCCCGGGTGACCTTTTTTTTCCAAAAAATATTAGTTGCTTTTAATTAAATGTTGGAAAACTCTTGAGCCGCGATATATTTTTTACTTATTGATACCATAAAACAGTTGACGCCCCATAAATGTTCATCTAGCTGTTCTCCCGACAACGGTTAAAATTCATCTGCTCTGGGAGTCTGCTCATGCACTCGTACGCATCGATGTTTTGGCGACACGCGACCACGTCAGCTTTACTTTTCGCTCTCTCGCTCTCGACCAACGCCCCGCTGACTGCTCCCCACGCCGCCTCCGCAGATGAAATCGATTCCCCCACCAATTGCACACGCGAATCTCAAGACTGCATCCGCCAAGCCCTCAGAAACTACGCCAAAGCCAACAAAACAAATCTCGGTTACGATGGTGCGCGCCGCGCGATGTTCCAACAGGTCGATGTTTATTTTAATCCACAAGGCGAAAGAGTTGTGAAGTGCGTTTACTCTTCCGACGAATTTCTCGTGGGAACAGGTATTCCCAAAAACGGTGTGAACACTGAGCACACCTGGCCACAAACGTTCCTGCGCAAGGCAGGGACAATCGGTGAAGGCAAGTCAGACCTGTATCACCTTTTCCCAACCGAAATGAAAATAAACGGTATGCGTGGAAGCTACCCCTTCAAGGAGTGCCACTACAACCGCACAACCGAAGGCGCCCTTTGTCAGAACAACGGTTTTGAACCGCCAGAGGGACACAAAGGTGTGGTTGCCCGCGCAATGTTCTATATGTCAGTGCTCTACAACATGAAAATCGATGACCGTGAAGAAAAGACCCTGCGTGAGTGGTCAGACACCCATCCAGTCGAATCCTACGAAATCGAGCGCGCTGAAAAAATTAAAGCTGTGCAAGGCAACCGCAACCCATTCATTGATCACCCTGAATGGATCGCCTTGGTGAGCAACTTCTGAAAGCGCCACTGAGTTCTTTAAATGAAAAGGGCGGCCATCAGGCCGCCCTTTTTTTGTCTCGGAGAATCGACGGCTGCAGAGCAAACACATCGAAAAATGCAACTGGATGGTTACTTGCTGGCAAGAGCCTCACGGAAGGCACGACTCAAAGCCTGAGGGGTGCGATCACCCGTATAGGTGCGACCGTTAATCACCACCAAAGGTGTTCCTGTCAATCCCATTTTCTTACCCACGTCGATGTCTGCCTGAATTTTCGGGAGCTCTATTTTATCGCGCAGACAAGCTTCAAAGCGAGCTCCATCCAATCTCAATTTTTCCGCATGTGCGCGCATGCCTTCTATTGTAAAGGTGCGCTGACGCTCATCAGGACTCATGTCAATCCCTGAAAAGCCCCAGTCCTTGTACTCCCAAAACGCTTCTTTTCTTTGACTCCCTGCACAGCGCAGCGCCATAGCAAGGTCACAAGCATGGGAGTGTCCCTCACTTCCAACATTGGCGTTACACTTGTTGCTGAGCGGATAGTTTCTGTAAACAAAAAGCACTTGATCAGCACCCACAGCACTCTGTGCAGCCTCAATAGCCTCCGCCGTTATTTTGCAGTGCGGACACTCCAAGTCAGAGAACATATGAACAACCACCTTCGCCTGGTCATTGCCTTTGCGATAGTCTTCGCCTTGCCCAACGTAATTGCTCACAGAGAACTGAACCAATTCAGCGGGAAACGGTGTTGCTGAGGCATCGACCGGAGCACTCTTCTCAGACGATTCTGACTTGACACCCAAGGTAGAGGAGACGAGGGGCAAAATAGCTCCAGCCAGAAGCGGCGGTACGCCCAACGCAAGACACGCCGCGAGAAGCTTTACAAAACCGCCCTCTGAAACGGTTTGCGGTTGACCGCGAACCTTCATGAATCCAACCAATGTCCAGATAAAATTCACAATGCTGAGAGCGTGCACTGTGCTGCAAACAAGACAGACAGCCTGAATCTTGAAATAGGAAATGTATGCCAGCAGCAGTGACACGAATGCGCCAACCGCCGCAATGAGCATTTGCCAACGGGCAATCCATGCAACAGAGGAAAAAACAAAAGCAGGCAAGATAGCAGCAGCAATAACAAGACCAAAATAGGCCATTCCATAAGCACCCAGCGGAATGCTCACGAACTCGCCATATTGTCCGCCAATAACCTTGCTGCAATTGACGAGATCATTCACATCACAGCCAAGTGTACCGGCAGAAGTCTTGGCCTTGACATGCAAGGTCAGAGCATACAGCGAAGTGCCGAAACCAATGAGACCCAGGATCAACGAAACGAGGTTCAGTTTTGCGCCTGCCGGCGCAGAACTGCCTGAGGCTGTGGAATCAAGAGTTTTGAACCCATTAAAATGCATGCAAGTCCCCCAACACTGCGTAAATGACACAGTGATGAGTGAACGGTTTTTTCAAAAAAACGTCAAGGTATCGATTGTCAACGCTCATCAAAAGCGCATTTGTGTATTCACACTGAGCGTCTGCAGGCGATTCACTCTTTGTCCGGAGTAAGCCCCATTTTCTCTAGCAGACAGTGCCAATTCAACTTTCCCGAAGAACAAATCGAAAAACAATGAGACCACAGGATACCCTGATTTCAAGCCTGCATTTACAGCAAAGCTGGTCTGATCGCGGAAAGGCAAGCGCACTGCATACCTTCCTGCCCACTGTGTGCGGATCAGCAGTTCATTCCATCCACCCTTCAGACCAGCAATATCTTGCAACTCGCCTCCGAGCAAAAGCGTCTGCAATTTGCTCCCCGCCAAAGGAATTTGCTGACTGAAGCCCAAGTTGATTCTGCTCTGTTGGACGTCTGGAGAGCCGCTCAGAGCCTTGATCGGGGCAGAGTCAAAGGTGTTCTTTGATACGATGTGCAAGCGCGTCGAAGCCCCTGCCCACCAGCCTACGCCGATATCCAACGGAACATAAACCGCAGTCGGGAAGCCACTCAGATCATCAAGCGATTGAGAATTGGAAGTGCCGGAAATAAAGTCGCCAAAAAGCGAAAGATCGAGTTCGTAGGAGCGGTAACCTCCCACCCCGGGTCGCAGGGCAACACCCAGGTCAAAATCCTTGCCCAACGTCTGCGCATAACTCAAAAGGACACCTGCATAACCGCCACCATAGGCATTCAGTCTTGGCCAGGCGGTATTGTCAATCGCTGCATCCAGCGAACCACTTGTGTAGGGAGCTATCCCAAAGCGTCCGAATCGTGGCGACAGGAAATTCGAATGGAATTGCGTTGTCAGGGTTTTCCCGAAAACAGAACGCACTTCGTCGAGGACTTTGGCCGTTGATTGAGCAGCTGTGCCACCGTCGGCTGTCTCGCTTTTGTCGATGAATGCATTCAAGGTTTTCTCAATGGCTTGAGTGGCATCGCGGGAAATCACGAATGCACCCGAGAGGAGCTGGAGCTCGAAGTCTGCCTTTCTGCGTGCAAGCAAAGAGACATCGGTGTGAGCCTGGTCAACCCAGGACTCCGAAAACGCACCCTGACCCGCCGCACCCTGCAACGCTGCGCTTGTCCAGTGCATTTCTCCAGCTACATCGCGGTGCATGAAGGCATCCGCTGGCTCTGGCTGGGAGAGTGCAGCAACACCAACGGCAAGCAGCAGGCCGCGCAAAGTATTGATGCGGCAAACCTTCGACAATGACTCATGTCCGGAGAAATAGGATTTCAACGGTTTCAGGTTATCCGGCATGAATTGCCCTCCTCCTTCCAGAATGCCGTCTTGACACAAATAGGAATGGGCAAATCGGTTCCGTCAGAATTCTTCCACAAAAAACATGCATACAGCGCAATCATGTCTTGGTGAGAAAATGAAGCAGATTTAGAAACGGTGAGGCAAACCATGCGAAAATCAGGACAGACGAAAGCAGCATCAATCACGCTCGCAGTGTTTTCTGCTTTTGCCTTTGTTGGCTGCGTCGTTCCATCGGGTGAACCGGCACAACGTACAGCGCTGTTTGGCGGAGCTGCACGCACCCAACGCCCACTTCCGCTCCCACCGGCTTCAGCTGTTGGAACACAGAGCCCACTTGCGCCCGCGAAAACCCTTCAAAACATGGACAACATCGCACCCTCGGGTACGATTTTGCCGCAGTTGAGCGGCGCAGTGGCGGGCAATTCCAGCAACGGTGGTTTCACACAACCCCTTGTAGCTTCGCCACTCTTGTTTCAAAGACTCGACAAAAACACCTGGAGAGTTGCCTCATCAGCACCGCAGTTGTTTCAGACCGTGGCAAAGATTCTTTCGCAGAATTACATCATCTCCAAGGCTGACCGACAGACACTCAGCATGAGCACCGAGTGGGACAAGTTTTTTATCGACGGAAGACTTTTCCGGAACAGGATCTCGATAAACGTGTTTCCTTATAACCAACGCGCTTCCGATCTCGTGATCAAAAACAACATCGAATACTACACACAAACAGCGCAAAGGGTTGATGAAAACGACCCAACTCAGTGGTTGCCCACCGCAGATGTGACTGATGAACTCGAACGCATTCTAGAGAAAACCCAAAAGCAATTGATGGCTCAAACCCCAGGAGCATCGCTGCGCCCCAACTGATTTGAGTGGCACGCACAAGGCTTGGAGAGTTCTGCACGATGAAAAAAAAATCCTCAGAAAACCAAACACATCTGTTCAGCTCTGCGGTGTTTTTGTGCTTGG
>JBILKQ010000184.1:0-4860 GCA_044376655.1 Silvanigrellaceae bacterium
ATTTGAGACGGCCGAAGCAACCGCATCCTCAACAATCTTTTCCACTTCATGACGTGACATGCCACTGTTCCCTACGCGAGTAGAGACCATAACGTCTTCCAGACTGAGCGGCTCAGAACTCCACGGTGCAGGTTCAATAATCCGCGACTGCTGATGAGTTGCTGCAGCAGCGGGACGCGGTGGTGGGCTCACAGGCGCCTCGAAGTCTGCTTTGCGCTGCGCCGGTGGTTCTGCAACATCGAATGCAGCAGCACCACTCTCTTGCGAAGGTGCAGAGGGCTTTTTGAAAAAACTGAGATTCATGGTGATTTGAGGTTCATCGAGGGGCGCGGGTGGACGCGAGCTTGCCTGAATTGTTGCAGAGGCAGACTCCATCGGAACCGGAGTGATCGGCGGAATTGAAGGTGGCGGTGGAGGTGTAGCTGGCTTTGCAACAGGTGCGGCCGCTGGCGCCTTCGAAGTGGGTGGAGCTGAAGGAGGCTTGGATGAAGGTGCCGCTGGCGCCACCGGATTTATTTTGGGAGCAGAGCTTGGAGGAGTCATGGAACTTGGAGGTGTCGGCGCAGCGCGCCCTGCGATAACAGCAGGCCTGGACATCTCAGGAGCACCCGATAGCAAGCCCTCAACGGCAAGACGCAATTCATCGCTGTGAAATGGTTTACGCAGAATGGAATTGAAGCCTGCGGCGACAAAGTGGTCCAAATTTTCCTCGCTCTCGGCAAGGAGTAAGATCAATGGACACTGATTGCGAAGAGCATGAAAGTAAGCCAAGTCAACCGCACCTGGGAAACGAGCATAGGCAATGACAAGTTCGGGCTGGGCCGTTGAGAGGGCCAGTTCTGCTTCGGGAGGAGTGCGTGCCACTGAGATTTCCACACCCGCGTCATCGGCAAAAGTCAGTCGCACGACCCTGTGCATCACTGGGCTGTCATCGAGCAACAAAATCTTGGCCATGTCTCTCTTCCTCACCGTACTGCCTCGTTTGGGCATATAAATATAGGATAGGCTGACGAGTGACTGGGAGAGAAGCTCCTTTGGTCAGTCGCATGACATTTCAAGACTGTTCACGGTAAAAACAGCATCGTTACGTTATTCACAGGAAGGGCGACTCACTCATGACCTCTGCCATTTACGCTGGTTCCTTCGACCCCTGGTCTATCGGCCACGACGCTGTGCTGAAGGCCTCGCAGGAGGTTTTCAGCGAAATACATGTTCTCGTCGCGGTGAATCCGAGCAAGCAAGGCACGCTTGACCCTCTCACCCGGGCAAGGATCATCGCCTCGGCGATTGACCCCTGCACCAACTGGTGGAAACTCGAAATCCCCTTCCACGTTGGTGAAAACGTAGTCGTCACCACAACCCCGGGGCTTGTGGTTGAATACGCCGGAGCCCATGGCATCCATCACCTCGTTCGTGGTCTCCGTTCCACAACCGACTTTGAGTCAGAGTTTAACCTCTACTTCTCGAACAAAACCATCGACTCGCGCATCCAGACCTGGGCGGTGCTCTGCCCGCCCGAATTGCTGCACTGTTCTTCAACCTACGTGCGTTCGGTGGTGGGTAATCCCGCCGCCAAGAAAGTGGGCACCACATTCGCGGCTCAATGCGCAATGCTAAACCAGCCCATTTCATTCGGACGAGTCTTCGATTTCATTGTGCATGCCTCGAAATACCGCTTCGAACATGAAAGTACGGATCTCGATATTGCTCACTTGAAAATGACCTTGCAGGGCCTGTTCATCACCCTGCTGCGTAGCCAAGAAAAAATCGGTAATTGGCACAAGAATGAAGCCACTCTCGGGCTGGATGACCTAATGAACGCAAGCAACGACGACTTGAGGAAGGCCTTCGAGCTGCATGAGTTTCCGAAAGAGGTCGTGACCTCTGCATGGGTTTTGCTTGCCAAGGGAATTTCAAGTAAAAGCGGTGACTTAAAGGAAAACGCACAATCACTACACCTCCTCTCAACCCTCGGAGGAAGCCTCGGGCGGGCACGCCTCCCGTTGTTCGACGTGCGTTTTGCCGAAGAGATTAGTAGAAAAGGCTAAGAGCTAAGGGAGGCCACACCATGAACATACAAGCAACCGACTTTTTGAATTTAGAGTCGACCCTCTCAGCAGAACAAAAACTCGTGGTGGACATGGTACGCCAGTTCGTCGACCAAACCTTCCGCCCATATCTGCGAACAGCTTATGAAGAGGGAACCTTCCCCAGAGAAATCATTTCACAGCTCGGCCAACTTGGACTCCTTGGAGCTCAACTGAAGGGTTACGGCTGCAGTGGTCTCGACAGCCTCAGCTACGGCCTCATCATGCAAGAGCTCGAGCGCGGCGACAGTGGCCTAAGAAGTTTCGCCAGTGTGCAAGGTGCTCTGGTCATGTACCCCATCCATGCCTTCGGCAGCGAAGCACAAAAACAACGCTGGCTACCATTGTTGCGTGAAGGAAAAGCAATTGGCTGTTTTGGACTAACTGAACCCGATTTTGGTTCAAACCCGTCTGGCATGCTGACCAACGCCAAAAAAGATGGTTCCGACTGGATCCTCAATGGTTCGAAAACCTGGATCACCAACGCGTCTATTGCCGATGTGGCTGTCGTGTGGGCCAAAACCGATCAAGGAATCCGTGGATTCCTCGTGGAAAGGGGCACGAAAGGATTCGAGCAACGCGCCATCCACGGCAAACTCAGCCTGCGTGCTTCTGTCACCGGGTCCCTTTTTTTCCAGGATTGCCGCATTCCTGCAGAAAACATTTTGCCTGAAACCGTCGGACTCAAAAATGCTTTGATGTGTCTCAACCAAGCCCGCTACGGCATTGCCTTCGGAGCGCTCGGCGCCGCAGAAGACTGCCTGATGGAGGCACTGAACTACTCCAAGAACCGCATTATGTTCGACAAACCCCTGGCCTCCTATCAGCTCATTCAAAGGAAGCTGGCAATCATGGCAACACAAATCACAACCGGGAATTTGCTTGCTCATAGGCTTGCGCAGCTAAAGTCCGAGGGAACCTTGCAACCCGCGCAAATCAGCATGGCCAAGCAGAATAATGTTCTTCTTGCACTCGAAGCGGCACGCACAGCGCGCGATATTCTCGGTGCAAACGGAATCAGCGATGAATATCGTTGCATGCGCCATGCCTGCAACCTTGAATCTGTCTATACATACGAAGGCACGAACGACATTCACCTTCTTATCGTCGGACAAAGTTTGACAGGAATTCAGGCCTTTTCATGAGACTCATCGACACCCATTGTCATCTTTGCACCGACAAACTTGCTCCGCACGCCGAGGCACTTATCCAGCGTGCGCGCGAAGCTTCCGTTGCTAAAATCATAAACATCACCTTTGATGAACACACACTCAAAACCGGATTGGAACAGATTCAGGTACATCCCGAAATGGCTCTGACGGTCGGAATTCAGCCACACGATGCCGACCAGTTCAATCCAGAGCTGGTTGCTCGCATGGAAGAGATCGCCCGCACCAATGAAAATGTGGTGGCCATTGGAGAAATTGGTCTCGATGGCTTCCACAAGTTTGTGCCAATGCCACAACAAATAGTCTGCTTTGAGGAATTCCTCGAGATCGCGCTGCGCTGCAAACTACCGGTGGTGGTTCACGTGCGCGACACCTTTGCCGACGTCCACTCCCGCCTCAAGAGCTTTGCTGAGCGCGGCGGCCGTGGGGTTATTCATTGTTTCACTGGAACACGAGAAGAAGGCGATGCCTTTCTCGACCTGGGCTTTCATTTATCGTTCTCAGGAATAGTGACATTCAAAAACTCAGATGCGCTCAGAGAAGTGGCTCGTTATGTGCCCGATGATCGTATTCTGGTCGAAACAGACAGTCCCTATCTGGCCCCCGTTCCGCACCGTGGCAAACAAAACGAACCTGCCTGGGTCGCCGAAGTTGCCCGCTGCGTTGCAGACGTCCGTGGTGTCTCCTTTGAAACACTGGCCGAGCAAACAACACAGAATGCACTCAACCTCTTTCACCGATTGAAGCTGAGCTGACACTCTTCCCGAATCCTCTCCGCTGCGAGACGCATATGATTTCTCTTCCCATTGACGCGCTGGAAAACGACATCTGTGAAGCATTGAAACAGCGCTCGACTCTTATCCTTCAAGCACCACCGGGTAGCGGAAAAACAACGCGTGTTCCTCAGTTTCTGATGCGTTCTTCCGCATCCAAAATTTTGGTGCTTGAACCACGTCGCCTTGCCGCGCGTATGTCGGCCGAAAGAATATCCGAAGAATTAGGACAGAGCTGTGGTCAGGACGTCGGATTCCAAATTCGCTACGAGCGCCAGTTGACCGCAAAAACCAGAACCATCTTTATGACCGAAGGGTTGTTTTTGAGAACACTGCTCGCAGATCCGAAGCTCGAGGGTGTGGAATATGTGGTTCTTGATGAGTTTCACGAACGAAACATGCACTCCGACATCGCTTTTGTCATGGTCAGGGCCTTACAAAAATCAACCCGCCCAGATCTCAAACTCATCATCATGTCAGCAACGCTCGACACAGAAAAGCTGCAGGATAGAATTCCCGATGCTGCACTTCTAAAAGCAGATGTTCCAACATATCCTGTCGAAATTTCTTTCGACTCTGCCCCAGACGATCGCCCTCTCGAATGGCGCGTGGCAGTTGCAGTGGAATCGATGCTGACCGATGTACGCTGCCCCGGTGACATTCTAGTGTTCTTAACGGGCGCAGCAGATATCCGTCGCGCAGCGCAAGCTCTAGCGACTTCCAAGTTGAGATCACAATTCGATGTGTTTGAGCTCCGCTCAGAACTCCCGAGTTCTGAGCAGAAAAAAGTTTTCCAGAGCCATACGAAGAGAAAGGTTATCCTCTCAACCA
>JBILKQ010000007.1:0-39836 GCA_044376655.1 Silvanigrellaceae bacterium
CATTCGACCAGTCCGGTTTGCGCCATGTGCCGCAGGAGCAAGACCAACAATAAGCAACTGCGCAAAGGGATCACCAAAGTTTGGCACCGGACGGCCCCAATACTCCTGGTGCTGAAACATCTTTCGCTTTTCCCGAGCAACGGTCTCGCAATGCAACAAAAGACGAGGACACATTCGGCAAGCGACGATTTGCTGCGCGAATGTGTCCTGTTTCGTTTGCATCAGGTGAAGCTCGGCCTAAACTGCTTACTTCTTCTTATCAAGTTCGCTACCGATATTGATGCCGAGCATCTTCACTGTTTTGCGAACACCGTCGTAGTCGGAGTCTTTCACTGCGGCAAAGGCGTCGGAGTTGTTGATGCCACGGAAGGCGTCAGGCATTTTAACGACGCAGGTTTGGAATGCCTTTGCAATTTTCACTTTGTTTGCAGCGGCAACTTCTTTGCGAATAACGATTGGATCATTGGGAATGTCTTCGGTCAGGGTCAGAATCTTAACTTTCTCTTCGATGTCCGGAAACTGAGTCTTCACTTTTTCACGAGCATCCTTGATTTTTCCGTCGACAGGCTTGTTGTAAAAAACTGCGCCGGCATCAACTTGTCCTTGATAAACGGCTGTCACAACTGCGTCGTGCTTGCCTTGGAAAACTTCCTGGCCTGGCTTCACTTTCGAATCCATGAACATCTTCTTTGGCAGGATATAGCCTGATGTGGATGCTGGATCGACGTAGGCGACCTTCTTACCGTTGAGGTCGCTGATGGTCTTAATGTTGCGGTCGCTGCGAGCCAGAATCGCCGCGCGATAGGTTGTTTCGCCATTGCGCGAAGCTTTGAGAAGCGCCTCAGCACCGTAACGTTCGTGTGCGAGCAGGTAGCCAAATGTGGGCAAGAAGGCGATATCCACTTTCTTTGAACCCATACCCTCAATAGCCACGATGTAGCTGTTTGGAACGGAGATATCGAATGAGAGTCCAGTTTCTTTTTCAAGACACTGCGCAACAGGCTTCATACTGGAGATGATTTTAGTGGAATCAGTGGAGGGAACCATCACGAGCTTGAGCGGATGCTTGCGGGTTCCGAGCTTGGAATCATCCGCGTGTGCGACAGGCGCAAAAAGCGAAACGAACAGTGCGAGAGCTGCTTTACGTTGGAACATTAAGAAATCCCTCCGATGTGCGAGCAATGTTGCTCCGGACACCGCATCTATCGAATATATGCAAGGATTTCAAATTGAAATTCTCAACACCCTCAAGCAACTGACTTTGCTTTGATTTTTTCGACCTTCTCGCGCAGCTTCCGTTCTTCTTCGGAGCCTTCCTCGGGATGCGAGTAGAAACAAGCCTCCACCTGCTCCTTCGTGAAATAATCACGCGGACAGGCGCTACATGTGTAACGCGCATTGTTGCGCCGGTAGGGCTTCATATCCCGCTTGCGCACAAACAACTCGGTCACTTCGGGCGCCAAGCTCATTTCAGAGGTGACGCTCTCGAGCAGCGATGTGTCGAGATGAAGCGTCTTATCCCTAAGAAGCCTCTCTTGTTTGGAATTAAGTTCCAAGTTCTCCCCTTCCGGAGGCGCTTGTAGAATGGCGAGGACATCGGCGCCCATGGTTTCGTTTAGCGAGGGTTGCTCCGCGATGGAGGCGAATTCACTGGCTTCTTCGAAGGCACCACCCAAGGGGTCTAAGCCCACTGCATCGCTTCCCAGGGCGCTGAGCGAGGCTGAAATATCAGAGCTGAGGCCTTCAGCCGCAACCGCATTCCCCCGGCCCGCTGCACTGAAGTTCCTCGCCCCCTCGCTGACCTCATTGAAAGTTTCAGGCGTGGAAGAAGCTAGTGCCGTGAGTGCCGATGCTCCTTCAACAGCCACACGCGAGCCGACATTCTCTGTTCCAGAAAAAAGTTTATGAGCGTCGCTCGCCTCTTCCGGGCTGAGATCGAGATGCGCCGCAGCACCTTCAACAATTGCTCTCATGTTTGTTTCGGTAGCGCTCTGCTGCTCTGAAAGCATCTCATCGGGTTCCAGCTCTGCCGTCAGTGCGTCGCTGGCCAATTCAAGACCCTCTTGCAACACCTCGTCGCCCTTGCTCAAAATCTCATCCAAGGACTCAGAGTTCAGGCCTTCGTCGAGTGCAGGAGCCTGATCCAAAGATTCTGAACTTGCAGAACTTTCTGAGGTTTCAGCAGAGTCAGTGGGTGCTTCGATATTCCCCTCTGCGGAAACAGTCTCCGCTGCATCGGCTTGTTCTTCGGACGGTGCTGCCACCGGCCCATCGGCTCGCTCACCCGCCTCGACCACTGCCACAGTATCGTTGGGTGCAGGAGTGCGCTCGTCCTGGAGCACCTGAACTTCAGAGGGCACGGTGAGGCCCTCGGTCGCTGAATTCGCAAGAGAGTCTTCAGCAAGACCCAGCGCCTCTTGTGGTGGCGTAGAAACCGCATGAGACGACGACGCAGCGGCCGCTGGCGGTCGCGCAGCGTTAACCACGGCGCGCGCCTCAGGTTGTGTGCGCTGAGTCGGTTTGTGAGTTTCCTCTGGGGAAGCTTTACTCAAAGCCCGCTGCTCTTTGGTCAGAGTGCTGAGCATCTTTGTATGCTCTGTGAGGGGGTCGATACGCTCGAGCGAACGCACGCCATGCGAGGCCAAGCGTTGCATGTAACGGACCTGAACCCGTCTGAGCGCCACCTCAAACTGAGGGGTGGGCTTCATTTTAACCAGGCAGCGTTCGAAGCATTGCTCGGCATCGTCACAGTTGACAAAGCCACGCCCGCAAGCCGTGCATGCGAAATGAGCCGTATTGCCCTGATGCGTTGGACCAGCCGGACTGCGCAGCCGCAGCTCTATGGTACAGCGCCCGAGGCACTCAAACGCCTTGTCCAAGCCGCCGTGAAGTTTCCCACACAAACCGCATACAAAGCCACTGCGCACCCGATACACCCTGGGCTCACCGGGACTCGCGAGGCTACGCCTCTGAGCCAGACAGCTTGCGCCGTGGGAACCCTTGGCAGTCGCGGATGAAGCGGCGGGCTCCAGTAACCCACGCAAGTCCTTGGCCATATTTATCTCCCTCGGAACCTTCTCACATCGAGAGTTTATCGGTTGAATCGAACCGGGGTTTATGCCAAAGGAGACATCTATGCGGAGTCGCTAGAGTAATTTCTGGCTGCGCACAGTAACTTTGGGGGCTTGCAAATGCCAATTCTCACCATCAAAACCGACAAGAAATCCATTGAAGTTGAAAAAAATGCGTCAATCATTGACGTCTGTGAACACCACGACACCAGCATCTTGTTCGGTTGTCGCGATGGTGCTTGCGGTGCTTGCATGATTCGCGTGGTCGAACACCCCGAACACCTCAGCAAGATGGAAGAACACGAACGCGACTTTCTCGAAACCATGGCTGCCCGTGAAGATGAACGTCTTGCCTGCCAGTGCAGAGTTTTGGGCGACGTTGTGGTTGAAGTTTCCGAGTGATGACAGCACTCGAAACTTTCTTCTCCAAAGAGCTTTCCTTTGAAAAATGGCACGGCGCAGAGAATGACTTTCTGTTCGTCAGCCTGTCCGATTTGATTTCCTCGAGCAATACGAGTCTTTCATCCGAACGGTGGAATGAGTTTGTTGTGGCGCTGTGTCATCGCCACACCGGCCTGGGAGCCGACGGCGTTGTCGTTTGGACGCACGACTCAGCGCAAAATAGAACGGCAGCGGCCATCTGGAACAGCGATGGGTCACGCGCACAAACGTGCGGCAACGCGCTTCGTTGCTTGGCCGGAGTGCTCCTCGAAAGCGCTCTTTGGCAAGGAAAAAGTGCACACC
Source organism: Silvanigrellaceae bacterium (assembly GCA_044376655.1). Taxonomy (GTDB): domain Bacteria; phylum Bdellovibrionota_B; class Oligoflexia; order Silvanigrellales; family Silvanigrellaceae; genus RFOM01. Next base: position 3,816 of record JBILKQ010000007.1, read on the forward strand.
ACGTGCACGTACTCGATGAGAAAAATCCAGAACTGACTCAAACAAATTTCAGCTCGCCTGTGTTTGCGACACTGCTTTCAGCGGTTCGTTCGTCCAACTCAGGTCAAATCGGCGCTGCTGTTAGTATGGGCGGAATCGCTACTCACCGCGAAGGTCTGCTCGCAGCGCAAACAGCCCGACGAGATACCACTTCGCTGCCTGAATGGATGCGCAGTGTCATAGCGCTCAATTTTGTCCAGCTCGCGAATCCGCATCTGGTTGTTCAGCTTTCTCAAGGTGCATTTGCTCAATTCGATCATGCTCAATTCTGCGAAATGGGGCGTTACTTTCAGTCTGAAGGTGTTTGCCGTGAACTCGGTATCCCACTCGCGAATATTGGATTTGTCGAGCCAAGCCCACAAACCAACAACTCGGCTATTTTGAATGCCATTGTCTACGAGCGCGGAGCTGGACTCACCCAATGCTGCGGTTCAGGCGGATGTGCAATGCGCGTCGCACTGAAAGCAGGCCACAGCACTCCTATTCCGGACCATTTGAAATTAAAAATGCCGGGTGGCGTGATTGAAATCAGTGAATCTGAAAACGAATTGATTCTCACTGGACCAGCAAAAAAAATTGCCCGCCTCGGCGCCTCATTCTGAAACAAGAGCGTGTGCCAAAGTTTCAAATCAATCAGAGACTCGCCATGGGCGGACAAAAACATCAAGTCGAGGCTATCGGCGAACGGCTTTTAGCCGCGACGGCCTCTCTCAAGCTCTTCCTGATAACGCAACGAGTAAAGTACCCAGGGTTGTACTTCAAGGCGGCGATAGCCAATGGGCTCGCCCGTTCCTTCACACAGACCATATGAGCCGTCATTGCCCTCAATTTTCTTGAGGGCTTTTTCCACCATGGTGAGTTTGTGGCGGTCATGCTCAGCGAGTTTCATACCCACATCCTGAGCGGTTTCAACCGAGGCCAAATCGGCTTCGTCGGCGAGGTCATCACGACTGATCTCGTACATACCCTCAGCTTTTCTTTCGCGGGATTTCTCAAGGAGCGTCTCTCGGATTTTCAGCAAAACGTCTTTCAGCTTCAAAACCTCGTCAGGTGTGAGCTCTTGAAGTTCCTTGGAGACCTTTGATGCCATTTCAGCAACCTCCTGCTGCATCGGTAGCCAGACTGACTAACTCATTCAAATTCGGTTTAGTGTAGACACTTTGGGACGTATGTATGCACTAGCTTTGAGATTTTGTAAACCGCCCTTCCCATCGCGCAAGAATTCGCCGCCTCTGAGCTATTTTAATAATGTTTATGGCATCTTAAAAGGCCGAAGGAAGAGCGCAAAGCACCCCACGGCCCGGAGATACGAGGAGGCAGGAGCTTTGCGGCGAGGTCAGGGGCATCTCAGCGAAGACTCACTCAGATGCCGGTGGCAGGGTCGCACCTTCGAGAGCGTGGAGGTCCATGTTCTCCCGAAAATTGCTGCGCAGCTCGATGAGCGAATTGAATCGTCCGGAGGCCCGGCTTTGAATGACGAATCCTTCTGGAGCACGGGCCTTTCCCTCTATAACGGCCTCGCTGAAATCCACATATTGAACCTTACGGCCACGCGCATCTCGAGTCACTTTAATCGCAGCCGATGCTCCGCCAGCCGTGCTGAGCGAATCACCTGAGGAAGAAATTCCCGTTGTCGCCACTGCGGCAGAATCACCACGCGCAATATTGGCTCTTACAATCAGGACGGCTGCCAGCAGGAGAGCAAAAACACGCACACACGAAACTATTCGTTCGAGAAGGCCAACTCGGCCATCCAAAAAAGAAAAACTCTTCATTTGAGTGATTCCTCCATTGCAGAAAGGTCGGTTGAAGATGGAACAGAATTATCACGCACCGTCGATTCGCCTCTTGAAACGGCTTGTTCCGTTCCGGAAGCAGCAAGTTCTCTCAAAGACTCATCGTTCAATGGCTTGTTCTGAGAAGACATCAATCGACGCAGTTCCTGTTTCATGCCAACCGCTGTCTCGAAAACACGACGATCCGACTTGCCGAGAGCAAGAGTCCGCTCAACGTACGCATTGGCTTTCGGATAATCCTTGAGACGATCGCGCGATATTAGCGCCAGGTTTTCGAGTAGGAGAGCATTCTCTCCTGTCTTTTTGAGAATGCCCTCGAGCTGCATCACGGCTGATTCAGCATTGCCCTGAGCGCTTAGAACCAGCGCTTTCCCCACCTGTGCATCAAGATGCTGCGGCACAACGGCCAAGACCTTGTCGAAGTGCGCACCCGCAATGGCCGTGTGTCCGTTTTGAAACATCATCACACCCATGTTCATCAGCGTTGGGATATGCAGAGGGTCTATAGCCAGCGCCTCTTTCCACAGCGCCCGCGCATACAAGGGACGATTGAGCTGTAGCTGCACCAGTCCCTGGAGAGAATAGATTTCAGCGTCCTGCGGTGCGAGTTGCACAGCCGTCTCGCTCAGAGTCTGTGCCTCAAAGTAATTCTTCTCGAGCAGTGCCGCTTTGATGAGAGTCTTCAATGCGCGCACATTTTTAAAATCGGCCCTCAGAATACTGCGTGCATTTTCACTCGCCGCCTTGGGCAAATTGCCCACAAGGGCAAGCTCAGCATGCATCTGCAGCGAAGCGATGCTGTTTTCTGAACCTTTCTGCTGGGCGCGGGCGGCCTTGAGCGATACATCTTTCGCACTGCTTTGACCGCTCCACAGCAAACTGCGCTTGTCATCGGAGACCTGAACGGTCATTGAAGAGCTGTCGGCACTCTTTATGGCCATGGGTCTGCGGGTGGTCTGACAGGCAACTGAAAGTGTGCTGGCTGAAACCAGTATCAAGCACATGGAAGCCTTGCTTATTATCGATTTTCTCATGGCATCGTTCCTCTATAAAAGCCAGAGTTATGTTTGTCCGAAAAGCACGATTCAAGTACATTTCTTCTCTACTCTTCCTCCTGCACAACCGCACGAGTCTCTTTGCTCATCGGCAATTCGTGCGACAGATATGACGGCTTCGGCATCTCTTCGATTAATTTTCTGTACTCGCCTGGCCGCAACACAGCGAGCTTCTCTTGAAGCAGGCGTGTATAAAGAGAAATCACTTCGGCATCGTGTGACTTCTCCAAGGCCTGAACATAGAGCTGCGAGGCTTGCTCCTGCAGAGGAATCGCAATTTTGTCGAGCTGTGAGCGGAAATTCTCAAGCTCAGCACCGCCAGCAGTTTTAGGACTTGGAACCTGAATCAAAATACTTGCGAGCGTCTCCTGAATTTCCGCGACACGGTACAGAGCAGCCACAGAAATCTCAGCCTGGCCGAGCTGAGCCAGCTGCGCATATTGCTGCGCCAGGGTTTGTGCGTCGGTCTTGATGCGGGTGAATTCGACCTGAAGAGTCTCTGAGCTCGAAACCCGGCGCATACGCAATGCGCGTCCCTGGATTTCAAGCAGATCCAGGCGAACCGTGCCGGCCATCAGAAGCCCTTCATGGGCGTAGGGATTCACCAGCTTGCCCTTCAGTCCCTTGGCTGTATTGAGCGCCAAGGTTGCCAGGCTTGCAGCCTCGTTGCTGTTGTTGTTTTCAAAACTCAACTTTGCGGCAAGACCCAAGAAGTAAATTCCCCACTCAGGAGCTTGAGTCACGCAGCGCTGCGCAGCTTCCTTGGCCGTGGAGCCTACAGACACAGAGCGTATTTGTCCCTGCGCGTCGATGAGAGTTTTGTACGCTTCACAGAGGTCTTGGCCGCGCTTAAAGCCAACCAGAGCAGACTGAATATTGGTGATCGCCAGGCTCGGCTGTCCTGCAGCAAGGCGGAATTCAGCTGCCCGGTGCAAGCCTTGTGCAGCAAGATCTTTCTGAGTCTGAAGTGCAGACAGCTGCTCCAAAGAGCGCGCTGCATCTGTGAAACGTCCAAGGCCCTCCGCGGTTGCAGCTGTCATCTCAAGTGCCTTGTTCTTGAATTCCGACTGCGGATATTGGACCACAAATTTCTCAAGAGTAACCAGCGCACCTTCGGGCTGACGCGCACGAAGTTGGTTGCCCGCGGAGTTCAACAGTGCCTTGGGAGCATCGGGATCTGTTGGATAGGATTTGTGGAAGTCAGCAAAGAGTTTCGCCGCCTCTAGGAATTTTCCTCCTCCCTCCAGAGCTAAGGCCTGTTGAAAGTGAGCAACGCGCTGCAACTTGGAAAGCTGCGCACCTACGGGTGCCGCAGCCACTCCAGGAATAGACAAAAACTGCTTGGTCTCCTGACCTGCGCTAATCCAATCAGCTTTGTCGAAAGAGCGTTTGACAATGAGCCGCAGACCTTCGCTGACCTGAACACTGCGAGGATTCTCTTTAGCCATGGCAATCCAGCGCTGTGCAGCCTGCTGCGTCTGTCCCGAATGATACACGAGATAAGCGGCACGCTGCAGATGAGCTGTGCGCTCTGGATCTTGGGGAAAGAGTGCTGCGTGTAAATCTATGATCTTGATGAGGCGTGCTTCGAGGGCCTGAACTTCAGGACCGCGTTTCTGCGGCGCACCTTTCTCCTGAAGAAGAATTTCACTTTCTGCCATCGCGTTTTCAAGTGCAGTTTTACTTTCTACGCGTCTCAGTGAAAGTTTTCTGTCGAGAGTTGCAGCACGGTAATATCCCTCTACAGCCTTATCGTGCTCACCCAGTGACGTATACAATTGTGATTGGTTAAACAGAGCCGTGTAAAACTCAGGACCCTCTGCCTGTTGTGCCAGTGCCATGTTGTAAATGCGCAGACTATCGATCGCGGTTTTACGGTTGTTGGTCTTCTGGTATTCAGCGTGAAGATAAACACTCCAATAATTGAGCTCCTTAACCAAAACACGCTTGGCACTCTCGCGGACTTCAGCAGCCTTCTGCGCCTGCATCCATTCGGAATTCGGCTGGACCAGCTGAGACGCTGTCTCAAGAGACTCAATCAATTGATCGCGCCGTTGTTCTCTCTCATGAATTGCGGCCAAGCGCACAACAAAATGAATATTCTTGGGATTGCGAGGATACTCTGCGACCAATCGGCCGTAGATGTCGGCTGCCTCGCGGTTGCGTCCAGCATCAGCATGAAGCCATGCCAAACGCTCAAGCAGCGTTACGTAGAGCTCGGGCTCCTTCGCCGACCTAAAGTATTTCTCCGCATCCACGGTATTACCGAGATCAGCGTAAACCAAAACCATGTCACGCAGAGCATCTTTTCTCAGTTCATGCATTTTGCTTTTGCTTGACATGTCGTCAATGTATTTTACAAGAAGCTTGAATGCAGTGAGTGACTTCTGCAGATTTTTTGTGGTTTCTTCTTCGGTTCCGCGCAAGTTGTAAAAAGTCCAACCAAGCTTATAAACTGCATAAGGATAAGCTTTGCTGTTCCGGTACGAGAGCACTTTTTGATAATTGGCAAGTGCCTCATTAAAGCGATTTCTGCTGAAATGAAATTCACCTAAAGCCAAATGTGCATCTGGAATGAAATTTGACTTGGGAAATCGATCAATAAGGCGCTGAAAATAAAGCGCTGCACTTTCACTTTTCATTTCAGTGAGAAGAAAACCAAGATGATAGAGAGCATCTTGAGTTCTCTGATGATTGGGATACTGATTGACCACCGAGCGTAGAATCTGGGTCGCCATGTTCACCGACTGCAACGACTGCACCTGCGCAAACTGTGGCTCAGGCCCAACACGGTTGTTCTTTATCCATTTGTTGTGTGCCAATTCATAAGCGGTCATTTCCTTCTGCAGAAAATACTTGTGTCGCTCTGAATGAAGCTCAGCGAGGCGCAAAAGGAGATCGACTCTCTGCGATGCACTTGTGGGTTGCTTGAGAATCTTTTCGATACTGGCAATAGTGGAAACCCTCAGTCGTTCGAGTTCCTCATCTTTGCCTTGGTTCTTTTCACTTTGACTAACGAAAGTTGAGAACTCATATAGGCCAGGAGGCTCGAAGCGTCCCTCGCCTACGTCGCTGTTGAGGCGTAGCGAGCTGGTCAACTGCTTCGTTTGCTGTTTGAGTGATTCGAGTGACGAAATGCCTTTGTTTTCGAGTGGCAAGGTTTTTGATTTTTTGTTTCGCTCCACCACACTTGGTTGCCAGCTGCGAATTTCAGCTGAGGCATCCTTGACAGAGGGCTGCGCAGCCGTTTTTGGTGCTGTTTGAGCTTTTGCGGCTGCTCCGGCTTGCTTGGCGTGTGCTTCCTCTAATGACGCACCAAGCAGGCCCAGAAGACCCACAGCATAAAGTAAAGTCCTATTTTGTTGCATGTTGCCTCTCCTCTCCTTCAAGTTGCTTGCACTGGGATTGTTTGTTGAATACAAAACTGTCGAGTTCGTCCTTCCAAAACTCACGTTTCTTGTCTTTCCAAATGCGCGGAGCGGTTCCGACACTCTCAAGAAACTCCTGCTCACTTCCAAGAAACTGCTGTCCTTGAACGCTTCTGCCGTTGTTCATGAGCCTATCTTTTTCAGCTGTCATGATCTCAAGATGGATTAGTCGGACCTGATTGAGAGCACGCTCATACTCACTGCGCATCACATCTACGTGCGTCATGGCGAGCTTTCCAATTCTGAGTTGCTCCTTCTTCTCCCGAGCCATCATGGCATCGACAAGATTTCTCTTTGTCTTTGCAGGCAATGCCTGACGTTCGATCTGCAGTCTTGCCTTACGCAAGTCTGCCCTTTCTGTGAGCGCCTGGTGAATCGAATTTTTTCGACCGAGCGACTGCAAGCTGCGCGGCCCCAAGAGGTTATTGCGGGAACTCACACCTTGGAACATGTCTTCGACAATCGAATACATCTTCATTTCATAGCTTGATCGTGTCACTGCAGGGGCAGTGCGATAATCACTCCAGCGCCGCAACTGAGTGGCTTCGTCGCGGGTATGGAGCACAAAATCCTGGATGTTTTCACGAGCCGCAGTAAAATCGCACAACCAGTAATTCACCGCAGCGCTCAAGTAGTACTGATCGGGTTGAAACTGACGATTGAAGTGTGGACTTGTGGCGCCGTAGCCAACCCCAAGCGCTCTGTTGGGATGTCCCGCCATAAAAAACGCCCATCCCTGCTCGGTCAGGCTCTCATAAAAAAGCGGGCTTTCCGCGTCGATGCTTCGATAGAGAGTGATGGCTTCCTTAAATTCCTTGCTCTCAAAATGAAGGCGCGCAAGGTTGAGAATGGCTCGCTCCTTAAGGTCAACGATCTGCTGCTCAGTTGTACCTGTGTCTTTTTCAGCGTCAGTTGCATCAAGGCTAATCACCACTTCCAACGCTTTCTTGGCAACAGGAATTTCATTTTTCGCAACCTGTATGAGTCCCTCGTGGAGCTTAGCCTGTCTGTAAAACTCTGAACCGATTTCAATTTTGGAAAACAGTGAAAGAGCTACCCGAGGATCAGACATGCGGGCCAGCGCGAGATAGTAGGTGTGGCTTGCGATTGTTCCTGGGGGCAGGCTGTCGCTCAGTGCCATTGCCACATCTGCCAGAGCGCCGGTTCCAGCTGCTGAGTTTTTATCCATTCGCTTGAAAAACTCTTTCCAGAGAAACTGTGCTGCCGCTGAGTTTAATTGCAGGGGGGCTATTTTTGCTGCCCGGGTTACCCATTCCACAGCAGCTAATCGCGTCTCATCTTCTTCCAGAAACACCAAAGCAGCAGCGAGTGTCATCCGCGCACGCTGTCCTGGGGCTGCTTTTCCTTGATCCAAATCTGAGAAAAGACTCTCCGTAAAAGCCATTCTTTTTGCCAATGACTCTTTCCGGAGAGACCAGGCGTAATCGAGCAGCTGTGCCTTTTTCTGGGTTTTGAGCTGAGCACTCTTGCTCGGTCCCGACACAGCCCAGCCATTTGAAGGCCAAAGTGGCAGCGCACACAAGCATATTTTGAAAAGCAAAGAAGCTCTCATGACTCACTGCCCTCCCGAATTCAGAAAGACACTCAGCCCGGCCTGAGCCATCCAATTGTGGCGCCAGTTTTCTCTTTTCTTACCCTGATACTCATGAGCCTCTTTTAGGTAGATATCCGTGACGTCGACGCGCAGGCTGAATGATTTTGAAAAATAGAATCTCTGTCCAATCGCCGGGGTGAAGGCCCACTTTGTTCCCTGGGTGGTTTGCACCTGCGCCATACCAGCACTGAGAGTGAGATCAGAATAAAGAATCAGCGCATCGAGAAGGTTGATTTTTCCGTAGATGGGAGCGGTCACAGCCTGAATTTGATGCATTTTATTGAGGCGAATGAAGCTTGGCTCAAGTGACTTACATTCCTTTTCAATGCAAATTTCCTGCGAGCGCAGAGCAACGAGGTCAACCGAGTCATCGGAGCGGAAGTTGACAAAATTGTATTCGGCGCCAAGTTTTTCCGTGAAGAAAAGGCCTGCGCGCGCCCCGACAGACTGTGTCTTGCTGTAACTCTCATTGAGGAGGCTACCAAAGCTGGCACCAGCCTCGACGCGGTATTGCTTAGTAAAAAACCGGTTCTGAATCACCGTTGGAGCAACGGTTTCGGTTTCAACTCGGTTGAGTGCAACAATCCGTCTTTGAGATTTTTCAGCGGCATAACAATTCAAATTCGATGCTGCGCAAGCGAGCAGCAGAGTTGCTTTCCACATGGTCGTCACCTCTAAGTAGACCTGCAGAAAGTATCGACTTACACGTCAAAAGCTTTACGTCTTTTTTTTCTGAAATTGAATCAAAGCTTATTTTGCTAATGCTGCCGCACCGATAACCGCTTTTAGGTCATCATCCGAAAAGCGCAGACCTGCCCCGATGAACTGGATGGGTTTGGGTGAGCGTCCAATGTTGTCGGCGCCACCTGTGAAATAGATGTTCGGCGTGACAAAGAGATTTGCGTAACCTTTGATGCGCGCTTTGCCCTTGGAACGATTATCTGCCTGCGAGAGATCCTCGCCAAACTGAAAGACCTCAACTGAAGTGCTCAGCTTGTCGGAGAAGAGATACAGATCGCCTGCAACACCGGCGTAGCTTTCGAAGAGACCAAAGCGCACACCAACTTTGTCGAAGCGTTTTGCAAACTGTACGTTGTACTTAATTCGGCCACGGTCTTCGGTCGAAATCGTTTCTTCGCGTGTCACCTCAGCTCCCACAGAGTCCTTGGTAACTGTTTTGCGAACCTCGCTGATATTGCGACCTTGAGGCGAATCCGAGACCCCGAGGAGATAGTAGCGATCCGGACGAGTTGCGAGACGCAAATTGAAGTGATTTCCGGTGTGCCCCACGTACTGAGTTTTGTCAGACAGACGCAGTTCGCCTTTATAATCGACTTCAATACGCAATTTTGCAGCAGGCTTGAGAAGATCCTGCACACTTTTCAAAGTTGTTTTGAGTTCATTAGCTGTATCGTCACGCGACACGAGCTGCCCAAGTGTGCCCTCACCCTTTTCTACTTTATCAACAATCAGCTGAACTTTACTTGTTGCTTGACGCACGCTTTGCATCGAGTCATCGAGAGCTGCGATGATATTCTCAACCCGGTTTTTGTTTTCTCCGGTCATAATTTTGCGCAGCTCTGCGCTGAAGACTTTCATGTCTTTGCTAGCATCTGCAACAGCGAGCATAATGTCGTCGATACGCCCATCATGTTTCCCGAGCAGCGCATTGACCTTGGTCATGGACTCGCGCAAAGCTTCAAGCGTAAGGTTTATGTTATCTTTCTGATTGGAAACTAGATCACGCGCATCAGCAGTGATTTTCTCAACATTGCTAACAATGCTCTGAAGTGTGGATTGACCATCACCCGTTCCAAACACTTTTGCCAGTGTTCGGCTCACGGTCTGCAAGTCTTGTGCAATGCTGCCCAACGAACTCATGAGCGTACCCATGTCGTTGAATTCTTTCATTTGCGGAATCTGTGCACCCGACTCAAGTTCTTCTTTGCTTTCCTCGTTGCGCACAATTTCAAGATAAACGTCGCCGAGAATGCCACGTGAGCGTAACTCGATGTAAGAACCCTTGGGGATCTTGATATTGCCATTGACGCGAAAATTGACTTTTGCACCCTTGGGAAGAATATCAATCGATTCAACTTCACCCACCTGAACGCCACTTGTTCGAACTTGAGTGCGTGGTCCAACCCCTCCCACGTTTTGCAACACGGTATTGAACTTTTGCGCTCTTGACGCAAAGGGATTGCCTTCCAAAGTCAGAACAAGGGCACCAATGGCGGTCAGTGCCACCACCGTGAAAAGCCCTACTTTCAGCTCTGTTGTTAAATTTCGTTCAAACACGTTTCCTCTTTCGATGCCCAAGGCAAAGATCCAAGGTCTAACTCATAATACCATCGGTCTGAAAATTTTGTGCTTGAATTCAGCTAGGTAACAATTTCATTCTCTGGTTGGAGAACCCACAGAGGCTCAGGCAATAGGTTTTCCGAGCGGGCCGTGCAATGAGCCGCTAATGAATTGACGAATGATCGGATCTTTACTTGTTGTAAAATCTACAGGGCGGCCAGTTGCATACATTTTTCCTTCGTGGAGGAAGAAAATACGGTCGGCCAAGCGCAACACTGATTGAATATCGTGGCTAATCACCACGCTTGAGAGCCCAGGTATCTTGTGCTGCATCTCACGAATCAAAGTATCAATGAGTTCTGAAATGAGCGGATCCATTCCTGTAGTGGGCTCGTCATAAAGTAGAATGGAAGGATTCAAAGCCAACGCCCGTGCAAGACCTACGCGCTTACGCTGACCAATGGAAAGGTCGGGCACCTTTGCATTTCCATAACCAGGCAGACCCACCAAATCGAGCAGCGATTCGACCCGAATTGTCAGCTCTTTTGGTGTCAATCGCTCGAATTCGCAGATGGGGAAGGCAACATTCTCGCCAACACTCATACTGTCGAACAAAGCTCCATCCTGAAAAAGGAGGCCCATATTTCTTCGTGCCTGAATCCATGCTGTTTCCGGAGCATGGGTAAGTTTATGTCCGTTTACATAGATTTCACCCGAATCAGGATGAAGCACTCCGATGATGTGCTTGATGGTCACCGATTTTCCTTCACCAGAGCGACCAATGATGAAACTGATTTCCCCGCGCTGCAGTTCAAAACTCAGGCCGCGCAAGACCTGTTGCTGTCCGAACGTCTTGCGGACATCATTGAAAACAACAACGGGAGTGCTTTTATCGGACACGCCCTCAGTTGCACTGCCGGGAACCATTGCTTCAGCCCCGCATTTGAACGAGTGAGATAAAGAAGTCGACAATCAGAATGGTGAGCAAACTGGCAACAACCGCTTGAGTGGTGGCATCACCCACACCTTTGGCACCACCCCGCGCGTAAAAACCCTTATAACAAGCTATCGTGGACAAAATAAATCCAAACACCGTGGCCTTTACGAGGCCTTTCTGAATGTCAGAAACCCACACCAGCCATTGAAGCTGCGAAATGAAAACGGACGTATCCACCTTGAACATGATGAGGCCCAAGATATAACAGCCGACGATTCCCAAAAACAAAAAAATGGCTGCCAGCAAAGGCATCATTAAAGTGCTGGCAATGACGCGAGGAACAATGAGGTAACTCACCGGTGAGACGCCCATCGCCTCCATGGCATCGAGCTGCTCGTTCACACGCATGGTGGCAATTTCTGCTGCCATGGCAGCACCCGCGCGTCCGGTCACGATGAAACCACACATCACTGGTGCCAATTCAAGAGCCAGCGCCTTGCCTGTGGCAGCTCCCATGAGACCTTCAGCTTTGAAAATTCCAAATATCTTTCCGATCTGAAGGCCCAAAACGGCCCCAGTGAACAATGAAGACAAAGTGACAATGGAGAGGGATTTGTTTCCGACAAATTCGAACTGTTTGAAGATCAGTTGGATGCGCAGCGGAGGGCGCACCATCCAAAAGAAAACCTCATGAAGAAGAAGCGTGAAACGCCCCAGCCCGATGACTTGCCTGCGGACCACACCACCCAAGGTTTCAAGGCCACGCAGCGCAACTTCGATCATGCTCAGCGGTCTCCTGTGTGCTCCAAAATGCGATGACCAAGCGAGGCCAAATCTTCATGGCGCAGCGCTGAATGTGCATCGAGGTGCTCTGCCACCGGTAGGGTGATCACAGATTGCGCTGCACGACCCAGCTGTTCCTGAACTCGCCTCTGAACGATAATAAAATTATCCAGGTAGTTTGCAAAAAAGGAATCATCTTCTTGTTGACGCATGGTGCGCAAAGTTTCCTCGAAGGCTGGGTCAGCTCGCAGAGCTTCTGGAAAAGCACGGTTAATTACAACCTGCCCCGGCTTCATCTTCAAGGATTTCAAAGTTTTGCTAAGTTCCCAAGCTACCTGCACGGCATCGTAACGCACAGAGGTGACAACGTAACAATGAGTTTCGGAAGAACGCAGCCACTGCGCAGCAAAATCAAGACGGGTCATCATCCGTGCAAAAACTTCATCAAGAAGAATCAAAAACTCGGCAAAGTGAAGCATAAAGCGTTGCCCACCAAGTTCAGCAAGGCCGTCGAGAATCCGCCGCGCCCCACCCTTGACCACACGTTGAAATATCCCCACCTGGGTATTGTTCTCTTGAGCAAACCATTTGAGCCATTCAATCAGTTTGCCGTCCAAGAATGCAGAGAGTTTTTCAGGTTTTGAAAGAAAATCGATCGCGTGAATTCCAGGAGCCGTATCAACCACAAGGTCAGTCAATCCCTCTTCACGCTCAGGCCACTCGGCCATACGCACAGCAGCAAAGGTGTCGGTGGCCGTCGCCAAGCGTTCAGCCAGAGCCCGAAACAGCTCATTTTCATAGAGACGATCTTGGGCAGACTGCGACAAACCCGCTTCATTGACCCACCGCTTCAAACTCTCGCCAATATGCAGCACGCTGGCTCGAACAGAGCCTGGGCAGTTGGGGAGCTCAAGCCGCGCTCCAATCTCCGGCAATTCTGACAAACCCAAAGCACCTTGGAGGCGCTTCGCTGGGTCAATCGACATGAGACCCACATGGTGTCCACGTTGCGCCAACGCGAGCGCAAAACCCGCGGAGAGTGTTGTCTTGCCCACACCACCTGCTCCCAAAAACAGGTGCAGGCGTGGTGGCTTACCATTGCGCGCAGTGACGTTTGGATTCTTCTTCATCAACGCTGATCCTCGCTGATGTCATGGTCGAACGCCTGATGATGATGATGATGAGAGATTTGCGAGGCTCCATCATTGTCGAGGATTTTTGGGTTTTCGTTCACGAGCCAATCGGTCACGCCCTGCAAAACTGAGGACGCCGAGGCCTCCGGATGTGCGAGTCCGATGTCAGGTACACTGGTTATGGCAATTTTTTGTCCACGCCTTTTCAGTTCATCCCTCAGAACGTTTTCAAAGTGCTGTCGCTTGCTTAAATCACGGTGCAAAAGCGCCAATGCGCGGCAAGCTGCGTTGGTTGAAAGCTTTTTATTCCATAAGCCGACAACATATTCGTGATTCATAGACTGGGGATTTTTCTCAACATACGGCGCAATCGAACGATTAACAAAAATTGCATTGGGTGCACGACCGAGATCGTGGGTGAGCTTGGGAAGAAACTCAAGCGTTTCCTCCACTGGCAACTCTTCAGGAAGTGTCACCAATCCAGTTCCGACAAGCTTGGGGTCCGCCAGCATGTTTGCAACACGCTCACATTCGGCGGCCAACGGACCGGTCATTCCAAACTTGGCAATAGTCGGCGCAATGGTGAACAATGTAACGCCATGACCGGTTGCCTGAGCATCTACAACCACACGGTCGAAGCGCGTACCGCGAATTTCTTCCGACAGACAGATGAGCCAAAAGAGACGCCCCAGAAAGAACAGCTCTTGAACCCCAGGGGCAGCATGAATCAACCTTTGAACGTGCTTGTTTTCGATCACCAGGTTGTAGACGAGTCTCAACTTAAGATGATCGATGAAGTACTCACGAATGGCCTCGTCGGCCGAGAAGTTCATGACCCACAGGTTGTGTGCCAGCGGAGAGGAATCATGCCCTGCAGCGGGGCGTGCGAACAAAGATGAGACCGCATCGTGGAGTGCCCATTGCACAATAAGCGTTTTTTCACCACGCAAAGCACATGCCTGGGCGAATGAAGTGGCGAGTGTGGTACGGCCCACCCCACCTTTGCCCAGAAAAAAGACCAATCGCTGAGAAATGGTTTCAGCCAGATTGGTGTGCGAAGTCATTTGCTGGAATCGCGATGTTCAACGTCGACGTAGTCAACCTTGGCTTGCTGCGAACCCTGAGCGCTATGAAGCGAGTTGGGCTGGACAGTTTGAGCGCCAATGGAGGGAGCCTGTGGCGCAGCCTGCTGGGGTTTTGCCTGGGCGTTCTTGCCCTCTTCGTCACCGGCGCCGTCGAGGCCCTTCTTGAAGTTGCGAATACCCTCGCCAAGCGATTTTCCGACGTTGGGCAGACGATTGCCAAACAACAACAAAGCAATCGCAAGAATAACTAAAAGCTCAGTAAATCCAATATTTGGCATGCCCGCCCTCCTCAATTGGGACGCAAACCGAACCCATTGGGACATCGGCTTACTCGTGCCAAACAATGAGGTCAATCCCACGGAATTATTGACGCACGTCAACCCCATTTGAGAGCACTGAAAAGGATGGTATCAGTCTAGCTGTCAAATTCATAGGAAAGGGTTCCCATGGAATCGGTGACTTGCAGTTCATCACATGTTCCCCCCTCCCCCATATCAGGGACGAGGCCACGACCTGACGTTCGAGTCAGCTATGTGCAAGTGCAAAGTGCTCTCACTCGCGCACTGCGTGGCGAACGTCTGAGCTTCGAAGACGGGGTGAATTTGTACCATTCACCAGATCTCGTTGAACTCGCTGCAGTCGCCAACGAACTCAATTTGCGCAAAAACGGTCGTGACGTGTTTTTTAACGTCAATCGGCACATCAACCCCACTAACATATGCGCGCTCTCATGTAAGTTCTGCGCCTTCTCGCGTAAACCTGGGGAAGAGGGAGCTTACGCGTACTCCGAAGACGAAATTGCGCACCGTGCAAAAGTTGCAGCCGACTCAGGTGCAACAGAAGTACACATGGTGGGCGGTTTGCATCCACGCTGGAAACTTGCCAACTACACAAACATCATCCGCATTGTTAAAGAAACAGCTCCACACTTGCACGTGAAGGCTTTCACAGCCGTCGAACTCGATTGGCTCGCAAGAAAAGAGCGCAAAACCATAGCTGAGCTGCTCGGTGAATTGCGTGCTGCCGGATTGGGAAGCTTGCCCGGCGGGGGCGCTGAAATTTTTGCACCCTACATCCGCGAAAAAATCTGCGACACCAAACTCACCGGCGAAGGCTGGCTGGATATTCACAGAACCGCGCACAAAATGGGGCTGCGCTCGAATTGCACTATGCTCTACGGCCATATCGAAGACATCGATGCACGCGTCGATCACATGTTGCGCCTGCGCGATCTGCAAGATGAAACCCGCGGCTTCAACGTATTTATCCCTCTCGCTTACCAGCCAGAAAACAATGAGCTTGGAATCAACCGCCACACGTATGGTGTCGATGACCTCAAAACCATCGCAGTTGCTCGCCTGTTGCTCGACAATTTCCAACACATCAAGAGCTACTGGATCATGACGGGAGACCGTGTGGCGCAAACAGCCCTCCACTACGGTGCAAACGATCTCGATGGGACGGTTGTTGAAGAAAAGATCGCCAACATGGCGGGCAGCCGTGCTGGTATGGCGATGGCCAAGGGCAAGCTTCTCCGGGTCATTCGCGAAGCCGATCGCATTCCAGTGGAACGCTCAACCGTTTATGAACCCATTCGCCGCTACGACAATCCTGCGGAGGACATGCTGTGATGATCAACGCGTCCATAAACACACAAACAAACCCGTATGCTCTGAATTGTGAGAGCAAAAATCCGTGGCGCGAGTTTGAAGAAGAAATTGCTCCCGGAACTCTGCCGATGGCTGCGGGCTTCCAAGAGGCGCCAACGTTGGCGGAAATCAACGCGCGTGACTCTTCACGTCAAAGCATTATCGCGGGCACAGAGCGTCCGGTTAAAGTTCACGACGAACTTATGCGTGCTGCACTCGAAAAGGTTGAAGATGCCGAGCTCAAATCAGCTTACTTGACCTCGTACGAAGGCAAACGTCTCTCCGGTGCGCAGGGTCAGAAACTTCTCGATGCAGGTGACCTTAATATTCTTGGCTGGCTCGCAACACGTGCCAAAGAGCGGTTTCATCCCGGTGGAAAAGTTTCCTTCCTTATCGACCGCAACATCAACTACACCAACATTTGCCGCATTGGCTGCGACTTCTGTGCGTTTTATCGTCGCGGACCAGAAAGCGATGCTTACGTTCTTCCCAAAGAACAAATTTTCAAGAAGATCGAAGAAACGATCGAATTGGGTGGTACTGGGACTTTAATGCAGGGCGGAGTGAATCCCCACCTCAAGATTGAGTATTATGAGGATCTGTTCCGCAGCATCAAAGAACGCTACAAAATTCACCTACACGCTCTGTCTGTGATCGAAATTGAAGGCATTGCCCAGGTTTCGCGTTTGACTGTTGAAGAAACTCTGCAACGCCTAAAGACAGCAGGGCTCGACTCCATCCCTGGTGCAGGTGCTGAAATTCTCTCCGACGAAATCCGTCTGGAGCAGAGCCCAGTGAAGCGCCACAGCCACCGTTGGATCAAGGTGATGCAGGAGGCCCACAAGGCAAACCTTCCCACAACTGCGACCATGATGTTTGGAGCACTTGAAGAACGCAAACACATCATCGAACACATTCTCCGCATCCGCGATGCGCAAGATGAAACCCAAGGCTTCTATGCGTTCATCCTTTGGACCTTCCAGGGAGAAAACACAGAGCTGGCCAAGAAAAACCCGGATCTCCAACCCACAGGCGGAGTTGAATATCTGCGTGTGCTGGCGGTCAGCCGACTCATGATGGACAACATTCCCAACATCCAGGGAAGCTGGGTCACCATGGGACCTAAGATTGGACAAATCTCTTTGCACTACGGTGCAAACGACATGGGCTCGATCATGATCGAAGAGAATGTGGTGAGTGCTGCAGGTACTTCATACACTCTCGACCGCAAGAACATGATTGAACTCATTCGTCGCTCGGGTTTCACACCAGTTCAGCGTGACACCTACTACAACATTCTTGCCGAGTACCCTGAGTCGCAGCCGCAGTGAAAGCAGCTCTCCCTGAGTTTTTGATGGAAGACTGGCTGGAGAAGCATCGCTTCTCCGCTCGCTTTAATGCGGGCGAATCAGGACACCACGCGCAAACTCTTGACTCTTTGCTGAGCGGCCTACAGCCTGACTTCAATTTTTCCCTCCGCAATGCCCTCATGCAAGTTGAATTGTGTGATGCTCCGAACCTTGGTGTCGAAGCATTGCGCGCGGCTGTGGCGGCTATGCACCCGGGTGCTACTCCGGAAAATGTCCTCATCACAACAGGCACCAGTGAGGCGCTGGTGCTTCTTCTGCGACAGCTCCGTCCGCGCAAAATCGCTCTGATTGTGCCGGCGTTCCAGCTGCTGCTCGAAATCCCGCGCTCATTGGATGCCGAAGTCATCCCCTTGCCCGTGCACTGGGATGAGATGGGACGTCCGGCAGCGGCGCTCAAGACCTGGGTCGATAAAATCATCCGAGAGCGGCCCGACGTGCTGCTCATTAACCACCCACACAACCCCTCAGGGCTCGTATTCACCCCCGCTGAACTAGCGGTTTTGTACGAGGCTGCGGAACAAACAAAGTGCACGGTGATTGGCGATGAGCACTACCGCTTTCTGGCACAGCCCAGCGGAGAGCTTGGACCTACTGTATTTGCAGCGGGACGCTTCGTGACAGGAAGTTTCATTAAGTGTGCTGGTACGCCAGGCTTGCGGGTGGGCTGGTGTGTTGGCGACTCCAAGGTTCTGCAGGCAATGCAGAGCGAAAAAAATTACTTGACCCACACAGTGAACCCAATCGCGCAGACTTTGGCCCTCTGGTTTCTACAAAGCTACTTTTCCGGAAATAGCTTCTTTGCTGCGCTTCACCGCGAGTGGTTAGACAATCGTGCTGCGTTGACCCATTGGCTGAAACAGGAGCACAACTGGATCGGGTGCCCACCCCAGGGTGGGCTCGTCACCTGCCTTTTTCCTCGCTCACCCCGCACCAGCAGTGAAGAGTTCACTCACCTCAGAAACAAAGGTATATTTTTACTGCCTTTGTCTACTTTCTCGGACTCTACTTTTCAGGACTCGCGCTGGTGCAAAGGTTTTCGTTTGGGGCTAGGTCTGCGACCGCATGATTTCGAAGCAATGCTAACGGTTATGGTGCCGAATAACTTGCGTTAAAAATCCAGAAACAGTAATCACAGGCGTCTTTTGATCGAGGTCTTCCATGAGCGAACTGCAGCGCAACCGAGTGCAAGAAATACTGGAAAAATACGAACCAATCCGGAGGTCACTTTGACACGCCTCTGCGGCGCAAGCGTATGCTTGAAATTGATGCAGAGAGCCAAAGCGATCCCAACTTCTGGAATGATCGCCGCAAATCTTCAAAGCTCCTGAAAGAAAAAAAGGCCCTTGAAGATGGCTTCGAGAATGTCGCTGCTATTCAAAGAATGGCCGACGACGCCATCGTTCTCGTTGAATTTGGTGAGTCGGGCGATGAGGCCTCAGTAAAAGAGGCCGATCAGGCCATCTCCGAACTCGACGCAAAGGTCGGCGAACTCGAAACACAGCGTCTTCTCTCCGGTGAAACCGACAAGAACTCGGCCATCGTCCAAATCAACGCCGGAGCCGGCGGTACTGAGGCATGCGATTGGGCCATGATGGTCATGCGCATGATCCTCCGCCACTGCGATGTGCGCAAGTGGAAGGCGCAAGTGGTGGACGAGCTCGAAGGGGAAGGTGCAGGCATCCGCAATGCCACCATCACTATCGACGGAGATTTCGCCTACGGTCTGCTCAAGTCTGAAATTGGAGTGCACCGTCTTGTGCGCATTTCGCCCTACGACTCGAACGCGCGCCGCCACACTTCATTTTGCTCGGTCTTTGTCAGCCCCGTGGTCGACGATGACATCAACATCGAAGTGAAGGAAAGCGATCTTCGGGTAGACACCTACCGTGCCGGTGGTGCAGGTGGTCAGCACGTCAACCGGACCGACTCCGCGGTGCGTATGACCCACATGCCGTCGGGCATCGTGGTCCAGTCGCAAAGCCAGCGCAGCCAGATCCAAAACCGCGAAACCTGTATGAAGCTCCTCAAGGCCAAGCTCTATGAAGTTGAGCTCAACAAGCGCACAGCCGAAAGCCGTGCCATTGAGGATGCCAAAATGGACAATGCCTTCGGATCTCAGATCCGCTCGTACGTCCTGCACCCTTACAAACTTGTGAAAGACACCCGCACGTTGTGCCAATCGTCCGATCCCCAAAAGGTCCTCGATGGCGACATCGCGGAGTTCTCCCTCGAGTTCTTGCGCCAGTCGGCAGCGGGCAACTTCAAGGGCAAGGGTGGCTCAGGTGGTGATGACGACCTGTAAACCGGGTCAAGCACTCAATTGTGTCGTTTGTGATTTCTGTCCCCTATCTGCGGCGCAAACCAACACATTGCGCCGCACGTGATTCAAGGAACGCGTGTAATGAACATTCAACAGGAACTGCTTTCCACCCTCAAAGACTACCCCGACTTCCCCAAGCCTGGGATTGTCTTCAAGGACATCTGCCCCCTGCTGGCTAATCCGGGACTGTTCAAACGCGTCCTGCGACATCTTGCCGAACATGCCGCAGACTGCTCTGCAACACACATCGTTGGCATGGAGAGTCGTGGTTTTCTGTTTGCAATGCCTTTGGCAACCGAGCTCGGCTTGCCATTCATTCCCGCACGTAAATCAGGCAAACTTCCGGGCGAAGTTCTCAAGCAGAGCTACACTCTCGAATATGGCGTTGATCATGTCGAAATGCAGAAGTCTGCAGTTGTTCCTGGGGCGCGTTACCTTTTGGTAGATGATGTGGTTGCCACAGGCGGCACAGCTGGTGCGGTTGCGCGGCTCATCCAATCCAATGGTGGTGTCGTGGCTGGCTTTTCATTCGTCATTGAATTGAGCTTTTTGCCGGGGCGAAAGATACTTCTGGAGCAAGCCCCAAATGCAGGCGTTTACTCCCTGCTGACACTCTAAAAAAAGAAACGCCAGCCCGTTTTCTGGGTCTGGCGCTTTCAGCCGTTCTTCAATTCAAATTGAAGAACAAAGCGGGCTCCGGAATAAGCAGCCGATCAACTCGCCTCCCCTTAACAGATTCTCATCCTAAGAATCCACCATCCTGGTTCTCTTGGGCCTTTCTCAAAGGCACAAGTGCGCTTCCTGCGCATAGAGGCTGTTTTTCTCCGTCCCTGGAGCGTTGCAAAACCGCCGTCAGAGCCCGCTAGACCATATTTCGGAGGTCAAGCGCAGGCCTGAACGAAACAATTTTGCAGCCCTGAGGGAAGTTGTCGCGGTGGGTCGATGGTGACTGTAATTCAATTGCCGCTGAGCTTTGAGATCAGGGGAAGAACAGCCGATCCTTGGTGAGAGAGAAAAAACAAAATCGTCATGATCGTGAAGTAGGCAATGACAGAGGTCAGGGTGCGTTTTTCACTCTTGAGAGCTGGACCCCATGACTGCGGCGCAGCATAGAGGCTTGTGGCACGAATGCGTTGCAAGCTTGGGAACCAACGGTTTGGTACTGTTTCGCAGTAGCGTGAATAGGCGTCACCGAAGATGTGGGTCAGCTTGCGCTCTTCCCAAGCCACAACAGGAATGTACTGGGCATAAAAAACCACGATGACAACAACAGGCAACCAACTAACATTGCACATCAACGCCAAGCCCACGCTGAGCACAAGATTTCCGAAGTAGAGCGGATTACGTAACAGAGCGAACGGGCCTTCCTGTACGAGCTGGCCATTCGAATAGCTACGTGTGCGCGAGATTGTGCCAATATAGGCCACACCATAGGTACGCAAAAATTCACCGAGCAATGCCACAAAGCCGCCCAGGAGTAGCGATGCGACGGTCGGTTGTGCAAATAAAATAGCGACAATAATGATAGGAATAGGTGTGTAGTCGCGCAGACGGAAAAGAATTTCTCCGGCTTTTTCGATTCGACTCAACTGCAACGGTGCGTTCATATCCAAGCCCTCAGTTCAATCTGTCTCAGAAATCAAAACAAATCCGTCTCGGCAAGAGCGGATTCACTGTTCCGGCCCGGAAGGCCTGCCCGTTTCTGGGCATCGCCGCGGAAGTCAGCGGGAACGATATTCAGGTTATCGTCCAACGAGACACTCAAACCGTGCAACATACGCGGGAAATCAACTCCCAATGTGCCTGGGTTGTACAGGGCCAAAGGCCAGCCAAAGGTCTCGAAGAATATTTTTTCAAAGTCGTCGTATACGGACTGCGAAGCACTGAGAATCCAGAGCTCGTTGTTGTCCATATGCCACACAATTTCGGTTAAGCGCACCGAGGGAAGTGTACCCCTCAAAAGTTCGAGCTTGAGGCGGTCGCGAGTCGCATCGCGCAGTTTTTTGCCCTGCAGGCGCCCACCTTGTGTCTTGCCCTTCTCCTTGTGTTGCAGAGCTTCGAGGGCGTTTTTCATTTGCAAACGAAAATACGTTCCCGGGATACGCTTTACATCAGCACGCAAACCAAAAACGAAGGCCTGCCCATAGGTGTGTTCGTGAGCTGAGTCGAAGTCAGGTTCTCCGGTATAGGGATGACACCATCCCAAACTCTGCTCTCGTTCTTCATCCATCCCGAGAGGACGGATGCTTTTGCTTTTGAGCTTCTTCACGATCTCCGCAAATTGAACTTCTTTGGGAGAAACAAGAATTTGTATGCGCCTTAGCGCAAGAGCACCAGCACCCAATGACATGGCGTATCACTCTCCGAAATCTCAGTTGTCTTGGCGCGGCACTGTGACACAGCCGACCGGCTGCTGCAAGGGAGCGAGCACCCCCTCGGGGCCAGCAAATGCCATGAAGGGTGTTGTGAACGATGCTGCGAGGTTACCTCGGGCATCAACGGCGATAATCCCTGCGTGGCCATCAAGACGACGCTTCAAATCGGAAAGTGTTTCCCTCACTGCATCCCCCAAGGCCACCCCAGCGCGAACCGCGGCCGAAATCCTTTGACCTGCTGCAATCCTCAGCAAACCCTCACCCCAGCCTGTGCAACTGACGGCTGCCCCCTCATCGTCGGCGTAGACGCCTGCCCCAATTACAGGGACATCCCCCACCCGGCCTTTCATCTTGCCGGGAGTGCCGCCAGTGCTCGTACCCGCAAAAAGAGTCCAGCCGGAAGAAGAGTCTGGTGAGCGCAGCGCGGCCACAACCCCAACTGTGCCACGTTTGTCTGGATGTTTGCCCGCTCGAACCGAATCAGCAGCAGGGCTCGCAAAAAAGATCTTAGCATCGGGTTTACCGGCATCCACCCAGCGCGCAAAAACCTCACGCTCACGCGGATCCACCAAATCCTCGGGCGACAAAGCAATGTGTCCGCATCTTTGAGCGAAGTCTTCCGCGCCCGAACCCACAAGAAAAGCGTGATGGGTTTTCTCCATCACATCGCGCGCAATCCGTGCAGGGTGTAAATAATTGCGTATCCCGGCAACTGCACCTGCGCGCAAACTGCTGCCCTCCATGATCCCGGCATCGAGTTCAACTTCCCCACACTCATTCAAGAAACTCCCGCGTCCGGCATCGAAGGTCGGATCCTCCTCCAGAACATCGAGCGCAGCAATGACAACGTCCAAACCCGTGCCTCCCTGTCGAAAGCAACGTACGGCCGCCTCGTAGGCCGCCTGTACGCCGCGCGCGTGCGCCTCATGCAACTGAACCGGAATATCCCAAGCACCTCCATGAATCAGGAGGCGTAATTCCTCAGGGCAGTTGAGTTTTTTGCTGTCCGCCTGACAGGGGAGAGTGAAACTCATCTTTGGCTAATCTCCAAAATTAACAGGAATTTATTTCCATTTTTTCTATTTCAAAGCACTTCAAAAGGAGCTAAGGCTGCTGCAGGTCGGCACCCTCTGGGGCCTCGTCCGGCACTCCCTTTTCCTGAACAGCCGAGGACTAGAATGAAAGAAGCTCCACGTCCATCCAAAGCGCACCGTTATGCTGAAGAGCTGACGAGCCAACAACGTGCTGCGCTCAAAGCAAAAGCGCACCATCTCAAGCCCGTTGTGCAGGTGGGCGCGCAGGGCCTGAGCGAAAACGTTCTTGCCGAGATCAAAAACGCTCTGAACACTCATGAACTCATCAAACTTCAACTGCCCGGGCAAACGGACGCTTCCGAGAAGAAGGACGCCCTCGAAGAGATTGAAGAAACACTCCCCGAGCACAGTTTTGTGGTAGGCCGCATTGGCCGAACAGTGATTCTGTACCTCGAGAAGAACCCTGAAGAGGCGCAGATCACACTGAAGAGCCTGTGAAAACCTGGTGGTCCGAGTCCCAGAGAAGAAGTGCACAAAACGTCCAGGAGAACAGAAGATGAGTCCCTTCTTTGTTAAAGCAACAGACAACAATGGAATCAGTGCCGAAGAGGCTCGTGACGCTGTACGCACCCTGTTGCGCTATATGGGTGAAGATCCCGAGCGGGATGGTCTGCTTGAAACCCCCGACCGCGTGTGCCGGGCTTGGGTGGAGATGACCGAAGGCTACCGCATCAACGCCGAGAAGGTTCTTTCCACCACCTTTGAAGGCAGCTCCGATGAAATGGTTGTGCTCCGTGACATCGAATTCACCTCGTGCTGTGAACACCACCTACTGACGTTCAACGGTCGTGCACATGTGGCTTACCTGCCCTCCAACGGCCGCATTGTTGGACTCTCCAAACTTGCACGTATTGTTGATGTTTACTCGAAGCGCTTGCAAGTTCAGGAGCGCATGACTCAACAAGTTGCCGACGCCATCAAATCCCATCTACAGCCACACGGTGTGGCTGTTGTTATTGAAGGCCAACATAGCTGCATGTGTGTGCGCGGAGTACGCAAACAAGGTGCCACCATGGTGACAAGCTCGCTACATGGGGTCTTCCGCGAAAACGCTTCGACCCGCGCTGAATTCATGTCACTGATTGGCCGTCGGGATTGATCCAGGAGCCACAGCGAAAACTGTGTAGCTCTGATCTTTCATGAGAATCAAAAACAGCGGTTGGCCGAAAGAGCTGACGGGCATGTTCAATGTGAACCTGAGGCCTGAACCCACGATGTGGGTGAGGGCCGAGGTGAACTGAAGATCGTTCAAGCCTCCCTGGTACCTGATTTGCGCCGCAACACCTGTATCCACGTCTTTTTGCAAAACGAAGCGAGCCTTGATGCCCATGAGATCGAGGTCATTGCAGGTGCCGAACGTTTGCGGAGCCCCGCACGACAACGAAACACCGAATTCTCGCCAAATGGTATTAACCGTGCCACGATCTTCGAGGCGGGAGATAGTCAGGCCTAAAGCGGCAACGCCTGGCTCACGTGCTTCCGCCACAACAGGAAAAAGACGCGTTTTGTTGTCAATGTATGAAAGATTCATAGACCAAAACAAATTCTTATCGACCGCCACACCCACTTTGGCCGGCATCACGACATTCAAAAAAGCACTTTGAGAAGGGTTGGCAAGAACAGTCTCGGTGGTTGCCGCAGCGGTTGTTGCATCTTTAACCGCACTGAAGCTGACCGTGAGCTCCTTCCATTTGATTTTGACGTTTCTCACTCTGAGGGAACACCCCTCAAGAATGGTGCGCTCCTCATTCAACACAAAAGTTTTATCGGCCTCCACTGGAGCCAGCACATAATCAGTTTGTTCAGCTGAGGAAGGGCAGTTATAGCGCTGCACAGTCAACTCGGAAATCGAGGCATCGTTTACACCCAAAAGCATTGTAGAAGGGCGAACGGAGAGGCTCAGATGCAAAGTTTGCGAAGATTCGGAATCAGCCTCGCTCGATTTCTTTCCACAGCCCAACTTCAGGCAAAGCAGAAGTGTCGAAAAACACGCAAGCGCATACTTTGTGCTCAAAACTTGGGGCATGTGAAAACCCCCACTTCATTGAAACTCCAAGCAGTCGTTCCATTGCTCAAGCGCGGGCAGTCGATGATTCCACGCCACCTCTCATCCGCAAATTGCAGAGTCACCGTGCACGGCTCGTCGGCAATGGTCCAGACCTCGGTTTCTCCATAGCGCACAAAGACCCCACAGCTGCGCGGCTTCCACTTCGCAATCGCGGGGTCATTGGTCATTTCCAAACCACTGCATACAAATTTTTCTTCTGCAAAGGCCGCAACTTGCGCTGCATGAAAACCAAACGACAAGCCAGGTCCAAAGCCAACTTGATCGCGTGCAGAAACAGCAATGCCGTTGGCGTTTTGGGAGCACCTGACGAGAAAATCCTCATGGGTTATGGATTGCTCACCAGTTGAATTCGACACACTCAGTCGGCCACAGCCATAGCCATTGATTTGATTGCACAGCAAAGGAATTCCAGAGATTGGTTTTAAACGCGCAAAAGCCTCATCGGGGGTCAAAGAAGTTTTGCTCGCTGAACGCGAACCGCATCCAACCTGAAGAATGCAAACAAAGAAAGAAAGCACAACAACCCTTAAAGTTCTTGTGGCTTGGTTTTGTTTCTTTGAAAAACAAAGGTCCATGAGCAATCCGCCTCACCCATGGCTTCAAAGTGATCCGACTGACACTCCCTCAAATTTACGGGACTGGGGCACCGATGTCTACGTTGAAATATTTATAGCTCGTTCCACGCGATGTGGGAGTAGAAGGATCGGTGTAGCCGATGATGAGGACCATCTGCTTGAAGTCAACGAGTTTGCCCGGCCCCCAAAGATTTTCGATTTGGATGTTGGTTCCCGAAACTCTCATGCTGTTGGTGATCGGGGTTGTTCCCGAAGCCATAATTGTATCGATCTCATCGTAAGAATAAGTGCTTTTATCGGCTGTATCGTGAATAAGCTTCACCGACATGTTGGTTATGAGCTGTGGATTGGTTTCTCCATTCACCCGCGGACAGGCCCAGTTTGACCCCCCACCGGGTTGAGTCAGAGTCTGAGCGCACTGCAAGGTGAACTTGAATTTGCCTTTACCGTCTGCGGCCGCAATATCTTGCAACTCGATCCCGTTGGGGCTGAGAATACTGAACGACGGAGCCTCAATTCCATTCACCGACAAAGGTGAACCGGCGGTGTAGTCGACCACATTCGCATCCGAGCCTTTCGTGCTCTTGATAAACGTAAACGCGGCTTCCTGGCCATCTGCAACACCCGCTGCGATCAACTGCTTGTAGACTTTCACCTTCAGGTCATCGCCCGCGCCCGCGGAGAATGTGGCAGCCGTTCCAGCCGCCCCTTTCAACTCTGACACTGATAGTGGTGAATAGACCTTGCTGTCATAGGTGAACTCCACCAAACCGACTTCACAGTTTTTGTCGGTCTTGTAGAGCTTCATCGTCGTTGAAGTTGATGCAACGCTGGTTGTGGTGATCGAATAGCCTGAAGCACAACCCGTGACCTTGAACTTGAACGCCGCTGCGTTCACCAAATCAAAGGCCGCTACCGAATCCAGGGAAAAAAGCGAGAAATTGTCTGGCGAGTAATCTGCCCCAACGAGACGAGTTGTTAATAGTTGTGAGGGTGTCACGCCAACCCGAACGGTTGACCAATCTTGGTCGCTCTCGCTGCTTCCTTTCTTTTTGTTGCCAAAGGTGTCCTTGAGATCGCGCACTTCGAGTGCCCCACAGGCAGCGCTCATTGAGGCGGCCGCCAATCCGAGCCACACGAAGAGACTTTTTGTTCCGGGACAACCGGATCTAGGGTGCTTCTGCATGACACTTCCCCACTTGAGAGCATCCTTGCTCACTCATTGGTTCGGCAGGAGCTCAAACTTCTTGAGAAAAATTGCCGTCTTCGAATTTGACATCGGTTATGGGTAGAAAAAACGAACAAACATCATCGCTTGCGTAGACTGCCAGCGTGTTCGTGAAATCTTTTCAACACTCAAAGATTCTGAACTATCGCGCGCATTTCTCCCACTCAGGTAGAACTGCCCGACCAAACTTTCCCCTTTCACAGGAACAGAGACACTTGAAGAAACATCAACTCCCACATCACAAAACGAGCCGAGCCGCCATCCCAGACTCCAGCGTACCCCACCCTCCCAAGAAAGCGTTCGCGATGCGTAGTTGATTTGCGTCTGATTGGCCTCATCTGAAAGCAAATAGTCGTGTTTCCACAACAAAGGTCCTGTCGTCACACGCAACCACGAAAAAAGCCCTGAACTCAATGGCCTGACCCGCGCCATGCGCACAGCTAATCCGGTGAAGTTGGTATTCTGCTTGACGATCATAGGCCCCACCCAGGGCCACAAACGCACGCCGCCACTGAACCAAAGGCGCGTGAATGCCAGTGTCGCCTCACTGCGGGGCGAAAAGTCACCCGAGGTCGCGCGACCACGATGAGTTTCGGCCCAGTGCTGCAGCTCGGCCCCCCAAATCCAAACATCTCTACTACGGCTCTGTTCGTAGCTCGCCTGGTAGCTCAGAGCCCGCCCGAATTCATAGTCGACTGTGAGGCGTGGGCTATTGCCCAGACGAGCATTGATGTCGGAGAGCTCGGGTGACGTATAAAACGTGAGCCCCCGGCCTGCGCCGAAAATCGTGCGAACTCCGCGCGATGATGCGAACGCATCGGCAGGCCAACAACAAAACAATGCTGCCAGCCAAGCGCATCTTAAGACCCAAAATTTTGCATGGGCGCTGCTCACAAACTTCTTCCGTGCCTCCCTAAAGGCGGTATCGGATGTGTGCAGCAGAGGCTCAAAGAACGTCAGAGGACGAACAAAAAACTCCGAGCCATTTTGACTCGGAGGATGCAATTCTTGCCGCAATGTCCTCGGGGCAGGCAGAGCGCCCCGGAGATGTTCAGGCGCGAGATTCTGGTTTCTGCTCAGCAGGGAGAGTGAGCGCAACCGCCTCGGCCAGATCCATGACTTCAAGATCTTTGGTGGCCTCGAGGTTCTTGAATGCGCCCTTGAAGTTGATCATGCAGAACGAACATCCCGTAACAAGAGTTTTGGCTCCCGTTGCAGCCACGTGCTCAAGGCGCTGCATGACAATATTTTTCTCACCACCCTTGGACTCGTACCACATATTACCACCGCCCATACCGCAACAGCTCGACTGCTGGCGAGCGTATTCCATTTCATGG
Organism: Silvanigrellaceae bacterium; assembly: GCA_044376655.1. Taxonomy (GTDB): domain Bacteria; phylum Bdellovibrionota_B; class Oligoflexia; order Silvanigrellales; family Silvanigrellaceae; genus RFOM01. Next base: position 32,004 of record JBILKQ010000007.1, read on the forward strand.
ATGCGCAGACCGGCAATTCCTTCGAGCAATTGGCGGGGTGCTTCGTATTCGCCGTTGTGGCGCCCCAAGAAACACGGATCGTGGAAGGTGACTTCTTTGCGCACTTCACCCGGCATCTTCAATCGGCCGTCGCGGTGCAGAGCAGAGAGGAGCTGGCTGTGGTGCAGCACTTCATAATGGCCACCGTACTCCTTGAAGTCATTCTTGATGGTGTTGAAGCAGTGCGGACAATGGGTCACGATCTTCTTGAACTTGAGCCCATTGAGCTGCTCAACATTGCTGCGTGCAATTTCAGAGAAACTGTATTCATCGCCAAGGCGCTTGACGGGCTCACCGTTACACTGCTCGGCCTTGCCCAGAACTGCGAAATCAACACCGCACGCTTTGAGAATCTTCACCACACTGCGAGCGACTTTCTGATTTCCCGAATCGTAGGAGCCCGCACAGCCGACATAATAGAGGTATTCCACTTCAGGGGACTCGCCAGTGATGACCGGAACATCCAGGCCCTCAGCCCACTTGAACCGATCCGCATGCGAGACACCCCAGGGGTTCTTATGCTGTTTGATGTTTTCGATGGCCTTGCCCGCCGATGCGGGAATTTCACCCAGAGTTAGGGTTTGATAACGACGCAACTGCATGATGCCGCGCAGCTGGTCGATACCCACAGGACACTCGTTCACACAGCCGCCACAGTTGGTGCAGGCCCAAATTTCTTCGCTTGTGATCTTTCCTGATTCATAGAGGTAGTTCTCTTCTGCATTGCGCTTGTCGGCTGGCAGCTGTGCTTCAACCAACATGCTGTCACGCAGTTTGAGCATAACTTGGCGCGGATCAAGCGCTTTACCCACAGCATTCGCAGGGCAGATATCCGTACAGCGGCGACACTCAGTACAGCTGTCGAAACTCAACATGTCCTTCCAGGTGAAGTCCATTGCTGACCGTGCACCAAAATATTCGGCCTCTGTATTTTCAAAATCGATTTTTGGGAGCACCACATTCGGCTCGAGCCGCTGAGTGTAGAGGTTGAGAGATGCAGTTACGATATGCATCGCGCGCGTGTAGGGAATCACCGCAATGAAGGCCATGGTCGTGAGCATGTGGAAATACCACAGGCCGGCATAGGTGTTGTTGCTGGCTTGCGGGCTCATTTCTGAAGGAAATAGTGCAGCGAAAAGATTACCAACAAAGCTCAGATTGGCATCGATTGCTCCCTTGTCTACTGCAAGACGAAAGCCTTCAATCACGAAGCCTTGAATGCACAGAACAAAAAGCAGCACGTAAAGCACCGTGTAGTCGAGCGCATGTTTGAACTCATCTTTGCGGGTGGAACGACGGAAAATGCCCATACCCAAACCAATGGTCAGAGCAAGTCCCCCGAGCTCAGAGACAATCACAACGAATGCGTAGAACGAACCATAATAGAGGTCGATGATTCCGTAGTCTTTAAGACCTACAATGGTCGTGGCGAAAACCAGCGCCATGAAACCATAGAAAATAAGCCCGTGCATCCACGCTGCGAAATACGAACGGGGCTTAGGATCGCGCATCCGCCGCGCGCGCAGAACCTTGGCTTGTCCCAAAGTTCCCTTCAGCAAATGCACAATGCGTTCCACAGGACGATCAAACGCTGCTTCCGGCTTGCCGATTTTCCAGATTTGAATCCGGCGCCAAACTCCCCACCCCATCACGGCAAGGGCAATCACCAGCCAGATGTAGGTTGTTTGCTGCAAAACCGTGGCCAACTCGCCTGTGGGTGACCAATAAACTTTGCGGGTCAACTCTGTTACATCACTCATTCCTACAAGCTCCTCAAAGTCCGCGCATCAAATAACGTTGCACATATTCTCGCACACCTTCCTGCAAAGATGTGAACGTGTGGCTGTACCCCAACTGTCTCAGGACCGAGAGATCCGCACATGTGTAATTCTGGTACTGTCCGGAAATATTCTCCGGGATTTCAATATACTCGATGCGCCGTGGCAGAGAAAGCGCATCAAAAACCGACTCGGCAAGATCATTCCAGCTGCGCGTTGAGCCGGTTCCAACATTAACGAAACAACCGTTGCGGGTTTGTGGAGGGAGCACTGGTTTTTCGCCGCGGAGAGCCAGTCCGAGCAGGTACAGAGTGACTTTGACGATGTCTTTTACATAAACAAAATCACGCAGCTGGTTGCCGTCTGTGTAGATGGGTGAGTTGCTCTTGAAGAGACGGATGACTCCATTGCGCGTCGCCTGCTGATAGCCATGGAAAACCATGCTGGCTTGTCCACCCTTGTGACTTTCAAACGGACCATAAACATTAAAGTAACGTAACCCAAACCAAAGAGTTGGCGTGCTTTGCTGTTTCATAGCCCAGAGATCGAAGTCGAGTTTGGATTGGCCATAAAGATTCAACGCCCGATACTGGGCACAATTTTCCGGAAGATCAGAAAAGCCTTTCAAGCCGTCGCCATAGACCGCAGCACTCGAGGCATAAATAAACGGAACACCATGTTCGGCGCAGTAGTTCCACAGTTCCTGCGAAGAGCCGACATTGAGCTCAGCAAACACTGCAGGATTGCGCTCGACCGTCGATGAACACGCACCATTGTGAATCACCGCCAGCGGCGGTTGTGGGGCTGCACGTAGGGTGGAAAGTAGATCCTTCTGGAAAACAATTTTCACACGGCTTGACTGTGCGAAGCGATGTGCAGTGTTCCTGGCCGCACTCTCAGGCAGGTCAACCGCCCAAAGATCAAAAACACGTGGAGACGATCCCGATTGCTGTGAAAATCTCACTTGGCTCCCTGCCGGACTACTAGCCACCGCAGCGGTTCCTCCAGTAGGCCGCTGCAGCTCGGAGAGATCGGTCATGAGGAGTTTCTCGAGCACGTGATTACCGATAAATCCGTGTGCGCCGGTCACAACTATGTATGGGGCTGTTGTCACACCTGACTCCTTTCTGGTGGGCGCAGGCTTAGCCGCGCGGCTCGCTCAATTGCTTTTTAACATTCAATTGTGAATTCATTTTGCGAGAATTGTTCTGGACTTGACCCAAAAGCTGCGCATCTGGAAATTCGCGTTGCCCAAAGGGCAAGGTGGTCGGATTCGCGTAGCGAAGAAGATTACATTGTCGGACATGGTCTGTTCTTCCTTGCGTACCATCCCGCGACGGGGTGGTACTTTTTTTTAGTCAAAGTTCCGTCAAGTCCACAAATTCAACTTAAGACATTTTCCGACCTGCCGATACCCCGTTCGTAAAAAGACGTCCAGGAGGACATGGGCATGTTGCGTCACTCTGTTCGGCTCTCAGCTGCAGCCTTTGGGCTTGCTACCGTTCTCGGCATATCAGCTCTGCAGGGCTGCCAACCAATTGAGCAACAGGAAGAACCGGCTCCGCTCGCACCCGCGCCAGTGCAAAGCCCTCCTGCTGCGCAGCCGGCTGTGCAATGCGATGAAGTCAAAACCAAGTGCGCTCCGCAGGGTGGTTTCCCACAGAATCTGGTGGATGCCTGCAAGACAAAATTTGCAAGTGCAGACCCCACAATCTGCTTGCAGCCGGCATGGCCCATGGAGCTCTACAACGAACTCAACACAGCTGTTGCAGGCGGAAACGGCGAGTGCGTGCAGATGTTCGTCACAGGCACGTCCACAGGTTTGAAACTGCGCGAACAGCCCAACACTACCGCTCCCGTGCTCGATGGTGCGAATGAGGGCGAGGAAGTCTGTACGCTCGGAAACGCAGGTCCTGACTGGGCCAAGGTCCGCTACAAAGGAAAGGTCGGTTACATGGGCCGGCAGTTCCTTGCAGCGCGCGGTGGCACAACCACACCCAGCAATCCCCCACCGAAAGGTCCTGGCTTCTCGCGCGACTGCAGCAAGTTCAAAGACACAGTGGCCTGCAGGGTCAACAAGAGCAACCAAAACTGTTGGCTCAAGGTTCCAGACCGCGTTTACAACGGCATGCCCGTTGTGGATGACGACCTGACCCTCGTGACCACTGGACAAGTGGCCTGCTATGCAAAACCCGAAACAATCCGCATTGCATGGGGGCCCTTCTTCATGCACCGTCCGGCGCTGATGCGCTGGTCTCCTGAGCTCAACTGCTTTGTTGAGACCTCCAACCTCGATTGTCCGTGAGGCGAGCCGTAGTAAGCCTCGTCGGCAGAGCAAAGAAATTACGAAACCACGGTTAATCCGTGGTTTTTTGTTTCGCATGACAAACGCCACGCGGTGTGCAAAAAGGCCTCGTTCTGTTGCGAGGTGGATGGCATGAAAATCGCTGTGATTGGCGCTGGTTTGGCAGGCTCGGAAGCTGCCTGGACGCTGGCTGAAACATACAAGCTCGAAGTTGTTCTTTTCGAAATGAAGGCAACAACCCCCACCCCGGCGCAGTCAGAGCCGCATCACTTTGCCGAACTCGTATGCTCCAACAGTCTCAAAAGCAAAAGCCGTCTGAATCCGGCCGGCCTGTTGAAATCGGAAATGGATGCTCTTGGCAGCATCATGATTAAGGCCTCACGTGGCAGCGAAGTTCCCGCAGGAGAGGCTCTGGCTGTTGATCGCGAGCTGTTCTCAGGATTCATAACCCGCTCTTTGCGCGGCCATCCGCGCATCCAGGTGGTTGAAACACAAATTCAAAACCTCAACCAACTCTCGAACTATGGCGTCGATGCTATCATCGTGGCCACAGGTCCCCTTACAGCAGATTCTCTGGCAGAGGATTTGCGGGTGCGCACCGGTTCGGATGCGCTCTACTTCTACGATGCCATTGCACCGATCGTGGATGGCGACACGATAGATTACGATATCGCTTTCTTTGCCAACAGAAAAACCCGCACAGCGCGCAGAGATGATGATTTAAAAAAGCTTCAGGAAGCTAACGACACCGATGGCGAAAACGGCCACTACTTGAACCTCCCTCTCAACAAGGATGAATACTTCGCCTTTGTTGACGCTCTGAAAGCGGGTGAAAAAGTTCCGTATCATGAGTTCGAGGAGCCGCGATTTTTCAATGGCTGTCAGCCCATCGAGGTGTTAGCCGAGAGCGGTCCGAAAACTCTTGCCTTTGGCCCCATGAAACCCATGGGACTCGACGACCCGCGCACTGGTCGACGCCCGTATGCGGCGGTGCAACTCCGCCGCGAAAAATTGGGCGATGGTGCATACAACATGGTTGGTTTCCAAACCCGTCTGAAATGGCCCGAGCAGAAACGAATTTTCCGCATGCTCCCCGGCCTTGCACATGCAGAATTTCATCGCATGGGAAGCATGCACCGCAACACCTATCTTGTTGCCCCGCGTCTGCTGAACAAGAGCGACCTCTCGTTGCAGTGTGCTCCTCAAGTCTGGCTTGCAGGACAAATTTCAGGTGTAGAGGGCTACGTCGAAAGTGCAGCGATGGGTTTGCTCGTAGCTCACATCGTCGGCCACAAACTCGCGCGCCAAATAGCCTTCAACCTTCCCCCGGCAGATACGGCTCTTGGATGCTTGGTGGCACACCTCCGTGATGCGGATCCTGCAAGATACTGCCCCATGAACATCCACTGGGGCCTGTTCGGAGAATTGAGCCCTGAGTTCCTGACGGAGCAGGCTCAATTTTTTCCCGAGCTTTCACCTTCAAATAAAATCAAAAAACTCGACAAAGGTCTGAAGAGAGACCTGCTTGCCACCCGGGCTGAACACTTATTCGGAGCTTGGAAATCAGGGCTCACCCTCTAACCTCCCTTCAGTCTGTCGAAAAGCAGCCGATACCCCAGGTGGGCGGAGGCGAGATTGAAGAAACATCGTTTTGAACATGGATGTTTATCGAATGGGTGCGGCAGAGCCACGGCGCTGATGCTGCTCGCTCTCGCTTCTGGTTGTCAGGAAGGCTCCCAGCGGGGACGGCTTGAGTCATACCGCGCTCTCGCGGCACGCCAAAATGATACGGAAAACGTAGTTACAAATTCTCAACTCGATGAGAGTCACGCGGGCAACGCGCAGCTGTTTGCATCTTCGCTTCTGCTTTCACGCGAGGATCTTTTGCCCTGTGAATCGCTGCCACCACGCCGCCTGACTCGAAGCGATGGCATGGTGAACTGGGTCGACGGAAGTTGGTCGAACATGGCGCGACCATTTGTAGTCAAGGGCAGCGCACAGAGTGGACTGTGTCGCCTGGAAATTCGCCCCAAGGGTTCAGTGGTGCTGAATCCGGGGCAAAAAGACGCCTTTGTGCGTGGCTCCCAGATTCGCATCGTGCTCGCCACTCCCGGCGGTGATGCGCTCATTCCACAAGAAAACCAAGGTATCGTCCAATGTGCTGAACGCGACGGCGGATTTGATGTTTCTTATGAAAGTTTTTCTCTGGGCCGCAGCAGCATTGGCTATGTTATGAATGAAGGGCTGCCGCTCGAACTCGGCTCGCGCGTTTGCTTGGCTCGACTCCTCAATGAGGAGCGCAAAGCCCTCAACGAATGGGTTTTCATTGTTCCCACCCAAACGCTCTCGGCGGGTTTTGTAAACGCTCCAGAGAGCCCGCGCTGAGATTCTATTCCACTCAATGACACTGCCAATCGACCCTTTTTTTTTGCCGAGGGCAATTCAACTCACTTGCTGTCTGCAGCCGATTTCTCAGCTGCTCCTGTCGGCATCCAGGGCAGCGGTTCGAGTTTCACCTGCAGTGCTTCACCCTTTCTGACACCGAAGAACTCAGCCTGTGGGACGACGTCTTTGAGCGACCAAGACCAGTTGATCTGGACTGCTCCGGGTGCCTCTTTCAAATGTGACACCAGAGCTCTGTACCAATACATATGCCGCATTAATCCGCTCACGTAATAACGTGTTTCAGGGAAAGGGATGATGTCAGCAAACAGCAAAGGCACCTCACCGTGATATCGCACATCCCACTTCTTCGTATTGTTGGGTCCTGCATTGTAAGAGGCAATGAGACGCGAGTAATCGCCTTTGTGCTTGTTGCGCAAAATCGAAAGATACTTCGAACCAATGCGAATATTTGTATTCGGATCGTACAAATCAATATTCCCTCTGCGCTCCACTTTGCGAGCTGTTGCAGGCATCACTTGCATCAACCCACGCGCACCGACAGGACTTGTTGCACGAGGGTTGAAGCTGCTTTCCTGGCGAATTAAAGAGAAGACCAACGCGGGATCAATGAATGAGGCTTGCTGCGCAATTTCATTGCGGAAGCGCACGGGGTAAAGGTATTCGAGCAACTCTTCGCTCAAATTCTGAGAGCCGTGTGTTTTCAGGGAAGACCAAATCGTCTTGATTACGGCACGCTGGTTGCTCGCAGCCTCAAAAAATTTCACCTGAAACATCGCAGTTTCAAATGTGGCTGATGCAAATCCTGCCTCATCGAACAGGCGGGCGAGCCTCTCCAATGCCGGGTAAGAACGTTTGACCATAAAAATTCCAGCAAGCAAATGCGATACATTCTCGAGGTTCCATTCCTGACCATGATACATCGAAACCTGCGGTGATGGCCTTCTGGCATAACGTTCATAAGTATCGATTCCGTGCATTTGATCGACAACCAAAGCATGCAAAGTCAACGGATACTTTTCCACCAAGCGTGCCCAGTAGGTATTGCTTATCCTGACTGCGCTCGCATCCATTGTGTTTTTTGCAAGCTGATTTTGGTGCGCCGCTGGGGTCTGGAGATGTTCGAGATATCCTCGCCAAAACAGAGCAGCGTGTTCGTCTTTGAGCGCTTTGCCCTGCAGCACTACTTCCAAAAGCGATGCCGCCCTGCTGATTTCCTTGCGATCAAGGTGAATCAACGCAAGACGCAAATTGACCACCTCAAAGGCTTCATGGCCGGGATTCAAACAGGGTGCCATGACGTCGTAA
>JBILKQ010000008.1:0-39755 GCA_044376655.1 Silvanigrellaceae bacterium
CTGCTTTTAGTCGCGTTTCCGAAGGCGCACGGTGTGATCCTTGGTCATCTGTATCTTCCTATCCTTGTCATGTTGATTGGTTTGATTCTGAGAGGAGTTGCTTTCGATTTTCGAGCAAAAACGCCGCAAAATCAGAAACTCAGGTGGGATAGAATTTTTATTATTGGTTCTTCCCTCGTTTCGCTCTCGCAAGGGTATATGCTGGGGCAGTATGTTGTTGGCTTTGAACAGTCATCGGGTCCAACGGTTTTTTCAGTTCTTGTCGCATTCGCCCTCTCTGTGGGCTACATGCTCATAGGTTCGTGTTGGCTGATTATTAAGTCCACCAATGAACTGCAAATATTCGCCATTTCAACAGCCCGAAAACTGATTGTGATTTTTGCTGCGCTTATTTTATTTGTTTCAATTGCTAAGCCAATTGTGAAGCCTGATGTGTTGGAGAGGGTAGATGATGTTAGTCATTTGTTGGCGATTGCTCCTGTTCCATTGCTTACGTTTGGCCTGGCAGCTTTAATCTTTTTTGTTCTGCGGGCCATGCCATTGGCAAATGATGCCCTCAACTGGCTTCCCTTCGTTGTCACCATCGGTATTTTCTTGGCTTTGTCGCATGGATTGGTTTTCAATTTATTTCCATACGTCATTCCAAACTCACTCACGCTGATTGATGCGGCAAGTTCGAGGGATTCGCTGTTGATTATTTTTGTGGGAACTCTTGTGGTGATGCCTTTTTTGGTTGGATATTCGATTTTCCTCTATCGAGTTTTTCGAGGAAAAGCAGTTCCTTTGAGCTATGAGTAATGCTTTTCTTTGAATTCTCGGGTTCCACACCCGAATCAGCTGTGTCACTTCGTCTTTAAAATCCACTGCGCAATTGCATTGAGGTCGTCCTCTTGCACGTGATTCATAGCAGGCATGGCCATTCCAGGTCGCTTTTTACCAGGAGCCTTTGTCCACTTAACAATACCAGCGGTGTCGGTTTTATAGATGTCCCGGATCTCAGTGAGTGCGGGGCCTACCATGGCCTTCGCCTCGGCATGGCAGCCCGAACAGTATGAAGCAAAGGCATTCTTTCCTTTCTCTTCCGGACTGACTGCGGCAGCCGGTGATTTTGTCTGAATCGCAGCAGCAGCGCTCTCATCGAGGAAGGCTTGAGTTTTTTCCGTTTGAACCTTTTTGTGCGCGCTGAGTGCTTGCTCTCGATATATGTGCCGGATGGAAACCATCAAAGCCACAATGACAGTGAAGAGAAAAACTATTTTCGGAAAGCCTTTGGAAAGTTGTGGCGTTGGGTTCTTGGCTTCATCATAGAGGAACTTCAGCAGTGCCATTGCCATGACTATGGCTATGAGCAGAGTTCCTAACATTGTTCCGCTGATTCCATGGGATGGCAGAGTAAAGAGCACAAGTGGGCCGATTATAAACTGAGCAGCAGTAATGACAAAGCAAAGTGAATAGAGACTCCTTCTTGCTTCGAAAAGAAAATGAGGTTCCCTTTTAAAAATTGAACTTGGATCCTTGCTCCTGCCCAAATACCCAATCAGAAAGAGACCAGTCACAGTAATAGAAGCTGCAATAAAATGCATATATCTGGGAAAAACGTTAGGTAGAAGAAGTGCGGAGAAGAAACCCTTCACTTCGCCCCAGCGCTCAGGAAAAAGCATAAGGTTAGCGTTTACAAGAAAGATGAATGGGATAATTAAGAAGAGAATTGCTGCAAAAATTGCAATGAGCCTGTGTGAACCTCTGCTCAGGGAGTCTTTATGCCATGTGTACTTGTGTAAGTACGTCAGTAGAAATGCTCCCGAGATGAGAGGTATGATCATCAACCAGGCGGTCCCCGTCAGTGCATTCGCGCTATAAAAGAATGTTGTGTAAAGAACATTGAGACACAGGAGTGGTCCCACTCCGAAGACGACGGCGAGGCTTTTGTTCACTGTTAGGGTTTTTGCGACCAAGTAAGCGAGTTCTTCGAAACGTTGGTCAGTCTTTCCCTTCCATTGATAGAAGACTGTAAATAACGAGCCTCCAACCATTAGGTTTACAAACAAGATATGCAGCATGAATGATAAGACGAGTAGAGATTCAAGTAGCCAAACCGGTGCTGGAAGTGGAAGAGGCAGGTCGCGTGGTATTAAATTGGACATGTAGTTCTCCGAGTATTTAATTCATAATTTAAAATCAACGTGCGACGCCCTGGATGCCAGTGTCTTGGACGCCCTTGAGAGGCTGAACCTGCGATTGAAGTTGAACTAAATACTCAGCAAGAGCTTTTCTTTCTTTCGCATTTCCAGGAAATGGAGGCATATAAGCACGGCCGTTGTGCATGGTATCAATGTATGAGCCAATGATTTCCGGATCCCACGTCGTGTTGAATCCATACATCGCTCCGAGATTGTTTCGTATTGAGTTGATTCCCGAAACGGTGTGGCAACGGGAACAGGCTAGTCGAAAGACTTCCTCACCGGCGACGAGTGTATTTTCAGAGGTCACTTCTCGCACTGCTGAAAAGGTTGAATGACGCAATATCCCATCACGTTTCATCAGTGGATAGTCCTCTGCACGATACCCGTTTGAATAAAGATATCCCTGAATAGCAAATGGTTTTCGGATAAATTCTCTAACGCGCTCGAAGAGGCCCAGCATTGCTGCGACACCAATAGCGGGAGCCACAAGAGCAACCGCTCCGACTCGTTTGGGTATAAAAATACAAGCTAGAGCAATTAAGATAATCGACGCACATACAATAGCTGAAACAATGAGAAGTTGCTGATACCAATTAGCAAAGGCTTGAGTTGTGATTGCTACTTGCAGGTTGCCGACCGAGTATGCGGGAATTGCATTCCGATACCAAAGAGCACCTAGCGCAAGTGGTGCAGACCAGGCCAAAGTCCATTTCCCAAGAAGCCTCAAGATGTCTTGCTTTTCAGGCAGTGATTTGTCTGAGAAGAAGGGAATAAACGCCATAGCCATGGCTCCAGCGAAAACCATCGCGAGTGGGGTGCGGAAGGCAAGTTGAGGTAAGTAAACTGGGTTGAACAGAGCGGATAAAAGAGAACCGTCGCCAGTCCATGCGCCTGTGTCCATCATGAACCCGAGGATAGAAACAATGATGGCCATTGTAATCCAGGATGCAACTGAAAGGGCAATGCCTAGGCGCACGTGGGACTTCTTTTTGGAATGATCAATCTCTTTCCAGCTCAGAAAGTACCAAAGAATGAGACACACTTCAGTGATGAAGACAACCCATTCAATTGCCCACGCCCAGAAAAATACGCGCAAGAGACTGCCAATTGCGGCCGGATTAACAAGTGATGCAGTGACCCAGATTCCTACACCAGACATCGCTCCGATCGTAGTTGTTGTTATGAAAAATATGAACATGATTTTCTTGGCGAGATTATCCCATCGAGCGTCTTTGTTAATGAATGCTTTTCGCTCTAAATAGACGACTAAGGGAATTCCCCCCACAGCCATGGCGTGGTTAATGATGACGTGTAAGATAGCAACGACAGCAATAAGCATTCTGTTATTCAAAAAATCCAAATGATATAATGGAAAGTCCATTCGTCAGCCCCTCCGGAGGAGTCTCCCGCTCCTGATTGCTTGTGTCGGCTATTGCTTTATGTCGTCAATGCAGCAATTGGTTGCGTATCGAATTGTTGCGCTGCGCTAGCCTCGTTTTAGGCGATTTTATTTTTTCGCGGTGTGAGATTTGTGATTCAGAAGACGAGCTGAATTGATGCTTATCAAGTTTTCTAATTTGTTCAGTTGCTTTTGGATATTGGGGGAGCGTGATCATAAGTGCATTAAACACGCCGGTATTGTCTTTGGTGACTCTGTTTTCAACGATTCTCGTTGAAAAGCTCTTCTTGAGCAAAGCGAATGAAGGCGCCTGCAGCAGTGGATGATTTTTGTTGCGTTGGTCTGATGCTCGAGCGCGGACAAATTGAAGAGAATAAGTCTACGTCGAAAAGGCCGCTGTCCTGCCGCCATGCTTCAATCTCGAGGTCAGTGAGCAGGCAATCATCCAGAGCTCTTGTGAGCTCATCTTCTTCAGGGTCAATTCCAATGAAGATGAGTTCTTGTTTTCTATCACCGAATTCGACATGCCAATCGCTTGAGGTCTTTCTGAAAAGTTCAAAGGCATCCTCTCCTTCGTCTTCAGCAAAAGCTGCCATCCACAATTTGCTCGGTTCTATTTTAAAAGAAAGTCCAGCCAGCGACCAAGACCAAGCTCGTTCGGGATGACTTGCCAGCCAAAAGGTGCCCTTGGCTCGAAGGACTCCTGGAAAAGAGCGCTCAAATAAACTTACAAGTCGCTCAGGCATAAATGGACGGCGCGCCCTGTAAACGAAACTCGACAGGCCATACTCATCCTTTTCTGATGTGCGCTCACCGTGGAGTTCTTTGAGCCACCCGGGTGCCTGCGCTGCTTTGTCAAAATCGAACAACTTCGTTCCAAGAATTCGAGAAAGCGGAACCCCGCCGAATGAGCTTCGGACAATCTGTGCGTCCGGATTCAACCGGTGCAGGATGGCCTCTAGACACGCGGCTTGGGTTTCATCAACTGTGTCGACTTTGTTGATAACGATGACGTTTGCGAACTCGACTTGTTCGATGAGCAAATCTACGAGTTGACGCCTGTCTTTTTCATCGTCGACAAGTTTCAGATCCAGAAGCGATTGCATTGAGAAATAGAGTTCCAGAAAATGTGACGCATCGACCACGGTCACCAAAGTATCAAGTTCCGCATGATCGGAAAGTTTGTTGCCATGTTCATCGGCGAATGTGAAGGTTTCAGCGACAGGAAGTGGCTCCGAGATTCCAGTGCTTTCAATGAGCAAATAGTCAAACTTTCTTTCCAACGCTAAGCGCTTGACCTCTATAAGAAGGTCTTCACGCAACGTGCAACAGATGCAGCCATTCGTCATCTCGACAAGGCGTTCTTCTGTCCTTGAGAGATTGGCGTCACCGTTTTTTACCAACTCTGCGTCAATATTAATTTCGCTCATGTCATTCACAATCACGGCAACGCGCATGCCCTCGCGGTTGCGTAAGACGTGATTAAGCAGGGTTGTTTTTCCAGCTCCCAGAAACCCTGAAAGAACCGTAACCGGTAGTCGCATACCCTCTCCCTCTCGTTTCGCGTTGTCAGTCGAATGTAGTAGTTGATTATCACTTCTCGTATATTGTCACAAGAGATGAGAGATTTTGGGCTAATATACGACTTGTCTTTTTAAAGGCTGAATAACTTTAGACTTGACAAATGATAATAAAATATCAATACAGGGGCTAACTCGGAGATTGAAGGAGTTTCACTATGCGGTGCCAGATTGTATTTGTAAGCAGTTTGCTAGCGCTTTCTCAAACGGGTCAGGCCTCTCCGTTGAAGGTCGTCGTAACGACACCTCAAATTGCAGAGGCGGTTGAGAAGATTGCAGGGTCAGGTGTAGCCGTTCGCACGCTAGTGGCTCCTGGTATCGACCCTCATACCTATAAAGCAACACCTTCCGATGTCACGGCACTCAAGCAGGCCGATTTGATTCTCTATTCTGGACTTCATCTTGAGGCCCAGATGGAGAAGGTTTTTCAAACTCAGCGGAAAAGAAGCATGGTTGCAGCAGTATCTGAGGATATTCCAAGGGAAAAGCTGCTCCCGGACCCTGAACTAAAGGGACATTTCGACCCACATTTCTGGCATGATATAACCTTGTGGAAGCAGGCTGTTGCGACAACAAGAGATAGGCTCATTGACGTCGACAAAGCTAATTCACGTCGGTACATTTTGAACGCCTCTGTGTATCTGAAAGCACTTGATCGTCTTCAGGCTGATGTTGAAAAAGAACTGGAACGTGTTCCTCCTAGTGCCCGCATCCTAGTAACAATTCATGATGCATTCAGTTACTTCGCGAAACGCCACGGATTTAGAGTTGAGAATATTCAAGGTGTGAACACAGAGAGTGCCGCTTCCGTATCGGATGTAAAGCGGGTTACTGATTTTCTCATTAACAATAAAATTCCTGCCTTGTTTCTTGAGAACTCCACGCCCACACGAAGCGCAGAAGCGATCATTGAAGGTTCTAAAGCAAAGGGCTGGAGAGTGACTCTTGCAGGCACCCTTTACGCCGATGGCCCTGGTGAGAAAGGTTCTCCAGCGGGCACATATGAAGGCATGATGCGCGCGAATGTCAATACCATCACATCAGCGCTGGCTCCAAGGCAGAATTGAAATTTCCGAAATGTTGCATATACAACAGCAATGCATTTCATCGAATGAAGGTAGGGTGGCTCTCAGCGCTCAATCTCTCACTGTGAGGTATGGCAACACCACAGCTCTCGAGAATGTTGGTTTTGAAATTCCAAAAGGCGTGTGCTGTGCCATCGTGGGCCCAAATGGGAGCGGCAAATCAACCCTCGTCAGATGCGCTCTTGGTCTAGTCAAACCTGCGCAGGGCACACTCGCTATTTTCGGTGGTTCTTATTCTGCCAAGGTGCATCGTGTTGCATACATGCCTCAGCGATCAGAGGTTGATTGGGATTTTCCCGTCACAGTTTTTGATGCAGTTCTCATGGGAATCGAGAAGGTTCCGCCAATCTGGTCGCAAGCTCGTAAGAGGATGCGTGAGCAGGTTTTGAATTATCTTGAAAGCGTTGGAATGAGAGAGTTCTGGCAGAGGCCCCTGAAGCAACTTTCCGGTGGGCAGCAACAGCGGGTTTTCTTTGCCCGTGCACTTGCGCAGAATGCGGAACTCTATCTCATGGATGAACCATTTTCCGGAGTGGATGCTAAAACTGAGCAAGCCCTCATTCGCCTGGTTCAAGAGATTTGTAACCAAGGCAAGACAGTGATCGTTGTTCATCACAAACTTCAGTCTGTTCCTGAGATTTTCAATCACATTTTGCTCCTTAATAGAACTTCGGTTGCCTGTGGTTCAGTTGAATCGGTGTGGACTGCGGAGAACCTCCAGAGCACTTTCTCACCACGTGGGGATGGCTGCGTAGTTGCCGATGAGCTTGCAGCTGCAAAGAGTGAAGGCTTCAGATATGTTTTCTGATCTTCTCTCAGACCCCGTTGTTTTGCGAATTTGTTTGACAGCCTTTGTCATTGGGGCGCTCTCGGGGTTTTCAGGTGTTTTTGTCGTGCTTCAAAAGCAAAGTCTTCTTGGTGATGTTATTGCGCATGCATCTCTCCCGGGAATTTGCCTTGCATGGTGGGCCACGCGATATAGCTCCAATATCGTTCTCACAAGCGGGGCTTTTCTCTCTGGTGTGTCTGCATACATTTTTCTCCAATTTCTCTCCGCTCGTTTCAAAGTCAAATCTGACGCTTCACTCTCCGCGACGCTGTCTATTTTCTTCGGATTCGGCATCTTGCTTCTCTCTCATATTCAAAGGCTTCCTCATGCGGGAGAAGCTGGTCTTGAGACCTTTATGTTTGGTAGTCTTGCGACCGTTAGAAAAGCTGACCTCATTCTTTCCCTATCACTTCTTGGAATATTCGTTTTTTTTGTGATGCTTTTTTGGAGAAAGATAACAATTGCTCTTTTTGACCCGTCCTTGAGCTGGACACACTTTGGTTCGATGCGTGGGATACGCGTTGTTCTTGGTGCATTGATTATAGTCATCATCGGATGCGGGCTACCAACAATGGGTGCTCTGCTCGTCACATCTATTCTTATCGCACCCGTCGTGGCGGCTCGAGTTTGGAGTCGTGGGTTTCTGTTGTTGTTGATTCTTTCTGGAGTTCTCGCTGGGCTGTCTTGCTTTCTAGGGAGCCTGTGGAGTGCTGTATCCCGAGGGGTTCCTCCCGGTCCTGCTAGCACACTTTTCGCTCTTGCATTCGTTTTAATCTCTGTGGGAGTCAGGAAATGTTGGGAGTCGACTGGGAAGTTCTTCTCATTGCGTGCTTAACATCTTTGGCTTGTGCGATTCCTGGTGGATTTTTATTCCTGCGGGGAAGCACCATGCAACTTGAGGCGGTGAGCCATTCCATACTTCTCGGTATTGTGCTTGTTGCATTGCTCGGATTTGCAGAATCTGTTTTTTTTATGCTCGTCGGTGCGACAATCATAGGGCTAGTTTTTGTTTTGGCTGGAGAACTTATAAGTAAATTGAGTGGCATACGCACTAGCATCGTTGTTGCCCTAATGTTTCCGGGCATGTTCGCTTGTGCTGTAATTCTTATGAACACTTTCCTTCGTAATAGCCATATTGATCTCCATGTGGTTCTTATGGGAGAACTTGCTGCAGCGTCGCTCGATCGTTTCGAATTGTTTGGGAGTGACTTGGGCTCTGTAGCTTTATGGAAGGCAATCTGGGCTCTTCTTGGTAGTGCCCTATTCACGATGTTTGCAGTTAGAAGGCTTTCGATTGCAATCTTCGATCCCGTCCTCGCACTCACCCTCGGACATTCTCCGTATCTTATCCAGGCATGCTTCATGGCAGTTGTCTGTCTTTGCGCCGTCGCTGCGTTCGATATTGTAGGCTCTGTTCTTACACTTGCGTTGTTCTCCCTTCCTGCAACCTGCGCATTCTTCTGGGCACGGCGACTCAACTCGTTCCTTTGTTTTTCATGTTCAATCTCTCTCGCTGGCACGATACTTGGCTTTTTCGCTGCGTATCGGTGGAATCTCTCCATGGCTGGCTGCATCAGCACGGCTCTTGGTTTATTCCTGCCGTTTTCTGCGATCTTTGGTGCTTATCGCGGGATTTTTTGGACATCGAACTTACGGGAACGGTTTCGGGGTGGCACTGCAGCTAGTTTTTAATCTTCAAAGGCTTGTTTAATTGGACCACTGAAGAGGTATTTCATGAGCAGTAAACAGACTCCCCAAATTGTAAGCGAAATAGGCAAAGAAATTCCGGTAACCATTATTACGGGATTTCTTGGATCGGGAAAAACAACACTTGTGAATCGTATCCTGACCGAGCAGCACGGAAAACGTATTGCGGTGATTCTCAATGAGATTGGCGAGGTCAATCTCGATTCTGAGTTCGTTATGCAGGCGGACGAAGACCTGAAGGTGATGAACAATGGTTGTTTATGCTGCACTGTTCGTGATGACTTGGCTAAGATTTGTAAAGATCTGGTGAGGCGCGGGTTGTCATTTGATGCCATGGTCATTGAAACGACCGGAATGGCGGATCCAAGTCCCGTTGCACAGACATTCTTCCTAGACGAAGATATTAACCAGAGTTACTACCTGGACAGCGTTGTAACGGTCGTAGATGCGAAACATATAGAAAAAAACCTTCGAGAGCTTAAAGAAACGCAGGAGCAGATTGGCTTTGCTGATATTGTGGTGCTCAATAAGAAAGATCTGCTCACATCGGAGGAGCTTGAGCAGCTGCGTCATCGAATCCTGGGAATGAATTCGCAAGCTCAGATTTTTGAAACCGAACATTGCAATCTTCCAATCTCCTCGCTTTGGGAGATCGATGCATTCAATCTTGATGATCGGCTCTCGGTTAAGCCTGATTTGGGAAAAGCATTTCATAGTCATAGCCATGATGACGACATCGAAAGCATATACATAGAACTCGAATCACCGTTGTTTCTGCCCAAATTTCAGAGTTTCATGGAGCTGGCTGTTACGGAGCTTGGGGGGCAGTTGCTCAGGTATAAGGGAGTTGTGAACGCCATCGATAATCCCCACCGAATTCTGTTTCAAGGGGTTCATTCTATGATGGGGGTCAATCAAGATCGTCCATGGCGCGAAAGTGAACGTCGAGTCACTCAGATGGTTTTCATTGGACGTCATTTGCCGAGAGCTGTGCTTAAGGAAGGGTTGGAAATGTGCACTGCACGGTAGAACTAACGTCGGTGTTTGCGAGGCGCATCTGAGAGGCCGAACCCGTGTTGTCGAAGTCTGCCTGGTCTTATTTAAGCATGTTGCTGAGAAACTCCCACCGTAGAAGCAATGCTGTCTTCAACGGGAACGGATACTGGTTCTCAATTTCCCTGAGCACGCGTTCAACATTGAGATTTTTCACTTTGCATTCAATTTCTTCAAACTTATGATTCTCTTGGTTCAGGACAAGGGTTGCTACCGCGTAACTCTGACTTGACGCCGAGTCAGTCGTGGACAACAGACATGGAATGATGTTCTTTCCAAAAGGCATACTGGAGGACTTGATAAAAAAGTCTACGAGTCTGTATTCTCTACCCTCAAATTCGCACCGCATCGGAATTTCGTGCGAAAAAAAGACTTCCCATGACAAAATTGAACCGTGCGTAAGGCTCTTTCTGGTAACACGCTCGGTTTGCCAATCTCTATTCCCGGTCTCAAACGGGAGAAACATTTCGAGCATTTGTGCAAAAAGATGAGAGCGCCAATGGTGCGTTAGTTGTGAAATGAATTCGCCTCGCTGCTCCGAATGATCAACGTCAAAAAGCGGCCGTTTCTCAATAATGCTCAGCTCGCCAGAGGGGCCTATTTCGCAACTCTCTTCCAAGGCGGCATCCAGGGATGTGAGTTCTGCCGACCTCAAATTGACAGTGTAAGCGACGTTCAGGGTCTTTGTCTGTTTGTGGAGGTGCTCCTCTGGTTTACTGCAAAGGGCGTGGAGCATTCGGGTGCGAAGATTCGATGATTGTGGTGTGAGGCGTAGTAAAACGCTCACCTGTTCAAATATCAAGGCCACGTCTGATCGGGATTCGGCCAGAGCTGGCAAGACCATTGCTGCAAAAGCAGTATAGTAAGTTCCTTTAATAGAAAGCCCCGAAGCGCTATGAGCTCCCGACGGCAAAATAAGAGGGATGATAAACTCCAGCTCCTTCAACGTATCCTCCCAAGAGGTAAGCTCTGCGAAGACTCACAGTTCTCAAAAACTTACTAGTGATAATATACTTTCAATAATGATGAAAGCCTACAGTTTATGTAGTGAAAAAAAGAAGCTTTTTGTGGGTAACTCGGATTTTGGATTGCAAGCGACAGCCTCGCTCTCACGACGTTGGATTCGAGCTTTTTTTTCCCCTCATTGACTTGTTATTGATAAGTGATTATCTATAGCCCGAACTTTTTCATGAAAGGTGCTCAAAAAATGCAATTGAAAACAATGATCTATTCATTATCGCTTTTGGCTGCTCCAGCCACTCTCTTTAGCTGCGGTAAAAAGTCTGAAACCAAAACGGAATGCAGCGAAGGTGGAAAGGTTTCTGATGTTTGTTTTAAGAACCTGAGCTCTTCAGGGCTTAGCTTCAATAATGCTTCTATTTCGGGCACTGGCAGTGCTCTTGCAGTATCTCCACTGGCCGACAG
Source organism: Silvanigrellaceae bacterium (assembly GCA_044376655.1). Lineage (GTDB taxonomy): Bacteria > Bdellovibrionota_B > Oligoflexia > Silvanigrellales > Silvanigrellaceae > RFOM01. Next base: position 11,262 of record JBILKQ010000008.1, read on the forward strand.
CGTTGATGGTGGAAAGAATATTGAACTGACCTTTTCTCTAAATGATGGTGGAAGTTTGATTCTGAAGGCGTTCAGTAAAACAGACCTTTCGGGAGGTGTTGATATTCACCTGAAGAGGGATGCTTCGAAGCTAAAAATTAAATTCGGTGAGTCGCAGGAAAAAGAATTGGCCATCGACGCGGCAGGGGAAATGAAATTGTTGCTTGATGTGCACAATGATGAAGACCCTGCGCATATTGTTATTTGGAATGGAGCCGGAGTTTTTAGCAAAGAAGATTCCATTCTTAACAGTGAAGACGACGGCGCAATTAAGCCAAGTGGAAAAGGTGGAGACAAGTTTTGGGGAGTCACTCTCACGAATGCGACACTCAGCAGTGCGGTCGTCAGTGACCCGAAAGATGAAGAGTGATCTTCATTCTTGTAAAATAATGCCCGCAAGCTCCTTGAAGGTTTGAAAAAATGAAACGTTCCGTGTTTGTTTTCGCTTCCCTCTTCTTTGTGGGAGTTGCCACTGCAGATTCAGGCGGCCTTAAAAGCTACGTGGCAGTGGATATTGTTGGTGAGGCTTTTGTTCGTAGTAAAAAGGCCTCACCCCAAGAGGGCCAAGTGCGAGGAGCGGAAATCTTTTTTTCAGCTCCTATCGATCCCATTTTCGATGGCGCACTGGGTCTTGCTGCACATCCTGAAGGTGGTGTTTCCCATTTTGAGCTGCACGAAGCGACAATCAGTTCATCGAAACTGATTCCACACACGCAGCTGCGTTTTGGTCAGGGCTTTCTTTCCGTGGGGAAGTTGAATCGCGTTCATCAGCACGACTGGCCGTTTATCGATGCGCCCAAAGTGCACGAAACCTTCTTCGATTCAGAAGGGGTCAATGATCTCCTTTTTGAAAGTACGGTGAATACCTCAACCGAATTGCCCATTGAACTGACTCTTGGTGTAGCAAAAGGTTGGGTCTATGGGCACTCCCACAACGAGGGCGAGCGTCCTCTTGTTCCCACACACTACGCGCGAATTCAGAGTTTCTTTGAATTGCCATTGGACGGTGGAGTTCAAATTGGCGGAAATTATCTTGCCCGAACAGACGCCGATTCGGCTCAAATGAGACTGAGCGGGTTGGATATCACAGCAAAATGGCGCGCGGGCAAAACAGTGCCATTTTTTTTGCAAAGTGAAGTATGGCTCCGGCAGTTGAAGAATCCTGGGGTCCTTCGTGAAGATTCTCTTGGTTTCTATATTTTTCCTCAGGCCAATGTGGGTCAGCAGGTCGACTTTGGCATTCGGGGAGATTATTTCTCCGTTCTTTCACTGAAAGATGCTTCTGGGCAAAAGATCGACAATGCATCTTCGGCAATTGTTCCAACGCTCACATTTAAGCCAAGTGAGTTTTCAACTTTCAGGCTCGCCTATTCATGGGAGTTGGAGCAGCGAGGTGGTAAACCTTCCCGTGTCTCTGAGTCAAAGCTACAGGCGCAGGCGAGCTTTATTCTAGGTTCGCACCCCAGTCACGACTTCTGAACTTACGAGAGCGATGAAACATGAAGAGATTTTTATTGCCTTTATATGCTTTTTTCATTGTTGGGTTCGTTTTCGCGTACTCACAGGTCTCTCAGGCCTCAACTGGAAAAAAGATTATCATTGTGACATCAACTCCAGATTTAGCCTGGGCTATTCGGGAAATTGGGGGCGAGCATGTTGAAGTTCAGAGTCTATTGACTGGGCGAGAGGATCCTCATTTTGTTGATGCCCGCCCCGATTATGTAGCAAAGGTTGGTAAGGCTGATGTTGTTTGCGGAGTTGGTTTAGAGCTTGAGGTTGGCTGGTTGCCAAAGGTGTTAGCCAAGGCAGCTCGGAAGGATATTCAACCGGGAGGAAATGGCTTCTGCGAATTTGGGTCGAACGTGGCGGTTCTTGAAAAGCCAGTGGGCCCAGTTGACCGGAGTCAGGGAGACGTTCATCCCGGGGGCAATCCACACTTCTGGTTATCGCCAACGGTTTTTGCAAAGGCAACCCGCGAAGCTATAAGTGCTATTGAACGCGTCCGTCCTGAGCTGAAGGGTTCTTTTGAAGCTCGCTATTCCGAGTATTCAAGGATGATGCTCGGTTTGGAATCTCGTCTGGCGGCGAAATTGCGCCAAGCTGGAATTGCCGGAGTCAATGCTCGATACGCTGAGTACCACCGCGAGTTTGTGTATTTTGCGAAGTCATTTGGCCTAGAGGGAGTTGCTACCCTGGAAGAGAAGCCTGGATTGTCGCCCTCTGCCGCACGTTTGGCCAGGGTTGCAGGTGAGCTCAAGGCGGAGAAGGTTTCGCTCGTTATTGCGTCTTCGACAGCGCCGCAAAAACTTTTGCAGAAGTTTCAGGAGCTCTCGGGTTTGAAGGTTGCAGTTGTGCCAGTCTCAGTGCGGCCCAAAACTGAGTTTGAAAGTTATCCCAAAATGATCGAGAATATCGTTGATGCGCTTATTGAGATATCGCGTCAAAACCAAAAGAAGGTGCAGTGAGTTTGAGTTTTGAGAGTGCACCCATATTTTCCTGTGAAAAACTTTCTATTGTCGTAGATGGCCGCCCCTTATTCTTGCCACTGTCAACGACAGTCTCAAAAGGTCAAGTTGTTCAGATTTGCGGAAAGAACGGAATTGGTAAATCGTCGCTTCTGCGCTTAATAGCCTCAGAAAAAGTCAACCACATGGGAAACGTGAGTGCTATTCCACAGCGCTCTGAAACTCTCGTTCTGCCGCAGCTTCAGTCAATGAAGTCGCATCTTCCCTTCACACTCGATGAAGTTTCTAAATTGCTGGCAAGTGCAGATCTTTCCGCGTTTCACACGGCCTCGGAATCAGCAATGGAGCGTCTTTCTTTTCCAACTTGGTTTGCAGATGAACTAAAATGTAAAACCTGGAACAGAGCGAGTGGTGGTGAGCGGATGCGTGCGCTGCTTGCTGGCGTCGTGATTAATCGTTCTTGCCAGGTTCTTTTGCTTGACGAACCGCTCAACCACCTCGATGTGATTGCGATTCTCGAGGTGCAGCAAAGTTTGCTTCAATTCTTTCAGAACGAAGGTAAAGATATTACAGTTTTCATTGTTTCTCATGAGTCGTTGGATATTATTTCTCGTGGGCTTGGCCCGCGCTACCGTGTCATCAACCTAGAGAACTCTGAGATTGAATCGAAGGAGTCTTCTCCGCTGTGCTAGATGTTCTTCAATTATATATCTGGGCATTTCCATTCGTTGGATTGCAGGCTGCAGTTCTGGCATTTTGTGGTTCACACCTCGCTGCGCGAGAGCGCACCCTGCAATCATTGTCCATTTCGCAAGGTGCAGAACTCGGTTCGATAGTTTTTATGTTTTTTATTATTCTAATGCACAGGAATTTGCAGGAAATTAACTCATGGATGACCCTTCCTGCTGCTGTGGGTTTGGCTTTTTTAATGGGTTCAATTGCGGGTAAATGTGAAAGTATCCCTGCCAGCAGTCGAGCAACAGCGCTCTTTGTTTTGTGGATTTCTCTATTTTCGATTTCTCAGATTATCGTTGCAATGCATCCAGCTCTTGAGAGTCATTTCTCAAAAGTTGCTATTGGTGACGTTGCAACTCTCACTCAAGATGAGTGCATGGTGTTAAGCTTTTTAATGCTTGGCTTCTCAGTGTTATTGTTCACAAAGAGGATAGATTTCTTGCGTGCGAGCTTCTCTATTTCCCTTATGGGAGAGCAAAGAGCGCTTCATGAGAAGTCAACATCTGTCTTGCTGTTGCTTATTCCTGCCGTGAGTACTTGGTCGACAGGTTTCGCAATGACCTGTGCGAGTTTGTTTGTTCCAACGACTTTGCATGTATTGTATCAGCGCAAAGGTGGCGCACGCGCTCATGTGAAACGTTGTGTCTGGGTTGGGATGTTGAGTGCTCCTCTTGGGTTGTTTCTTTCACTTTCCTTCTTTCCAAGTCTTCCAACGACACCTGTAATGACCCTCACTCTTTTTTGCGTTTCCCTTCTCTCGGCGAAATTCTTTTAAGTAATCTCGGCAGACGCTTTGGATTAAATTATGTTCCTTGAAATAGAAAAATAAAAATGGATTGTGTAATGAATAAAGAATTAATTGATATCACGAGCGGGAATAATGAGTTGGCAGAGATGGCGCTTAAACAAGTCGGTTTGAGTGCTGTTAGGATTCCGTTCATTCTTGCAGATAGCATTGAAGATACTAAAAAAACGGAACGTGTGATTGCAACGGTTTCAGCATATGTGAGCCTCGATGTAACTTCTGCTCGCGGTATCCATATGTCAAGATTATACAATTCAATTCATAATTATTTTGATTCAATGCCCATGTCTTTGTCATTGCTGAATCGCCTCACCGAAGAGATGGCAAAAGGTCAGGCAGGAATCTCAACCACTTCTTATCTTGACGTTTCCTTTGAGCTGGTGTCACAGAGAAAGTCCTTGAAATCGAATTTGGTTGGCTGGCGCTCGTATCCGGTTAAGATCTCGTGCAGTTATGATCTGAATGGGAATTTTTGCTGCAGTACCGAAGTACGTGTCACTTATTCGAGTACATGTCCCTGTTCAGCAGCGCTAGCGCGACAACTGAATGCAGAAAAAGCGAACAGTTACTTTCAGAGCGAGAATATTTCAAAACATGAGTTGCTGACCTATCTTTTGAACGAGCAGTCGACCGGAGGTCTGCCGCATGCGCAGCGAAGTGAAGCGTCAGTTTTAATCAAGAACAGGACGTTTCTTTCCAAGATGGAGCTGATGGAAATTATTGATGAGGTTGAGGCGGCCTTGGGAACAGCCGTGCAGACGACTGTGAAGCGTGAAGATGAACAGGAGTTTGCAAGACTTAATGCCCGTAATCTTATGTTTTGTGAGGATGCGGCTCGTAGAATTGCAAAGCGACTTGAGGGTATTGGTGTGAGGGACAATTTTCGAGTAGAGGCCCTTCATAGGGAGAGCCTCCACCCGTTCGATGTTCAAGCTGTCATTGAGCGCCCATAGTTGAAGTGGCGCTTACAACGTTAAACATTTGTCTTGAATTTCAGCAGGACATCTTAATGGTGATCCCTGGTTGTCGAGATTGCCAATGAGATTAATGAATGTGAGCTCAGTTCGGCCAATGAACTGCTGCAGAAAAGCGGAATCAAAAATCTGATTGAAAGAAAAGTCTAATGCACGAACTTTAGGTCCAAATTGTGAATCGACTTTCAAGAGCTTGTTTCCGCTCATGTTGACGATTTCCAGGTTTTTGATGTGCTCAAGATTAATGACCCGCTCGAGCTGGTTGTCATTCACAGAGAGGCTTCTCAATTCTGGGAATGAGAAAGTCTCGGGAGAAAAATCAATGATTTGATTTCTAGAGAGGTCGATTTCAATGAGATCCGCAAAAACCGCATTTCTTGGCAACTGAGCTATTTCATTACCATCAAGACTGAGAGACTTCAGACCTTTCAATTCCGAAAATTCTGCGAGATCGCTAATTTTGTTGTTACCCAAATCGATAACTCTAAGAGTCGTGAGTTCCTTCAAAGGGGCAATAGAGGAAATGTGATTTCCTCTGAGGATAAGTTTTTTAAGTGAAGGAAGACGACTTAGAGGTGTCAGATCAGTTACTCGACTCTCAGTTATTTCGAGCTCGCGGAGATTCCAAAGACCCTCTAGTACGCTCAAATCACTGAATGCACCTGAGGGTAATGAAAGACTTCTCTTTGAAGCAACGGTTGCTTCGGCTGAAGAGCAAGACTCAGAAGCAGCAACTTCATTTACAAGATATTTAAGAAGCTGTCTTGAGCCTTCACTTAAGCTTGTGTCACCGCAAAAACTTGAAAATTTTCGACGTGTCGACGCTGAGTCTCGAGAGTTCAATCGGGGAGTTAAGTTGTTATCTCCTTCATCGAAACCATCTCTCTTGGTTATCGGTGCAGGCGAACAGGCCGCAAGGAGCACAACGTTTGCAAGCATAGCTGCAAACGTTGTTGAACGAAGATTAGTGCTCATGCTTAAATTTTGGCTCTGATGATTGAGCTTTAAAAACGAATGCATTCTTCAATACCAACGCCTTGTAAATTCCCTCCCCTCGAGAAGGCATTCTCTGCGAACGCGATTCTGAATTTATGATCGCATTGCTCTCATTGAACTCCGGCTCGAATCCCTTCCAAACGAGAACGTGAGCTGGATTTTCGTCGTTGTGGATGTCGATTTGGTAATCAAGCAGCCGTGATGCATCTACACCAGGAAAATATCGAGACAAATCTGTGCGTTCTGTACCCTTCGTGGCTACGACACGGAGCGCTTTTCCAGTTCGCGAAAATTCAATATTCAAGCCAGATTCAGATTCCGAATTGGCATAAAGCACCAAAGTCATCGAACCACTCTCAGCAAGTAAGAATGACACACGATGGCTTGATGATTCGCCAATGGCGGTGAGCGGCGCATCGAAAATCACAGTTCCTGTTCCGGAAAGGCGTTCTGCCTCAATTTTAAGGATGCCGCTTGGCCCCAGGGTAGATACACTCTCACCATTAAAGCTTCCTGTTTCGGCAAACGCATTTGGAATGCTCAGCGATACAAATAGAGCGGCAACGCTTGAAAGAACTTTTGCCTTTAAGGACCTCGAAAATCGAATGGCCATGAAAATCTCCTTCTCGTTTGGGTGGCCATATCGCGATAGATGCTTCTCACTAGTGTGTCAATAGTTTTATAAGCAATATTTTGGGAATGGTAGCCGTATGACGCTTGACTAGTTCCTTTAATGAGAATCAACTATTAATAGTGAGCATGGTTCGCGATATTAGGAGGAACACAAACTATGGGGTTGGGAGATGGTCATGCGGATTGAACGGGCAGCTCAGACTTTTCTTATTTTGCTCACTTCAGGGAGCTGTCTCAGCGCAGTCTCTTTTGCCATCCCCAAGCAATTCAGACTTTCGGATCTCAGCGAGCCAGCTGTTCCGGGAGAGTATTTTGTAAAGGTAAGGTCGGAGAGGGAGTTCTTACGAGCAATGAGTCAGGAAATGGCCGGCTTTTCGGGAACCTACTCGACTTCGCCTATTCTATCGACAAAGTTCGGGAATTGGTACCGAATCAGGAGTCAGTCGCTTTCTGCTGAAGAGAAAAACACGTTGGAACTTCTCGTTCACAGAGAGGTCTTTATCAGTGTCGAACCTAATCTTGTTTACAAAAGAATGATCAACGAGGGAGGAGAAGGACGGCAACGACGATTGGCCTCATCGAATCAAAGTGACCCTGATTATCTTCCGCTGCCAGAATTACCCGAGATGCCCATTGAAGATACCAGACTGGCCGAGCTCTATGGGCTTTCCAAGATTTCAGCCAAAGAGGCTTGGAGCATAAAAACTGGTTCGAAATCAATCGTTGTTGCAAATATCGACACTGGTATCGATTATAACCATCAAGATCTTGCAAACAATGTTTGGAGAAACCCCAGCGAGACTTGCAACGATAACATCGATAACGACGGTAATGGTTTCGTTGATGACTGCATTGGCTGGGATTTTTACAACAAAGATAGCAAGCCGGCTGACGATGATGGTCACGGGACCCACACGGCCGGGACAATCGGAGCAACTGGAGATAATGGAATTGGCATCTCTGGTGTGGCAAAGTTAGCAAGTATAATGTCGCTGAAGTTTCTTGGCGGCCCCTCCGGTAGCGGAACACTTGAGGATGCCGTTGCTTCGATAACGTATGCGACTCAAAACGGTGCAAAAATTCTTTCAAATAGTTGGGGTGGTGGCGGATTTTCCCAGCTGCTCTATGAAGCGATTAGTGCAGCGAATGAGAAAGATATTCTTTTTGTAGCTGCGGCAGGTAATAGCGCAACTAACAATGATTTGAAGCCAACTTATCCCGCTAGTTACTCACTGCCAAATATTATTTCAGTGGCATCTACAGATAAGGCCGACAAACTTTCCCGATTTAGTTGTTTTGGCAAAAAGAGTGTTCATTTGGCCGCACCCGGATCGACAATTTTGAGCACATTGCCAGATTCCACCTTCGGTCAATTAAGCGGTACTTCGATGGCAACACCACACGTCACGGGGGCAGCTTTAATCCTCAAGGCAGCGTATCCTCAGCTCGATGCTATCGCTATTAAGGGGTTGTTGATGGATGGCTCAGACAGGATGTCGAACTTGACCGACAAAATTCGTTCGGGCGGGAGAATCAATGTTGTTGAGTCCCTGCGGCTTGCGCGTCTAAAGTTCGGAGAGCCAGCTCAATAAGCCAGGTGATGATCATTGCCTCCCGGAATTCCCTGAGGTCATCTGCTCTTGCGTTCATGCTTTGAAACGCTGTTTGGGGTTTTGAATGAGTGAGCCAACCACAAAACAAAATTTCGCAAAGCTTAAAAAATATTAAAATAAAACGAACCTTTGCTCGTTTGACATCGAATTTTCTTTTCACTATCGATAATTAACTTTCATCGAGGGGTTTAAAATGAGATTGTCGAATTGTTTTGCTTCCCGAGTTTCTGCATATGCTTTTGCTCTCGCGCTTGCAGTGCCAGTTTTATATTCTCGCATCGCACTTGCAGCCGGGAAAGGGCACGCCGCTCACGAGCATGGTGTTGCGATTGTCAATATCGTTGGTGAAGGAAACTCAGCGACTATCCAATTGGAGTCACCTTCCGATTCGATCTACGGCTTTGAGCACGAGGCTAAAAAACCTGCTGATGTCAAAAGGCGCGACGTATCCATTGAGAAGCTGAAGGCAAATGCGGACAAAATGTTTGTCTTGGACCCTTCCTTGGGCTGTAAACTTTCGAGCACTGATATCAAACCCTTCGTTTCTGAGGCCAAAGAATCAAAAGAAGAGGATACAAAGGGACACAAGCATCACAAGGAAGGAACTCACAGCGAAGTGCATGCCACATTCAAGTTTGAATGCAGCAAGCCCGTGGCTGGAACTACTTTGAAATTTGCAGCACGGGCATACTTCAAATCACTCCGCACTTTGAAGGTCCAAGTACTCTCTGGTGAGAAGCAAAGTGGAAGCACTATCAAGAACGACAAAGGCATGGTGCAGCTCTGAAACTGCGTAAAGGAAAATTATGAATAGCCGCTTACCTGTTACTGTGCTCTCTGGTTTTTTGGGCGCCGGCAAAACCACATTGCTCAATCACATACTTAATAACCAGCAGGGAATGCGGGTTGCGGTCATTGTCAATGATATGAGCGAACTGAACATAGATGCCAAGCTCGTTAAGGCTGGTACTCTAGATGTCAAGCGCTCACAGGAAAAGCTCGTTGAAATGAGCAACGGTTGTATCTGTTGCACTTTGCGTGAAGATCTCCTGATCGAAGTGCGTAAGCTCGCAGATGAAGGTCGTTTTGACTATCTCGTGATCGAGAGCACCGGAATTTCCGAACCACTTCCTGTGGCAGAGACATTCACTTTCACTGATGAAGGTGGTCATTCGCTGTCCGAGTTTGCTCGCCTCGATACTCTGGTGACAGTTGTGGATGCGTTGAATTTTCGGCGTCAATATGAAGAAGGTGCTCTTCTCGCAGATGGCGGTCAGGGGCTTGATGAAAACGACGACCGGAATTTGTCGGATCTTCTCACAGACCAGGTTGAGTTTGCGGATGTGATTGTCTTGAACAAAACTGATTTGGTGGGTCAAGTAGAGCTCAACGATGTTGTTGGTCTGCTCAAGAGATTGAATCCGGTAGCCAAGTTTGTCTTGAGTCAGAATTCAAAAGTCGATCTTGCTGACGTTTTGAATACAGGACGATTTGATTTTGAGAAGGCATCTCAATCCGCTGGATGGCTCAAAACTCTCCGTGGCCAAGAAAAGTCGGAGAAAGACGAATACGGTTTCTCCAGTTTTGTTTATCGTGCACAGCGACCTTTCAATACCCAGCGTTTCGCTCAATTTATCGAAAGTGAATCGGACACAATTATGCGCTCGAAAGGTTTTCTCTGGCTTTCCACCCGCAGTGATTGCGTGGCCCAGTGGGGGCAGGCCGGTGCGAGTTGTCGCCTCGAGCCTGCTGGGATCTGGCTGGCACTCACTCCTGAATCGGAATGGGTGTTGAGTCCCGACGAGCGCAAAGAGGTAGCTGCCGCGTGGCATCCTCTTTGGGGAGATCGAGCGCAAGAGCTGGTTGTGATCGGCAAAGATATGGATGAGCAAGAAACAAGAGTGCAGCTCGACGCCTGTCTTCTGACGGATGAAGAGATGGCGCGGGGTGACATCTTTTGGGCAAGTGAAGCTGATCCATTTCCACCATGGTGTGCCCCACCCGAAGATGATGGAGAATTGGATTGTGAGCCCCATGCGATTTCAAACAGGCAGTCTGCCGTAATCCGGTTGCTCTCTACTGATCCCACGGCTGCGGCTATGGAAGGTTTTCATCTGGCGCTGCAATATCGGGAGACGGGCCGTGTTCATTCCGCTCTGCCATTGTTCAGAGCAGCAATCCAGGTTTTGAAGGATTATCCGGAAGAACGATGGATGCTCTGCGATGCATACAAGCTTTATGTCGCCTCACTACTTGAGATCAACGATGCTGCACGCGCACGGCCGATGCTCGTCGAGGCTCTCGCGGTAGCCCGCGATGCTGAGTTGGTGGCCTGGGAGGTCACCTTTCTAACCCTCGCAGGGCGACTTGAAATGAACACCGGCTTTGATTTGGCCGATGCGCGCAGGATGCTTGAGCGCGCCTTATATCTCAAAGAAGAGAAATTGATGTTGAACTCTGACGATTGCGATAACCTGCGTCGGTCCTTGAGTGAGTTGGACGCACTAGTTCAGGCACGAAAATCAGCCGGAAACATATCCCCAAGCTGAGGGAGATTTTTTAAATGAGTTTGCCGACGAAAGATAAGAGAAAAACACAACAACAGATGTTGATTAGGGGTTTGTTCCAACACACTGAGCGTCCGCTCTCTGCGCAAGAACTCTTTGAAGCAGTTGCGCCCATTCAGCCAAGTATCGGTATTGCTACGGTTTATCGTGGTATTAAATCTTTACTTGAAGAAGGCTTCATTGCTCCTGTGGAAATTCCCGGTACAAGCCCGCGCTACGAGAGAACAAGTGCTCATCATCATCATCATTTTCTCTGCCAGAAATGTGATCGGGTTTTTGCTGTGGCGGGATGTCCGGGCCAACTTGAAAAACTCGTTCCACCAGGATTCAAACTTGCTTCTCACCGAATTATACTCGAGGGCAGCTGCGTTTCCTGCGGAGTATAATTGTCTTTTTAGAAAGATCTTCATTCCGTCTAATTGCAAGCGCACTTTTTGAAATCAAGAAAGATACGAGTGATATTCTCCCGCGGCCACTGCATTGTCATGAATGCAGATCAAATCGATCGGCATTCATGACCTTTGTCCACGCAGCAACAAAATCTTTTATGAATTTCTGTTTGTTGTCGTCCTGTGCATAGAGTTCAGAGTAGGAACGCAGAACTGAATTGGAGCCGAAGACCAAGTCAACGCGTGTTGCAGTGAACTTTGTTTTGCCGGTTTTGCGTTCCACGATGTCATAGCTGTTGGCCCCGGTTGGCTTCCATTGGAAAGCCATGTCGGTGAGGTTCACAAAGAAATCATTGCTCAGCGTTCCCACTTTGTCGGTGAACACACCATGATGATTTCCTCCGTGGTTGGTTCCAAGAACACGCATACCACCCACCAGAACGGTCATTTCAGCGGCTGTGAGTCCGAGCAGTTGGGCTTTGTCCAACAGAAGCTCCTCAGGGCTTACAACGTAATCTTTCTTCATCCAGTTGCGGAATCCGTCGGCAACTGGTTCCAGAACAGCAAAGGACTCTGCGTCGGTTTGATCGGCACGAGCATCTCCTCGTCCAGGCGAGAAGGGTACACTGATGCTGTGCCCCGCAGCTTGAGCAGCTTTTTCGATGCCCACGCAGCCAGCAAGTACAATAACATCAGCCAAACTTGCACCGGAATCTTTGGCGATGGGTTCGAGCACAGCGAGCACCTTGTTCAGGCGCGCAGGTTCGTTGCCCTGCCAGCTGTTCTGCGGTGCCAACCGAATGCGTGCACCATTGGCACCACCGCGTTTGTCGGAACCACGGAATGTACGTGCGCTATCCCAAGCTGTTGCAACCATTTCGGCCACTGTGAGGCCGCTGGAAGCGATCTTCGCCTTCACTGCTTTAACATCGTAACTTGCATTCCCTGCAGGCACGGGATCTTGCCAAATGAGCTCTTCTTTTGGAATCTCTGGGCCGATGTAACGGGCTTTTGGTCCCATGTCACGGTGCGTCAGCTTAAACCAAGCTCGGGCAAAAACTTCAGTGAAGTAATTTGGATCTTTATGGAAGCGCTCTGAAATCTTCCGATACTCCGGATCCATTTTCATGGCCATATCGGCATCAGTCATCATTGGGTTGCGTCGGATCGATGGATCTTCAACATCAACAGGTTTATCTTCTTCCTTGATGTTGATAGGTTCCCACTGCCAAGCTCCTGCTGGGCTTTTTTTCAGCTCCCAATCGTAGCTCAGAAGAAGATGGAAGTAGCCATGATCCCATTTTGTGGGGTGGGTGGTCCATGCTCCCTCAATTCCGCTCGTCACAGTATCCCGGCCGATTCCGCGGCTCTTCTTATTGAGCCAGCCGAGCCCCTGTGATTCTAACTCTTCGCCCTCGGGCTCAGGGCCTAAGTTCGTCGCGCTGCCATTTCCATGTGCTTTACCAACAGTGTGTCCGCCCGCTGTGAGTGCCACTGTTTCTTCGTCGTTCATGGCCATGCGAGCAAAAGTTACGCGTACATCTTGCGCCGTACGGAGAGGGTCTGGTTTGCCGCCAACACCTTCAGGGTTCACATAAATAAGTCCCATTTGCACAGCAGCAAGGGGGTTCTCGAGGCTTTCACGTTTTTCCCCATCGTAACGAGTTGATGCTAGCCAAGTCTTTTCATTGCCCCAGTAGATGTCTTTTTCGGGATGCCAAATGTCCTCGCGTCCAAAACTGAATCCAAAAGTCTTGAGTCCCATAGATTCATAGGCAACGTTACCTGCCAAGACGATAAGGTCTGCCCACGAAATTTGGTTGCCGTATTTCTTCTTAATCGGCCAAAGCAAACGTCGAGCCTTATCTAGATTGGCGTTGTCGGGCCAGGAGTTGAGAGGGGCGAAGCGTTGACTACCGCTGCCTGCACCGCCGCGCCCGTCTGCAATACGATAGGTTCCAGCTGCGTGCCATGCCATGCGGATCATCAGGCCTCCGTAGTGACCCCAATCTGCAGGCCACCACTCCCGGCTGTTGGTCATGAGCTGAGTGAGGTCCTTCTTTAGTGCGGCGACGTCGAGTTTTTTGACCTCTTCTCTGTACTTGAAGCCGGGAAGCGGATTTGTTTTCGAATCGTGCTGGTGAAGAATGTCGAGGTTGAGTGTTTTAGGCCACCACTGATGAGCAGCGACTTCCGCAGTTGTAATTGCTCCGTGCATAACGGGACATTTTCCTTGTGTCGACATGATGATCTCCTGTCTTCTGCTTGAACGCTCGATTTTGTCTTCCACGGTACAAGCGATCTGAGATGAGTCAATATCAGGTTGGAGTGCAAATCCTTCGAAAAAAAAGAAAATGACAGCAGGGCTGAGTGAATTCGAAAACCCGAGCAGAGATTGTTACGTTTTTATAAACTAAGTTAAAAAAATCTGGACACTCTCCGACTAGGTTTTTACTGCGCAACTGAGTGGTTGAAGCCTTTGAGCATCACGATGGAGGTCGGATCTGCGCTCATCACGTTGAGCGTGGTTTTTCTTGCATTTCAATACCTGAGAAAACCAGGCCTCGTAGAGATGAATTGAGACCTGCTATGATTTCGGGTTGGGGATAAAAAAAGTCCCGGTGCTTGGAATAGCATCGGGACTTTTTAGAGTCATCAGGTCGGCTCTTGTCGCACTTCAACAAACGATTCGTTGATGCCTTCCAAGAAACCGTTCGATTAAGGCAAATCAATAACGACCGCCGCCGTATCCACCGCCACCGAAGCCGCGGCCACCTTGGCGAGGCTCTTGTGGACGAGCTTCATTTACTGTGAGCGCACGGCCATCAATCTGCTTGCCGTTCAGTTGAGCGATGCTCTGTTGAGCAGCATCAGCTGATGCCATTTCAACAAAACCGAAACCTTTAGAACGGCCTGTTTCGCGGTCAGTTACGATGCGCATTGAAACAACTTCGCCGAACTGAGAAAAAAGCTCAGCGAGGCTATCTTCGGTTGAGTTGTAAGAGAGGTTGCCGACGTACAATTTTGCATTAGCCATGGGATCTCCATTCGATAAAAACCACGGCACCTTAACCAAGAGCAACAAACTCGCTGACCAGCTGTGGAATTCTTTCAGGGCGAGTTGTAGCACACTCGGGGCAAATGAACAGCGAAAAATTGCAGGTCTTCAAAAAGCGCTCCATCAAGCGCGGCTTTTCCGCAGGTCGCTAAAATTACACGGCATCTGGCAAAAGGCATTCTCCAATCGGTTGCAGGTAGGATGAGAGGCGTAGGAAATTTCAGGCCCCTTGCGCTCGTGAAAAGACCCTATCCCTAGTCTTCCAGTTCGCCTGGTTCGGCCGCATTTTCGACCCCGGACGGCTTTAGCCGGGCCAACCGTAGTCCACATCCGCCCATTTCCAATCAGGACTGCTGTCGAGAAGAGCGGGGGTGCGGTCTGGCGGAATCGGAGGCGCTCGCACGCACTCCGTATTCGCTCAAAGTGAATAAAGCGTCCTTGGAATCTCTACACCTCTCAAAGTTTGCAGACCAAGATTTCGAAAACTGCGCCCCTCAACTAGGTGTGCAACCGCATCAGAAACTAAAATGTTTTCGCCCAGCGCCTTACACATCGACTCAATGCGAGATGTCTCGTTGACGGGGGCTCCAATGACAGTGAAGTCAAGCCGACTTTTTGAACCAATATTTCCAAAGTGGACTTCACCACGGTGGAGCGCAATGCCCACACTCATTGGCTTTTGATGCTCAGCACTCCACTTTTTCAGTGCACTCTGAGTTTCAATTGCTGCATTAATAGCAGAATTGGCGGCAGTCTCTGCAGACACCCCATCGCCGATCGGAAAAACGGCCAGCACAGCGTCGCCTATAAACTTGAGGATGTCGCCACCGCAATTGTAGATTGCCGTGCCTATTATGTCGAACGCCGCATTGAGCCTGGCCAGAGTTTCTTCAGCTGTGTGCTTGTCAGCGAATTCGGTGAAACCTCTCAAGTCACTGAACCAAATCACAGCATCAATGGAGGTTCCATCGCCACGGTGAAACAATCCTGAGTGCACTCGCTTTTCTGCGTGATGTCCTAAGTACGTCTCAAGTAAGCCCTTGAGGGCATTTCTTTCTGACAACAACGCAACAGCTGATGCAAGAAATGGGGTCAGTTTTTTGAGATTGTTGATGTGATCGTCAGTGAATCCACCTTGAATTTTAGTCGACCAAGCAACATAGCTTGTTTGTGTCTGAGTCAAAGGCAACGGCTCGATCATGTAGTCCGTATGTCCAGATTCTCTCAAGTCATGAAGGATCGGAAAATCGAACTCTGTTTCATTGGCAGTGAGGCGTTGCCTGAACACACCGAGTCCTTGAAAGATACGATACACGGGACTGTTTAAATAAGATTCTGTCTTGATAAGTGACTGGTCACGTTTAAAAACCTGCGCGCCCGCATCGGAATTCCATACAAGGCTTTCAGCTAACAACTCTGGATGCATTGTTAGAACTAAAAACGAAAAGTAATTAACAGGAATTCCTATGCTGCACAGACGGGATCCAAGTTCCTCACCCAACTCTTTCGACGACATACTTCTTGAATCAACAGAAAGAAGCCAGCTGCAAAAATCCATACTACCCTCCGGTTGTTCAATCGCACCTCATTCAAGGCAATGACGATAATGTTGGGAGGAGCGAGAGCATGACCACTCACGATCTGTTGGCATGACTTTCTGAATTGCGCAGCTGCATGTTGGTTGAGACAAGTCTGTCGGTGATAATTTCTGAAAGTTTTTTGTAAACAGCAAATCCAATGCGAGGATGTTGCGCACAAATTTCGGTTAGTTCTGAAGCATTAGCAGTCAAGCACTGACTCTTGAGTTTAACCACTGCAGAGGCTGCGCGACGGGCGACGCGGGCAAGTGCGAGTTCACCCACGCACTCTCCTGGACCAAATTTTGCAATTCGAGTCGAGGTGGTAACTCCCACCAATGGCAAGCTCACTTCGACAATACCTTCGACAATCAGATACAAGTTCACTGAGAGGTCGTCTTGTTGAATGAGCTCTGTTCCGGCGGCGTATTCTTGCAACTGAAAGCAGGAAGCGAGAGTGCCGCACTCTTCGAGTGACAAGTCAGAAAAAAGTGCAAATTTCTGAAGTTGAGCAGAAGTTGGACTAAGTGTTGACATGTTTTTGGCCCTTTTTGGTTGGTTCGCAACGATTTTATACTCTCTGCTTATCCACCAAAGAGACCAAGTGCCAAAAACACTGTCAATGTATCAGAGGGAGGGATTAAAATACTTAAAAAAGAGTTAACCAGAGAATAACGAAAGCTCCCGGTTTCTGGATTTTTATAATCTTTGTTCGGTTGATTTTTGCCGGTTTTAGCTGCGAGATGGGCTTAGTGCGACTGGCAGCACTCTCGGATGCTCAAAGAGTGAGTTATTCTTCATTTTCCAGGGACGTGGGTGTGGTGAATCAGTTGGCTCAACGAGGTGCATTGAGCGTTGGTGGCGAACTGTTTGGCAGGGCATTTGAAAACTGGGTTGCGCACGAGATTCGGTCATACAACGAATATGCTGGCCGATTCGAGGAATTGTTTTACTGGCGTTTGTCGACCGGTACGGAAGTTGATTTCGTGATCGGTCGTAAGGCACAGGTGGTCATCGAAGCCAAAGCTTCGAAGCGCGTCAATCAAGCTGATCTCAAAGGACTTCGCGAATTCAAGGGCGATCGCCCTTCGGTCAAAAGGCGAGTATTGGTATCGCTGGAAAGCAAGGCCAGATGTGCAGAAGACGACATCGAAATTCTTCCCTTCGATCAGTTTTGCACAAAACTCTGGGCAGGTGAGATTTTTTGAGGCTTGCGCAGATCGAATGATGGAGAGAGGTGGAATTCGTTGGCGATTTGTTATTCTCTCGCATTGATTAACCAATTGAATTAAATTCTGAACTTAAGATTTCTCCGGCATCCACCAACACCCTCTGACATCGTTGGTTATCAGCCCTCGCTGGCCGCACGTGGCCGCGAATTTTTGCGGCCATTGGCGCAGTGGGCTTGTCTTGGGCAAACTTGGAGGGACAACGCCAGTGACAAGCTTTATAGATATTTTTGAACGCCTTCTTGATGGTTTAATGACGCCAACTTATTGACTCAGAAGATTCTGGTTAGGTAGTGTAACTAAAATTAAAAATAGACCTCAAAATTTAGCCTTATTAAATGAAATTGAGGAACAAGCTATGTCACGATCATTGATCGAAAGCACATATCAGACTCATAGCGATGCCTTTTCAAAATGCATTCAGTTTGTCGGTCTCGAGGGTGGAAAACTCACCCGCTACGAGTGCGAAGATTTCGTTGAGGCTATCTGTCAAGCTCATTTACATAGTCCGAAAATTGTTTCGTTTCTTTATGCACTTGCTCCATCGCATGCCGATGAATCCTTGAAGCACAATGTGCTGGAAGAAATGGGCATCGAGGAAGAGGACGGCACATCGCATCCCGATCTTTTAAGACGCCTTGGTGATGCATGTCAGTTTGATGCCTTGCGTTGGGAAAAGGTCAGACGTGCCGCAGATGATCGCCTTCGTGACATGGTGATTCAGCCTCTCATGTTTGGAACCCTCAGGGACGTCGGTCTTTCAGTCATGCTTGAAGTGGTGGGTTTTGAATGGATGCTCTCGCGCCTGTCGAGACGAATGGGGCTCGCTCTTCAAAAGAGTCTTTTGCTCAGTGAGGACGATTTGGCATGGTTTTTTCATCACTCCGACGTGGATATAGGCCACGCTGAGGAGGGTATTCAGGCTACCTTAGAATACGCTAAATTTTACGACATAGATCAGGACACATTCGAAACTATCATCGATGTCACCTTTCGCGAAAATATTTTTATCAAACGGTATTTTGGAAACCAGGCTCTTGCCCACGACAAGGGATTCCTGAAATGAAGCCTGTGCGTATTAAAATACATGAGCTTCAGATCCCCTTTGTGGAAGCTTTTGCGCACAGTGCCAAATCACGCACCGCAAGCGATTCATTTGTGGTCGAAATTGAATTTGACAATGGCTTGGTCGGTTTCGGTGAGGGTGTCTCTCGTCCCTACGTCACCGGCGAAACGGTCGAGGCTTCCGTCGACCATATTTTACATAAAGTTTGGCCCGTGCTTCTCAATCGAGACATCGCGCAAGATGCCCTCAATTTGTGCCAACATTTTCCTGATGCCATCGAAGGCAATGTTGCTTTTCACGGTGCGCAAGCCGCTGTCGAATTGGCATTGATAGACTCGTTTCTGCGTTCGAAGGGCACTGGACTTCATCAAGTGCTCCCCGCATCGCCTGAAGTCAAGCAGATACGTTATAGCGGTGTCATAACGGCGAGTTCTGCTGAGGGAGTTAGGAAAACGGCGAAGAAATTGAAACTCTTTGGCATTACGGAATACAAATTGAAGATTGATAGGGAGCGAGTCCTCGAGCAAATAGCTTGTGCTCGGGAAGCGATTGGTCCTGACGCTTCGCTTCGAGTCGATGGAAACTCAGATTTTTACCCCGATGAAGTGATTAACCTCGACAGCGAATTTCAAAGGCATCATATCGCTGCCATCGAGCAACCCACACCGCGGTTACCTGCCAAAGAGTGGGCAGATCTGCAAAAGCGTCTTTCCATACCGATTGTTGCGGATGAATCTTTTGTCACGGAAGAGGATGCAATAAGCTTGATCGAAAACAAAGCGTGCCAAATTTTCAATCTTCGCATTGCAAAGTGCGGTGGCGTCGGGCGCTTGTTGAAGCTGGCGAGAAGAATCAAAAGCGCGGGACTGCGCTATCAACTGGGTTGCCAGGTTGGCGAAACGTGCATTCTTTCTGCTGCCGCCAGAACCCTGGCCGCGCACCTCGGAGACTGTCTCTATGTGGAGGGCTCCTATGGAAACTTGCTTTTATCTGAGGACATCTGTCGTGACCGTTATCAGTTTGGATTTGGCGGCTTGGCACCACTGAATACTGCTGTCGGACTCGGGGTCGATATTGTCCGTGAGAAACTTGAACGCGCAACGGTCAGGAGTGTTCAAGCATGAATGAGTTTTTCCAAGCCATTGTCATCCATAGGGGAGAAAAGCGAGCTCGCGCTTTGCTGCAGAAGGCAATGGCTCCAGAGTTGGCGCAAGAAGAAATCTTGGGGCAGATTCTGTCCGCGCATTCTCAAACAGAGTATGGACTGAAAAATCAATTTCATTCTTGCCGCAAGCCAGCTGAATTTAAGGAACGTATCCCCCGCCAAGATTATGAGTCTCTTCGCTCCTATGTTGAAAGGACGGCCAATGGTGAGTCCAATATCTTGGCTCCAGGGCTCCCCTTTATGTTCAATCTTACAAGCGGTACCACCTCAAAACCGAAGATGATTCCAGTGACAGCTAAGTTCGATAGAGTTGGTGCTTCGCTGATGCAGGGCTGGCTTGCTCGTTCAATATTGGACCACAAGGGAATGTTTTCAGGCCAAAGCCTGGGCATCACGAGCCCGGAGACTGAAGGTTACACACCGTCTGGTATTCCGTTCGGAAGCACCTCGGGGCGTATTTACAAGAGGATTCCATTTTTCCTGCGCAGCACTTATGCGGTGCCGTATTGGGTATCAGAAATACAAGATTACGACGAACGCTATTACGCGATTGCACGCCTCTCTCTTGAATTGAACGTAACTTTTGTGACCTCTCCAAATCCAAGCACCCTGCTGAGATTGTCGAATGTGATTTCGAGCCGAACTCCAGAACTTATCAGAGACATTCATGATGGGTCCCTCTCCATTTCTGACAAGCTTGTGCAAGGAAACTTTCGTCGTTCAAAAAATCTGAAAAGAGCAAAGGAATTGGAATATTTTTGGAATGCCAGCGGCACGCTGAAACCACGTGACGCTTGGCCACACATGGCGCTCATAGGGTGTTGGCTCGGAGGAACAGTTGGGTCTTTGTCGACAAAGGTGCGCGCTGACTATGGCGAGCACGTCCCCTTGAGAGACCTCGGTTATCTTGCAAGCGAGGGGCGCTTCACCTTGCCTATTGAGGACAACACAGCCTTTGGTTTTCCAGATATTGAGAACAATTTTTTTGAATTTGTTCCCGTCGATGAAATTGAAAATACCGGCGGCAAGACACTGTCTATTCATGAGCTGGAGGAAGGTAAGAGCTACTACTTATTCGTGACTAATTGGTCTGGCCTCTACCGATATGACATGAACGATATCGTTGAGGCAGGACCAAAGATTGGAAGCACGCCTACCTTGCGGTTTTTGCGAAAAGGCCGGGATATGGGAAATATCACCGGCGAAAAGCTCCATGCCAACCAATGCATTGAGGCAATGCAGAGTTTGGGTCTCGACACCGTATTTTTCAGGTTTTGGCCGGATCAAGAGAACAGCTGTTACCATGTTTTTATCGAGGATGAAGACGGCCGGTTTGATCCTCGGGCAATTGATGCGGCCCTCACGAAAATGAATATTGAGTACGAAGCCAAGCGAAAGTCGGGACGCTTGAAAGATATCAGGCTTCACCGAATGAGAAAGGGCTGGCCTGAGGCAGAGAAACGGGCAGCACTTTTGAACGGGCAGCGTGAGGTCCAATACAAGTGGAAGATCATCGGAGAGGCGCTCTCACCCCAATTTGAAATAGGTTTGAATCAGGTGTTAATGAAATGAAAGATGAAAAACCATCTTCGACCGCACTTGCAGTTTGCGCTGGGGTCTGTGCTTTTGGATTGACGCACCGTAGGCTTAAGCTCGTTGACGACGAAACGCTTGTTTTGTCGAATAAGGCGCTTCGCTTTGCTTCTCCGTCTTTGTTCTTTTTTGTGACGTTGTGGGATCGGCTTAAGATTCTTGATGCCGTCCGGCGATTTTTTGAATGGTTGACCGTGCGGGGAGTTTGTGAACACTTTGCTCTTCGAAAAAAAACAATTGAGGGAATGGTCATTGCCGAGATTCAGGAATGCGAACAACTCCTGATCTTGGGGGGTGGCTACGATTTTCTGCCTTTGAAGATGGCTTGCAGATTTCCAAGCCTGAAAGTGTTTGAGACCGATCACCCCGCGACGCAGCAGGTTAAGAAAAAGATCTATTCTACCGTCAAAGTCCCTGCCAATTTATATCTCGTTCCCATAGACTACACCAAAACCACTTTGCTCGATGCACTTTCCAAAGTGAGCTCCTTTCGAACTGGCGTTAAAACCTGCGTCGTCGTTGAGGGAGTTCTGATGTACCTGACCCTCGAGCAAGTGACCGGAGTTTTTGATACGCTCGATAAGTTGTGTGGTCCTCATTCACCTATCGTCATGACGATGATGGAGCGCAACGAGAACGAACCCAAAATTCGCTTTCAAACCCAATCTCGTCTGCTTGATTTGTGGATGGATTCACGTGGTGAGCCTTTTCTATGCGGCATGGCTAAAGAAGAACTTGTAAGATTTGCAAACTCGAAGAATAGGGTTTTGGCAAAATACGAGGATGACGAAAGCGTGCGTGCAAAACTGAACCCCTCCGGCCGCCCCGCCAAGGGTGAAGTTATCGCACTGCTCAAATAGTTGGGATTTTGAAAGACGACCTCTCGAGCGTGGCCGCAAATGGCCGCAACTTCTTCCAAGACAACAAAAAGCCCAAGCTCTTCAAAAGCTTGGGCTTTGCATGGCGGAGAGAGGGGGATCCAAGCCCCTCGTCGCTGAGTAGCTGAAACTATTAGGATAATCTAACAATCACAGAGCTCTATCAAAGGCATCACCTTTACCGAGAGTCACCGACATTCACCGGAGAGCACGTGCGCTGCACGCAATTGAACGCAAATTGGGGAAGGGGATTGTACGCAATTCGTAGGTCGTCCGATACCTACCGCTGATTGCACCTCACGGAGAGCTCGCCAACCTAAAATAAGATTTACTTTATTTTACGATGATGTTATAAAGTAAAATAATACATAATTCTATTTTTGGTTCGTCGGGGTCTTTATGAAGCGCAAAATGCAGGGAAAATATATCACCGTCTCGAACGTGGGTGAAAAAGTTCAGGCCTTTGTGCCTTCCCCGTTACCGCCATCGCCGCCGATTGATTGGACTCCGTCCTTACGTGAGAAATTTGATCAGGCTCTGGTTGCGCTCGGCCGACTCGACAGTGTTTCTACTCTGCTGCCGGATGCAAACCTTTTTCTGTATGCATACGTTCGAAAAGAGGCAGTCCTTTCTTCGATGATTGAAGGCACTCAATCGTCGCTTTCCGATTTGTTGCTCTTCGAGCTGAATGAAGAGCCCGGTGTACCATTGGATGATGTGCGAGAGGTCAGCAACTACGTTGCGGCGTTGAGTCATGGATTGAAGCGACTTGAAAATGGTTTACCTTTATCGCTGCGATTGATCAAAGAGATTCATGGAGTCTTGTTAGCAAAAGGACGTGGAAGCAAATTCGCACCCGGAGAATTCAGACGCAGTCAAAACTGGATTGGTGGAACCCGCCCCGGGAACGCCGCTTTTGTTCCACCACCACCTGAAGAAGTCATAGAGTGCATGGGCAAGTTGGAACTGTTCTTGCACGACCGGCCTGAATCGACACCTGTTCTCTTGAAGTCGGCGCTGGCACACGTTCAGTTTGAAACAATTCACCCCTTTTTGGATGGGAATGGGCGTTTGGGACGGCTCTTGATCACACTGCTGCTATGCGAAAAGGGAATTTTACAGAAACCGATGCTCTATCTGAGTCTTTATTTTAAAACATACCGTCAGCATTATTATGACGTGTTGAACAATGTTCGTCTGAAAGGCGACTGGGAGTCGTGGCTAGATTTTTTTGCAGATGCGGTGATCTTTACTGCCTCACAGGCTGTTGAGACAGCTCAACAGCTTATTGCGTTGTCCGCGAATCATCGTGAAGAAATTGTTGGCATTGGCAGGGCATCTGAAAGCGCCTTGAAAGTGCACACTGCATTGCTCACTCATCCCATTGTGACATCAAATTTTTTGGTCGAAACTACGAGATTGACTCCTGCCACGGTCAACAAGTCTCTGGGCCATTTGCTCGACCTTGGGATTGTACGTGAGCTCACCTCACAGAAGCGCAACAGAGTGTTTAGTTACTTTGAATTTGTTGAGATTCTGAATCGTGGTTCGGAATTGCCTTGAGAAAAACGCGTCTACGTCATTCCATTAGATCTTCACCCTAGTTCTGAGAGGATAGATATGCCCCAGCTTCTATTTTTAGTAACGATCTTGACTCTAGCTGCATGCGCAAGCGCAAAAGACTTGAATCGGATTAAAAATTATGAGGTTCTGAGTATTCGACATTCCTATACCAACAGCCACATCATCAAACTCCTCAATGGCAATTATATTATGTTTGATGCCGGAGGCTATGAAGACGCAGTCAAGCTTGAAAATAACATGATTGGTGAGGGAATTGATCCGAAAAAAATACTTGCCATTTTTATTTCTCATGCACATTGGGATCATGCCGCGGGTGCGAAATATTTTCAGGATAAATACAAAACTAGAGTCATTTTGGGCGAAGGCGATAAACTCCTGCTCAGTCAGGGTAAATCTGATGCGCTTTGTCCGACCAACTTTTTTGCCAGAATGAGACTCAAGAGTGATCAAGAACACCGCTTTGATCCGCCCAAGGGCAATTCAACAGTTGCGAGTGCAACACCGCTCTCTCATTTTATTGAGAGCTCGGAAGGAGTGGTGGTTCCCGTGCCCAGTCATACTGAGGGTTCATTGGCCGTTGTCATAGGCAAAATCGCGTTTGTAGGTGATCTGTTCAGGGGTAGTATTTTGGGTAACGGGCCTGCTCTTCACTTTTATATTTGTGATGTTGAAAAAAATCGTGAAACCATAAGAAGCTTCTTGAAGAATGAAGCGGCTGACGTTGAGTATTTTTTTCCCGGACATTTTGGTCCAGTACTGAATAGGAAGGATGTTGTCTCTTATTTTTTTGGCGATGAGCAGCTGTGATTTCTGATCATCGAGACAACGGCCATTGCCGAACAATTCAGTTTTAAAGTTTTAGCGAAGGGGCGGAGACACCCTCACCACATCAAGCTGAACGAAATTGAACGCAAATCGTTTTGAGAAAACAAAAACCCTAAGGTCTGTCGACGCTTGGGGTTTAGATGGCGGAGAGAGGGGGATTCGAACCCCCGGTACCTTTCGGTACGCCTGATTTCGAATCAGGTACGTTCAGCCACTCCGACACCTCTCCGCGGCTGTGTCCGGGTAGGTAGCACAGCGGGCCCCGGCTTGCAAAGGCCCACTCGGGGGCACCTGCACAGGGCGAGGTGTTTTAGGCTGATCGGGCTTTTTTTCAGCGCTTTTCAAAGCATTCGAGGAACTGGCGTGGCTCGAGAGTCCTGCCACCGAGCACCACGTTCATTTCGAGCCTCGCGGCTCCATTGCGGGGCGACCGGGGGGTGTTGAGCCGAGCTGAGGCTTGGGCATCGCTGCCCTGGTAAATGTTCATGTTCCAGCCCGCCACAACCAATTTCACCTTGAAAGAGCCTTCAACAACCGAAGGGTCGGCAACGGGTGAATACCTGTACTTCAATGTGCCTTCGTTCGCGTTCTCTGCAAAGATGAATTCAAAGCGAGTGCTCTCTTCGGCATCTTCGTAAACGCAGCTGAAATGAGCCACGCTGTTTGACTTGCTCGAGAGTATTTCAGCGGCTTGCGGGTCTGGTGAAGCGCCACACGCGTTTAAGAGCAGAGTTGTTGCCGACGGAAACAGAGCTGCAAACCAACGAACATGTGTCATGACGCACCTCTCTTCAATTTTTTCGTGCGAGAACCTGCACCACAGCGCTCATTCCGTGGTGTCCTTGGCCCTCAGAGATATTGCGCTCGAGCTCACGCCCAACGAGAAATTTGAGGCCCGTAAATTCTTTTTCCAGTTCCGAAAGCTGCATCAACATGTCGGGCATCTTGGGACCACCAGTTCCATGTTTCAGTTGCGCGGGGGTGTAGGCCTCGAGAATGAGGCGGCCACCGGGCTTCAGTGCGCGAACAATATTGGCGTGCACTTTTTTGCGGAGCTCTGAAGGTAAGTGACACCAAATCGAAACAATCACATCCCACTTTTCAACGCCAAGGTTGTAGTCGTTGAGATCAGCAAGGTGTGTGTGAACGGTGCAAGCTTTCTCTTGAGCGAGCTGCAGCGTTTTTTCGAGTCCAACTTTCGATGCATCGACTGCATTTACATGAGCAGTCGGATGGGTTTTCGCAATGTAAACGGCATTGCGCCCTTCACCTTCGGCCAAGCAGAGCACCTGCTCGCCGGCCCTGACCTGCTCGATATTTTCTTTCAGAAAATCATTCGGCTCTTTGCCATAAAAATATTCTTTGCTGGAGTACCGTTCATCCCACATATCAACCTCACCTTGTGCGTGTGCATGCCAACCAAATTTTTGGTTCGTAAGTGATATCTCCTACCTTGGTTTCCAATTCCGCGTAAACAGAACCTTCGCTCAGACCAGCCGGAACCGACAACTTAACGTTGGTTTCTGTGTCGCTGCCCGTAAAAATGAAATGGCTCCAGGTTGCGCCCGTTTTGCGAACGTCGAACTTACCCTGAACAGGTGTTTGGTTGCTGTCGGGAGAGTAGGAGTAGTTGAACACACCGTCGTCGGAATCTTCGCGAACGCGGAGTTCGAGGCGGGTTTTGTTTTGAGAATTTTCGAAGACACAGCTGTAGAGCGGTCCTGCATGTGCATAAGATGTGGACAACGCGATGAGCACAACCGCGGATGCAGAAGAAAACCTTTGAAGCTTGCTTTTCATGACCGAAATCCCCCTCGAGAACAGACGTGCACAGCCCTTATTGCTGGGTTGAAAAAGCTGCAATTAAAATCATTCAAATACCCCCCTTTCGCTGAAAAGATAGGGAGGGTTTTAGCCTCTGGTTGGGAAAGTTCTCTTGCCCCTATCCGGGAAGGCTCTCCTGCCTCTGGTCGGGGCCTCTCAAATGCTCTGATGGGGCTCCAGGAGGCTGAGCGTCAAAACTTTTTCATAAATAATCAAGTAAAAGTAGAGCCTTGAGCTTTTACTTGATTATTTAATTAAATACTTGAATATTTACTCCGAAGAGTGTAGTGTTGGGATTCGAAGCAAGGAGGTTACCCATGACGCTTCTGAAGATGAACTGCCCGGAATTTATGGCCCGCTACAAAGCAGCCGAGCCTGGCAGCACAGTGATGCTGGATGTCCGCAACGACGATGAAGTTGCCAGCGGAATGTTACCGAACGCCGTGCATATCCCTCTGGGTGAGCTGCAAGCACGTGCGGGCGAACTCGATAAGAAAAAAGAAATCTACCTTTACTGCCGCAGTGGAAACAGAACGCAGGTTGCTTTCGATATTCTCAAGCAAGCCGGTTTTTCGAACGTGATCTGCTCCATTCAGGGCGGATATGATCTTTTGAAAACACTTTGAGGAGAGAGCCAAATGAGCCGCATTATTTTTGAACAATATCTTGATGAAGAGACTTCAACCTATACATTTCTGATTGCCGATCCTAAAACCAAAGAAGCAGCCCTGGTTGATTCTGTGAGAGAGAATGTTGCCCTCTACAAGAAGCGCATCCAGGAACTTGGGTTGAACCTGCGGTATCTGCTTGAAACGCATGTGCATGCCGACCACGTGACCGGCAATGGGCTGCTGCAGGATGTGTTTCCGAGCGCGCAAGTGGGCCTGAGCGAAAAGGCGAATGTGAAGTTTCCCCACATCGCGTTGGCCGATGGTTCTGTGCTTAAAGTCGGTGATATCGAAATCAAAACCGTCTTTACACCTGGCCACACGAGCGAGAGCATCACCTTCTTGGTGGATGGCAACCGCCTTCTCACGGGCGATACGCTCTTCATTGGTTCCTGTGGTCGTACCGACTTCCAGGCCGGCGATTCCAAGGCCATGTATCAAAGCCTCAAGCGCTTGGCCGCCTTGCCTGCTGAAACGCTTGTTTACCCTGGCCACGACTACAACAAGCGCTGGGTGTCTTCCATTGGCGAGCAGCTCGTGAGCAACAAGCTTCTCACGATGAGCGAAGCAGAATTCATTGCCGAGCTCGATAGTTGGAAACTCCCGCCCCCACGCAAGATCAAAGAGTCTGTGCCAGCCAATCTTCTGAACGGTCGTTCGCCTGCTGAGGCACGTAGTTCCGGAGCTCAGGCATGATTACCCCCATATTTGTGATCGGGCTCTTTTTGAGCCTGCTCATTGGGATTTCCCTCGGCCTCCTCGGAGGCGGGGGAAGTATTCTCACAGTTCCTATTCTTCATTATGTCTTTAGTTTGAATGCGAGTGAGTCTACCGCACTTTCCCTGTTTATCGTGGGTGTGACCGCTGCAGCGGGCTCCGTAGCCTATGCGCGCCGTAAAGAAATTGCCTGGCGTGAGGGCTTTATTTTCTCTATTCCGAGTTTCTTTGCTGTTTATGCAACGCGGCGTTTCGCGCTGCCGGCTATCCCAGCGGAAATGTCTTTTTTGAATTTTACATTGAGCAAAGACACTCTCATTCTCGTGATATTCAGTATCGTGATGTTGCTTGCAGCATTTGCCATGCTCAGGCCCTCAAAACCAAAGCCTGCTGCCGATGCTCATTTGAACCTCTCACGTATTCTGCTTATTGTTCTCGAGGGAGCTGTCGTTGGAGGCGTGACTGGTTTCGTTGGTGCAGGTGGTGGCTTTTTAATTGTTCCTGCGCTTGTGATTCTCGTGGGCCTCGATATGAAACGCGCTGTGGGAACATCTCTTGTTGTAATTGCATCGAAGTCGTTGATTGGTTTTGCTGGTGATCTTTCTGCGGGTACAAACATCAACGTGAATGTTCTGACAACAGTGACTCTCGCTTCACTTGTGGGAATGTATTTTGGCACAAAGCTGGTAACCAAAGTTTCGAATGAAAAATTGAAACCCGCCTTTGGTTGGTTTGTCTTAATTATGGGAACGTTCATTCTTTTGAAGGAGACTCTGCTCAAATGATGATGGCACTTTATGGCGGCTTAATCATTGGATTGGCTGCTGCATTGCTGATGCTTTTTAATGGTCGCATTATGGGAATCAGCGGTATTGCTGCAACCTTTGTCAACATGTTGTTTACGCCCAAGGCACGTGCAGCTCAGGCTGGTGAATTTGCTTGGCGTGGATTTTTTATCTTGGGCATGCTCCTCGGTGGTGTTGTGCTTGCGCAATACACAAACATTTTCAAAGAAGCCTCAATGGTTACTAGTAACCCGGTTGTTTTGATTATCGCTGGATTGCTTGTGGGAATTGGTACCCGCTTGGGATGGG
>JBILKQ010000185.1:0-4738 GCA_044376655.1 Silvanigrellaceae bacterium
TCGTAACAAGCCAAATCTTAAGCGATGAGTATGCCGACTCTTGTGTTTGTGTTTGAGGTGTAAATAAGGTTGCCGTTTGGAAACCCATGTTTACACCCACAATGTGTGAGGCGATCGATGCAGCAAATATTAGTGTTTTTGCAGCGAATCCAACTGCAAACCCGAAGAAAACCTCTCTTAAGGTTGCGAGTCCGAGTGTCAAAGGACTCCACTGTATGAAACCCGGAACAGCCCGAATATTTCCCTCGACCACTGGCCAAATGCAGATGCTGATTGTGAGTGCCAATAGCAAACGAATTCGGGAGGGAACAGTGGTATCTCCAAAAATAGGCATGAAAAAAAGAACGCTCACGATTCGCAGGAACATCATCACTGCGAAAGGCCAGACTTGTGGGTCAAGTTGGAAGAGCGACTCAAAATTCATTTTTGTTTTGTGATCTCCGGAATTTTTTTGAAAATGTCTTGGGTGTAGGTTGTCATTCTACGCACCATCCAGGGGCTCATGATTGCAAAAACTGCGATCATGGCTGCGATTTTTGGCAAGAATGACAGTGTTGCCTCGTTGATTTGGGTCGCTGCTTGGAAAATGCTGATGATTAGACCCACCACGAGTGCGGTCACGAGCAAAGGCAGACTCAATTCTGCGGTGGCGTAGATAAGCCCCATGAAGATATCGATGACCTGCTGGCTGTTCATGAAAAACTCCTAATGAGTGAGCCTGCGAGAAGGTTCCAGCCGTCAACAACGACGAAAAGAATGATCTTCAGGGGCAAGCTGACAACTGTGGGAGGGAGCATCATCATACCCATTGCCATCAAAACACCGCTGACGATCATGTCGATGATGATGAAGGGCAGGTAAACCAAGAATCCAATTTGGAATGCGCTCTTGAGTTCACTGATGATGAACGAGGGAATCAACACACGCATAGAGATGTCTTCTGGCTTCTGCGGCTGCGGTCCTTGCGAAAGACTGAGGAAGAGCTTGATGTCTTCTTTACGCACCTGTGCCATCATGAAGTCGCGAACGGGTGTCTGTGCTTTTTCAAAAGCCACATCAGCCGTGATGGTTTTGGCCATATAGGGTGCAATGGCTGTGTCGTAGATTTTGGTCGTGGTGGGTGCCATCACGAAGTAAGTGAGAAAAAGTGACAGGCCGATGAGCACCTGGTTCGGGGGCATGGTGGGTGATCCGAGTGCCTGTCGAACAAACGAAAGGACGATTAAAATTCGGGTGAAGGCACTGGTGAGAAGCAAGATTGCCGGTGCGAGCGTGAGGATGGTTAGAATTCCTACTACTCTAAGTGCTGGGACCAAATCGTCGGAATTCTCCGAGTCGCCAATGCTCAAAGAAAAGAGAGGAATTGTGTTTGGTTTGAGGGTAGTTTTGGATGGATTCAAGCCGGGTGCAGATACGGGCGCGATTTGCGGAACGGTAGCTGTCTGGGCGGGGTTTTGGCCCTGTGCCATTGCCAGCGATGGAACCAGAAATGCCTGCGCCAGCCCAAGGGTCAAGATCAGGGTGACGAGCATCCTGAAAGCTAAAGAGCGGTTTTTCAGCGCCATGTTCATTTTGACTTGCCCCAGTGGGTTACATTTTTATCTGTTGCTTTGATTCCGCGCGTTTAAATTATGCGAGAGGACGCAAATCTTTCAGCCGTTCACGAATCATGTTGGTCACATTGCTCGCATCGTCAGAGCCGACGCTTTGGTTTGTGCCAGTCGAGCTCTGCGGGATGTTGCGCTTGCTTTCCTGTTCAAACGCATTTGCAAGGTATTTTGGAAACGCGGCTCTGGTTTGCTTGAGCGTCGGCTCACCTTTACCTTTGCTTTCACCAAGATTATCGAGGATTCTCTTCTCGGCTGCTGCTGATTCACTGGCAACGGTTCTTGTGCTTGTTGCAACCTCTTGGGGAGCGTTCGTCGGGCGGCCTCGGAGGTTCTTTTCACGCAGGTTTTTCAGTGCGCCCATCAACATTTCCGAGCGGGCTACCGCGGTTTCTTCGCCCAAGGAATCTGCACCAGCTGCAACCAGTTTCACGGGCTCATCCTGGACGACGCGTTGTTGAACCTTTCTGCGTCGGGGTTCTTCACCACCCGAATCATCCATGCCCTGGCTTAGGCTCTTTGTTTGCGCTGGCATTTCGGTCAGCACTGTCATGCCGTGCTCTGTTGCAGCAACTGCAACTTCTTTGTCACGGATGCGAATGAGCAGGATTTGGCGCTTGGGCGACAGTGCAAGCGTGCTGATGAGTTGCATCTGCTTTTCGCTGCGGTTTAGTCCAAAGGCTTTTCCCTGGCGCAGGCGGACAACCATGACTCCCACAGCAGCGAGGCCGAGGATAAGGAAGGCTCCAGCGGCATAGGATGTCCAAGGTGAGCTCTCACTTCCGCCGAGCGGAAGCATTTGTGTTTGCAGGGCAGCTCCATTCGGAATGAGCAAGGTATTGTCGGTGCCCTGCAGTGGTGTGGCATTCTGCACTTTTTCAATGCCGCCAGTCACATTTGTTGTTTGTTGGGCCGTGTCAGCTGCCGAAGTTGCGGGAGCGTTTTGGGAAGTCCCGGATGAGCCCGCGTCGGTCCCTGTGGCGCCCGTAACAGAATTGTTGGGTGTGGTTTGGTTGATTGTGTTCTTCTGAGTGTCCATGTTCTGAGCGGCACTGTTGCCTTGCACTGGAGCGCTAGCAGCGCCTGTGGCCACTGCGGAACTTCCTGTTTCCGCGGATGGAATAGGTGGAACTTGGATGGCAGTGCCACCCTGTTGCTGTGAGGTTGTGGCGGTTGCTCCTGGAGCTGCTTCATTGGCTGGACTGTTACCTCGGAGAGCATCGCTGCTGCTTGCCGTGATCGGAGCGCTCTGCGCAAAGGCAGGAAAAACAGCAGCGGCTGTGAGGCAAGCTATCGCAGATTTCTTGAGTTTGTTTCGATGAAGCAGGGAGTTCATAAACACATCCTTATGGTTCAGTATTTTAGACAGCCTCTGAAGGTGGAACGTCTTCGATACCCAATCCGCTCATCACGTCGGTGAGTCGGACGCCGAATTTTTCGTTGACCACGACCACTTCACCCATGGCTACAAGTTTGTCATTCACGTATATTTCCATGGGTTCGCCTGCCATTTTGTCGAGTTCAATGACCGATCCCTGACCAAGCTGCAAAAGATCGTTAACCAGCAGCTTGGTTCTTCCGAGCTCAACGGTGACCTTGAGAGGCACATCAAGAACCATCTTCATGCGCGACAGATCGATCTTGTTCATCGGACTGTCATCATGAAATTTTGCCATCGGATTTACTTCTTGAGCTGGCCCTTCACTCAGAGCTTTGCTGTCGAGTCCGAAGTCTTCTGGGCTGAAACCCTGATTGTTGTCTGCCATCATACGTCTCCCACGCTTTCAGTAATTTTTATTGCTCTATTGCCACGAACGATTCCCGGAACGCCTCTGAATTTGTGCACGCCCTCGACCATGATATTGAGAGGTTTGTTGGCCTCGTGGTCGAGAATGATGATGTCACCCTCGCTGAGCTCCATCATGTCTCGCAGGTTGATCCATGCTGAACCAAGCGTGCAGGAGACGTTGACTTGTGTTCCAAGAAGTTGATTTTTGATACGGTTGATCCAGATGTGATCGACCTCGAGTTGCTCGTTTTGGAAACCTACGCTGAGTTTCGACTTGATGGGTTCTAGCGTTGAGTACGGGATGACGAGCTTGATGGAACCGCTCATCTTTTCCAATTCGACATCAAATGTTGTTGAGATAACCACATCTGAGGGTGGAACGACCGCAACAAACTGTGGGTTAATTTCGGTTCGTGAGTAGTGAATACGCAGCGGAAAAACAGGAGCCCAAGCTTTTTCTAGGTCATCGATTGCGGCCATGACTATTCTGCGCGCAATCTTGATTTCGATCTGCGTAAAGTCTTTACCTTCAATCTTTGTGTAGGGCACTTCACCGCCACCAAAAAGACTGTCAACAAGACCGTAAAGTAGTTTGGCTTCAATGACCATCACTGCAGAACCACGCAACGGATCCACTCTCAGGATGTTGAGACATGAGGGCAGCGGGAGGCTGTTCATGAATTCGCCAAACTTGATGGGGCCGCTACTATTGACGCCAATGTTGGCGACCTTTCGGAGCGCTGCTGACAGAGAGACGCGGAAAAGGCGAATGAAGCGGTCGTGAATAATGTCGAGAGTCGGCATGCGGCCGCGGATGATACGATCCTGGTTTGTCAGGTCGTATCGAACGAACGAAGATTCATCGCGCTTTTCTTCTGTTTCATGCGAGTCAATTCGGCCATCCGAAACGGCGTTTAGGAGAGCATCGACTTCGCTTTGGCTCAGAACCTGTTGTTCCATGAATCACTCCACCAGAAAGTCTGTGAAATAGATGGTTTTTACAGGTCGCGAGAAGGTCTCGTTCATTTTGCTGATCAGTTCACGCCTGAGTTTTTCCTTGCCTTTGTCGGTCAGGAGATCGAGGCGTGTACGTGTGCTGACAGAGCTGATGATAAGGTCGCGGATTTGTGGCTCGCGTTTTTTCAGTTCTTCTTGCTGTTCCTTGCCGCCGGTATATTCAATTGAAACGCCAATACGCAGGTAACGATTCTCGAGAGGGTTTCCGAGATTGAGATCCATCTTGGGAAGAGCATATGTTTCGCCAAATGTTTCATCAGATTGAAACATTTTTACGTCAGATTTTTCATCCTCTTTTGCAGTTCCATCTTTATTTTCAGCGGCT
>JBILKQ010000186.1:0-4678 GCA_044376655.1 Silvanigrellaceae bacterium
CCATTGAAAAGGCCAACCAGGCCCTGTCTCGCGCCGAAGAACAGCTGCGGGAATTTGCCAACCAACGTGGCCAGCTTGCGGCCGACCGTCGTTCAATTGAAGTTCAACTGAGCGCGCTCTCAAGCGGACTCGAATCGGTTGCCAGCGAACGTGCGGCGCTTGATGCTGAACTGACAATCATCAACGAGGGTGTGGAAAACGCCAAGGCACAGCGAGATGCCGCCAAGGAACGCCTGCTCGAGGTTGCAACCCGGGCGAGCGGTTTGCAAAAAATGGTGGGCGGCTCCGACGGCTTGTCCGACGGTGCCAAGCTTCTCCGCGAAAAACTCTCGCATCTCGTTCAGGGCTTTGTTTTTGAAAAAGTCTCGGTACACCGCGACGACGAAGAAGCCCTTGAACGCGCCCTGCCCGACCTCCTCGAAGCCGCACTGGTCGCGAGTGGCGATGTGCTTATCGATGTCCTCGACAAAGTAGAAGAAGCCGGTGGAAGCCGGGTTGGTCTCCTCCTCACAGAGACCCTCGCTCCGCTTTCACCGACAGAAATTGATGCCAAGAACAAAATTCTTGCCCACCAAGGCATCCGCTGCGTCGGCGATCGCCTCTCGCGATGCGAAGTTCCAGCGCTGCGCACACTGTTTGAGCGCACCTTCGTGGCGCGCGATGAATGGCTTCTGTTCAAAGCCTATCGGCAAGTTCCTGCAGAGCTGCGTGGCCAGTTCATGTTCCTCACCGACCGCGGTACGCTCGTTTCGGGAACGCGTGAAATCGGGTTCGGCGAAGCCTCTGATGGTGCTGGCCAAGGCTTGCTGCAACGCAAGCGCGAGCTCGCAGAGCTTGAAGCCGAACGAGAATCAGCGCAGGCTGCACTTGCTGCTCTTGAAGGTGGACTTTTCGAAAAAGATGACCGCCGCAAAAAACTTCTGGGGCGTATAACTGAAATCGACACTCAACTCTCTCGTGAGAAAGTTGAGGCTCTCCGGCTCACCTCGCAACTAGAAACCTTTGACATACAGCTGCGCCATCTCGACGAGAACATCACTCGCGTCGAGAACAACCGTTCTGAAACCCAAGGCGAAATCGAAGAGAGCCGCCAGCAGTATGCACGCAACCAATCCGAGATCGACCGCCTTGAAGGAGAGCGCACACAATTCCTGCGTGATCTTCAGGACTACGAAAGCGATCTGAGCGACAAAAAAGAGCGGCGTGACGAAATTTTCAACGAAATCAATCGGCGCCGCACCCAGCGCGCAACCATCATGGAGCGCCAGTCCAACTTCCGGCGTAACTACGAAGAGTCGAAACATCACCTGCAGCGTCTGCGTGAGAAGGTTGATCGTGGTCTTGCGCAACTGGGTGAGATCGACGCTCAGATTGCTCAGGCGAGTGAAGAACTCGCAGGCTCCGAACGCGAAATCATCCACCTCGAGCAAGAAACCAAACGTCTCGAGGGAGATCTCGAACAGGCACAGTCCACCGAAGCAGAACTCGCGGAGCGTTTGCGGGTTCTCGAGTCGCGTCTCAAAACACAGCGCGACCACGAAAGTGCGCGGCAGAAATTTGTATCTGAACGTCAGGTTGAGCTCGGACGATTTGAAATGGTGCTCGAAACATCATTGAAGGAAGCTCAAGAGCGCTTCAACCTGATGCCCACCGACTTCCCTGAGGAAGCCGAAGACAACCCCCAGCTTGTGTCTGAATTTGAAAAGCGCATGCGCCAGATCAACAACGAGCTTGCCGAACTGGGCGCAGTAAATGAACGTGCGGTGGACGAATACCGCGAGGCTGAGGGTCGCAGACAGCTTTTGGTTCAGCAGAAAGCCGACATCGAGAGTTCGGTGCAAGAGCTCTATAAAGCCATTGCTGAAATCGAAGAAACCACAAAGACACGCTTTGCAGCGATCTATGAACAGGTGAACACCGAGTTCGTTAAAATCTTCCCGGTGCTCTTCCCTGGAGGTAATGCAAAGCTGCAGCTTTTGAAGCCCGAAGACATGCTCACCACGGGCGTTGAAATTATGGTTCAGCTGCCCGGCAAACGCATGCAGAACATGAGCCTGTTCAGTGGTGGTGAGAAGGCGCTGACGGCTATCTCACTGATCTTTTCATTGCTGAAAACCACGCCTGCGCCGTTCTGTTACCTTGACGAAGTCGATGCACCTCTCGATGAGGCTAACGTTGGCCGCTTCAATTCGGTTCTGGAAGCCCTCTCAGGGGAATTCCAGTTTGTGGTCATTACGCACAACCGCCGCACCATGGAAATCCTGGACACTATTTACGGAATCTCGATGGCCGAGCCTGGGGTTTCGCGTCTTGTGGCGGTCGACCTCTCTGACGTCCCAGAACATTTGCGCAAGAAAAACCAGGCTCAAGTGGCATCGCGTTCGGGCGCAACAACCCGCCCAGAACAACCGGGACTGTAAGTCGTGGACCAAGGTCGGCTTCTGCCACGTAGGTCATCACCAATGCCCTTGAGCAGGAACTCATCAAAAACTCATAACTGACCTCTTGGATTCGAATCTCCCTGGTTGCCCTCTCTCGACGGCGCGAGCACTCGTGTTGCTCTTGGAATGTTGCGCTTGACACGCAACTTCTCGCTGGCCAACCTCGGAGGCAGAAACGTCCACGGCAAAAGCACCCGCAGCCAGATTCACTCCTTTCAATAACTGGCGTATTTGACAATTCGGCACCAAATTGTGGCTCTCCCACGCACAAGGCTTCCGCAGAACCGGCAGGTCGGGTTTCGCAACAATAATTAGTTAAACAATTTTATAATGTTATACAGTTGTCACATTCTCGTCACATTTACACCCCTGGTCCTTGCAGTTGTCACAAAAATGCCCGATACATGTCACAAAGGGGAGAATGAGACCATGAACGCAACTCAAAGCGCCGAACGAAACCGTGAAAAGGCACTTAAGCTGGCCCTCACTTTAGGCTGGCTCGGTGGCCATCGTTTCTACACCGGTCAAACGCTCTCCGGCCTTGCCTATTTGGCATTCTTCTGGACTCTCATCCCGGTCTTTCTGAGTCTCATTGACGCTGCCTTTCTCGCGCGTATGAGCGACGACGATTTTGCAGACGAATATTGTCCGCTTCCTGATTGCGCCGTAGCGGCCACGAAAACTCCTCTCGCAGCGAAGAAGGACTCCCTTGGTTTGACAGCCTGAGAGGCCTCCATCAGACTCCGTCCATGAGCACAGCATGTTCCAGCCCGGTTGAAAATCCGGACCGTCCCGTCCGCGCACTCCTTCTTATGGTGGGTGCGCACTTTTGTTTTTCGCTGATGATTCTCCTCATCAAATCTGCACAAAAACTCCAAATTCAGCTTCACCCGACCGACCTCACGCAAAACGCAGAGCTGTTTGGAACGTGGGAAAGCGTCCTTTTTCGCAGTCTACCGATGACTCTCATCTGTGTATTTATCCTCCTGCACCGCAAAGCACGTGGACAACAACATCCTCCCCTCTCTGGAGAGGACGTCCGTTGGCTTCTCACTCGAGGAATTGTGGGCGCTATCAGTATGGCCTGTTTTTTCCATGGAACACTCACTATTCCGCTCGCACTTTCGTCTCTATTTGCAAATTCGAGCGTTTTTCTGATTGGGCTTCTTGCCCATGTTTTCTTGGGTGAGCGCCTCACGTTTTCGCGGATTTTGTTTGCTTTGGTTGGGCTCGGTGGCGTGGCTTTGGTTTTGGGAACAGGAGTGTTGCCTTCGTTGAATGTCAACTCCGCCAGTGCCTTCGACTACCTGATTTCATTCAGCTCTGGAGTCCTCTCAGCACTTGCGTATTTCAGCGTACGAAAGATGAAGAAGGTTCCGAGCAACACCATCATTTTGAGCCTGTCAGCCTCAGGTGTTCTGCTCGCATTGTTGGTGGCTTTGTTTGTACGACCGCTGCGGATTCCACAAGACCCATCCGTGCTCGCATTACTTTGTTTGTCGAGTCTGCCCGCAATTGCAGCCCAGTACTTGATGACCTGGTCGTTCCAGTCGGGAGAGGCAGGTTTCGTTGCCCTCGGACAATACTCTGGCCCAGTGTTTGCAGCTCTTCTTGGTTTTGTGGCATTTGGTGAGTTCCTGACTCCATTGCAGTGGCTGGGGGCAGGCATTGCGATTGTCTTTGGTGTGATGATGCCACTGGCTGACGACCGAACCCTGCAGGCACGTGTCATGAGCCGCCCGAAAAAGGCAGCACAAATTCCGAAAGAAAGGATCCGCACAGAATGAATCCCTTGGTATTGCCTTTGAACATTGGCAAAGATGACACCTTTCGGATCACCTGGAAGTCAAAACTCTATCAAGCCAAAGCAGCACTTATCCTGCCGCGAAAACTCACATCAAAAATCGACGTCGACGAAGTATTGGAATCAGCTCAGCTCGTGGTCAAACTCACCGAATTTGCCGGTGCCCTGCGTTCAAAAATGCTGAGCGCACTTGCCCCAAACGACACAGGCAAACACAACCCAACTGACGTTTATGGTGTTGTCTTGCGTGTGAACATCAAAACAGGTCAAGTTGTGGACTTCGACGACCTGCGTCGCACAAAAGCCGAAAAAAACGCTGAACACGTGGACTTTATGAGTGCAACGGCCGAAGTGTTGCCTCTCGAAGGAGCTGAGAAAGAGACACTGGCGAAAGCCTTCAATTCCGCACTCACGGCTCCCGTCCTCGACGCTC
>JBILKQ010000187.1:0-4627 GCA_044376655.1 Silvanigrellaceae bacterium
CGACTATATCAACAGCACCCGCACTTCTCACATCATCACAGTCGAAGACCCGATTGAATTTGTGCATTCCGACAAGCGCTCGATGTTCAACCAGCGTGAGCTGGGTTTGGACACCCTCTCTTATGCAGAAGCCTTGAAGAGTGCGTTGCGCCAGGCACCGGATGTGATTCTTGTAGGCGAGTTACGTGACACCGAGACCATCGAAGTTGCGTTGCAGGCAGCTGAAACAGGACACCTTGTTCTCAGTACACTTCATACCAACGACGCTGCCGACACGATTTTCCGCATCCTGGGCATGGTAGGGAAAGAAAAGGAGGGCATCGTTCGGGCGCAGCTTTCTGATTGTTTACGCGGTGTGGTGAGCCAAAGACTTGTCAAACGCAAAGATCGCCCTGGGCGTGTTGCCGCGCAGGAAATCATGATCAACACTGCAACGATCCGTGAAAAGCTCGCCAAGGGAGGGCATCCTTCTCTGGTGCGCGACTTCATTGCTCAAGGTGGTCACAGCGGTATGCAAAGTTTCGATCAACATTTGATTCAACTCGTTCGTGCTGGAGTCATTGATTACGATGAGGCCCTGCGCAACGCCACCAATCGTGAAGATTTTGCACTGCGCTTCAACGGAGTAGATGATGGACGCGCCGTCTCCTGAACAGGAGTTTGGCTCTGAGCGCTACGGGCTTGTTCTCAACGGCCGAACCTATCAGGCGCTGTTTTCATACACCGTGGAAGAACGTTGGGAGCCAGGACCTGCGCAAAACGTTGTTTCTGATGCCCGTGAGAAGGTTTTTTTTCGATCACTCCCCTTTAAAAGTGTTTCGCCGATTTTAATTTTTGCTTTCTCTGTCGCGCTTCTGTCGTTTTCGGTTTGGGAAGGCTGGATTCCCAATCTCGCCGTAAGTCAGAGCTTGGTTTTTGGTCAGAGCGAATATTGGCGCATATTCTCTGCGCTTTTCCAGCATGCAGACGCAAAACACCTCCTCAACAATCTCTTGCCTTTTGTTGGTGTCGGTTGGTTGTTGTGGGGATATTTCGGCGCTATGGCATTTCCCGTGGTGCCCCTGCTGCTCGGAGCTGTTGCCAATTTTATTGCAATACTCACCTACCCACCACAAGTTCTTCTGGTTGGAATTTCAGGGTCTGTTTTTGCGATGGCGGGCATGTGGAGTGCGCTCTATATTAAAAATGACTACCGCTTTTCCGTTGGAAAACGCGTGCTGCGCGCTCTGGGCTTTATCCTGATTCTGTTTTTTCCATTGAGTCTTGATGCAAATATCGCCGACCGAGTTCATTTCCTTGGAGGCGTACTCGGTTTTATTGCCGGTTACTTAGGGTGGGGAAAATTGCAACCTGAGCGGATCAGCGCCCAGAAAAACTCCGCAGGAAGGGTGCGAGCTCTGTGAAGCGGAATTCCCAGCGCACAGATGTTCCACTGTGGCCGCCGGGAAATTCGGTGATGTGGTGTTCTATCCCCAGGTTGTTCAGAGCCTGAGCTATTCTGCGGTGACCAAATTGCGCACCAAATTCGTCTTCCGAACCGCAGTCGAGATGCAGCCATCGGAGTTTCTTTAGCGCTGCAGCGTGATCTTGCACCATGCGGCTCGGATCTAAAGCAAGCCATTTGTGCCAGACATCGGGAATGAGTTCGCAGCTTTCAACACTAAAGGGAAGGTCGCACCAAACTCCCTTGCGCTGTGGGTTCGGGCTGTAACAGGTACCCATTGCAAGCGTCATGAGTGCATGGAAGTCTTCTTTCGAGCATTTTTCCGGACGTGCTTGCGTGAAAAAATACTTCAGGAATGCCTCTGGACCTCCGTATTTTTTGAATTTCATGGCAGCCATCGGGAAAGACTGGCTCATGCTGACATCAAAGGCGCTGTCTGCAGCTGATGCGATACAGTAAGAAAAATGTCCTGGCTTGAGCATTGAGGTCAGCAAAGCACCATATCCACCACTCGAGTGGCCGCAGATCACACGTGCGTCGGCATGCGCAAGGGTCGGAAGATGTGTATCGACAAATGGAATCAGCTCTTCAACGAGATGGCGCATGAACGGCCCACAGACTGCAGAGTCGATAAACTGGCTCCCTCCGAACCGTGTGGTTGGATCAGGAAAAACAAAGATGCACTCTGGGAGAATATCTGCCGTCTGAATGCGGTGCAGCTGCGCTCCTAAAGACTCTCCCAAGAACCCACTTTCCGACATCAGGCTTCGCCCCGTGCCGAGGTAGCCATCGAGCATCCATATGGTCGGGTAGCGTTTCGTGGGCGAATACTGCGGAGGGAGAAGGACCGGCAGCAGTCGTTCGGTAGAACTCACCAGCGGATAACCTTTCAGGAGCTCCGATTCCATTTTCAAGTAGCGCAGGTGTTGTTGAAACATGCTTGTCTTTCGCCATTGGGTTGATGATCGGCAAGGTTTGCCGGCGCCGTATAAGTGAGGATGCCGAAACAGCCTCGAACGACCGTGAGGCAAACCATGCTGCGAACAATGAATCTGCAATTTCCGATGAAACTGGGCAAGTGGCTCGGTCTATTGGTCTTTGCCGCTGCATGTCAGAATCCTCCCAGTCCTGCTGTGCGTAGGGCCACCAAACCTGAAAAGCCTGCAGCACCTGTGCCGCCATCAAATCCATTCGGACAGTTCTCTCCCGATCAAGTTTACTCCGCGATGCAAAAGACTTTCCTGAAATCACGCATGGTTGATTCAGCGAAACTCGGAGCAACAGAGAAGTGTGAGATTCTTGAAGGGACTCAGGTGGTGTTGAAGACACCCCCGGGAGCTCCCGTGGACAAACATTGGAATGTTGAATTGCAGATGAAAATCCCAGGTTGTGCTTTGGAGCGCGGCTATCTGTTCGCTGAGCATTGGCAGCAGGCTCCCTCGTCGGGCGGCAGCACAACCGACCCTTGCGGTTTCCCTTCCGATCTCGACTACGAGCGCGGCAAGCAACTCGTCCAGGAGATCAACCGAATCAACATTGGCCGATTTACCGGGCGTTGCTACGAATATGCAGGTCTGGCGATAGAAAATGTGGGGCTCATGCCAAAAGGACCAGGAGCCTGGAGAGCGGCAGGTGTTCCCGTTGAGTCTGCTGCTGATTTCGTTCAGGTGGAGAAAAGTTCTGTCGCCGACAGATTTGTTCGATTGCGTCCGCAGAGCTGGTCTTGCCTTCCTGTGGGCACAATAGTGGTGTGGAACAGAAGTGTCTGCGGATTTAACGCAACCCATGGCCACATCGAAATCGTTACGAGCCGAAACGCTGCATATCCATCGGAAACTCGTCTTTGCTCCGACGGATGCCAGACGCTCCAGACCAAATGTTCGATTTCGTCCGGAGTTTCGTTTTTTTATCCACGCAAAAAATAATCAAGCACATCAGAGCGGGAAAGGTGAATAGAACTTTCCACCTCGAACAAAGTCAAGCCAAGGCAGCAGCAGCGCATTCTCGCGTTCGACAATAGCGCGTGCATTCTGGCATGAGCGTGTGATCCAGTGCTCTACCAGGAGGGACTGCTGCTGCGAGGAGAGAGTGTGGGAGACGGTTTTGGGCAGCCATTGAGTGCGCAGTGCATGAAGCAAAATCCCGGCACAGACCGAAACGTTCAGGGATTCAACAAAGCCGCTCATATCGACGTGCAGATAGCCATCTGCGAACTCGGCCCAATTCTCGGAAAGTCCAAACTTTTCATTACCCGAGACGAGTGCAATGCGGTTGTGGCCGACGAGATCAATGAATTGTTGATTGCCGATCTCCTGCGCTGCAAAGCTGGGAAGTTCACCTTTGTAGTACACTGACGTCCGAGCAAATGACGGCAACGACACAAGGAAAATCATGTAACCAGATTGCTTCAATGCGGCGGCGCATTTGGCAATGGAGGTTGTCCGCCGTGCCGACAGCCACGTGCTTGAACCTCTTTCAACGCTATCGCTGAGCCTGAATTTCATATCAGGCTGGTTATAAACAAAACTAACATCCTGAAATCCGAAGGCATCAGCGGTTCTCAAAACAGCGCTGATGTTGTGGCAATGGTGAGTGCTTTCAAAGACTGGCATGACCGCGCGGGTTCGGGTGCTCGCCACCGACGCAAATCTAAGAAGACGTTCTTCAGTGAGGGTGGCGGAAAGAACTTCTTTGGCTTTGCCGAAGTCCTCTTGCAGGTCTGCAGGAATAAAATAATCTGTTCGCAAAGT
Source organism: Silvanigrellaceae bacterium (assembly GCA_044376655.1). GTDB lineage: Bacteria > Bdellovibrionota_B > Oligoflexia > Silvanigrellales > Silvanigrellaceae > RFOM01. Next base: position 4,195 of record JBILKQ010000187.1, read on the forward strand.
TCGCGAGTTATCGTCGGGGCCAGACCATTTCCCGTTTTGCGGGTTAGGGTTCACTGCAAAACTCCAAGTTTTTTGTCATTTTGTCCGAACACAGAATCGGTGGGTTGTGGCACAAAGCCACCGCAGCCGCAAGCAAGAAGGATTCCGCACATGGCTTCAATCACAAAGACCTTCAAACCCGGAGCCCCTGCACCTACTGGCCCGAAGCTGCACACCAAAGGCTGGCTTCAAGAAGCCGCCTTGCGCATGCTTCTCAACAACCTCGATGCCGAAGTGGCAGAACGTCCTGAGGATTTGGTTGTGTACGGCGGGCGAGGAAAGGCAGCTCGCAGTCCGGCCGATTTTGATCGCATCACGACCGCGCTTCAGGAGCTCGAAAACGACGAATCATTGTTGGTTCAGAGCGGGGCTGCTGTGGCAAGAATTAAGACTC
>JBILKQ010000188.1:0-4619 GCA_044376655.1 Silvanigrellaceae bacterium
CAATGAGAGAGGTGGCTTCCTTTGTATCGACATAAAAACGCCAGAGCTGTTTATATTCCTGGGTCAAAGCTTGTCTCCTTGCCACCTAAAGAATGGAAATTCAGACAGGTAATTTCTTCTTTGCTGGGGTAAGGCGTGGAAAAAATCGACATCCCCCAGCCACTCAACAAAGGTTACGAGAGTGACATCGAGCCTGTCGATAAGAGTCGAATCAAGGAACCCTGCATGTCTCGAAGAGAGATTTTTGCAGCGCTCCTTCAGATGCTCCCAGCTGCGCTTGTTTTCGACTTGAAGCTTGCTGAGCTCAGCGCGAGTTTCATCGGGAAGAAAAGGCAAAGCCCTCAATGCCAACATTTTTTTTGTCGTGTTGTAGTGGTTCAATAGCAAGAGTGATTCGGTCTCATGGTCGGGTACAGGTGGGACAGACTCAAAAGCAGATTCTGAAAAATCAGGCGCACTCCCGGAGAGCAACTCGAAACACACGAGTGGTTCCAGAGCCTTGAGATTGTTGCTGAGCTCAAGCTCAACAACTGCATCGAAAATAACTTCGAGAATTGTATTCAGAGTTGTTAACTGCTTTGAGTCCGTTTGCATGAAATGGCTCGCTCCTTCACTTCGGAGCTGCAACCGTCAGACTGATATCAACCGGCCCTTCTCCCAAAGCTTGAGCACGCAAAGCAGGAAGGTCTTTGCCAAACCGGGCAGTCACTTCTTGCGCTTTAGGCTTTGGAACTCTGGTTTGATAAACAATACCATCTTTCCGGACATCAATTGGGATCAATTGAGTCTCTGCAGCACCTTTGTTGAAGGTCTTTACCACAGATTCAAGCGCAGCCAATTCTCTTTCTGAAATGCGTTTGTCTACAAGTATTCTGAGGAAATCCTGCTTTGCAGCTGGAGCTGTCGGCCCGCGCCAGGCGCGCTGGAAACTAGAACCTATGCGCTGAAGCACTTTGCTGATAGGTGCGTAGTAAGCCGGGTCATGTATGGAGCGGCTCCAGTAGGAACGCAAAAAACGACCCTCGACCTGCGACCAAGCATCGACTCGTTCCAGCTGAACTGGGCGCTTCTCAGCGACTTTGACGCCAAAAACCACGGATACGCCCTGTGGCTGATTCAAGCCGACAATGCTGAATGGAACTTCGGGCGGCCAAACCTGCGACTCATTGCGCAGATGCCCAAATGCAGTCAGGCCTTGAATCATGCCACCGATTTTGACCGCATGCTCCGAAGACCATGTGGTTTTTACCACACCATTGATGCGCGACAACATTCCCTGTGCGAGCAAAACACACATCTGATCGAGTGTTGCAGGTGTGAATTCTGTGGCCACAACATTGATTCGAATCGAAGCGCAAGGCTTAGCTCCCTCTATACGGGCCGCAGCCTCGCCTGGCATCACAAAGACGTCACGCGTCGATTCATTGATGAGGAACATGGCCAGAGGAACGAGAGTGGCAGCTGCAGCAGACATCAAAGCACCAACTCAGTTTGCAGTTGCCGGAGCGCTGTTTGTGGGTGCGTCTTGCATCTCGGTCGCGTTAGAATTCGAATCAGATGCAGCGAATAAATTTGATGTTTCAATTAAAGCAACCTCAGCCGCAGATGCAGGCCGCAGCGCATTGCCGTCGAACTCAAGATTCACAACCTTTGCCCCAGATTCAGAAGAGCTCGAAAGCGGATTCAGTGCGACGGTCTTACCAGCAACATTGACATTCAATAGCCCGCACTTGAAGTTTGCCAAAGTCAGCTTAGGAAAGCGCAGCGCAATTGGCTTGCCTTCTTTAGTCTTCAACGTGGAAGGCTTGCGGGCCACGTCTTTAAACACCTCGCGCATTGGAGCAACAAGAGAGATTTTGAGAACCCCATTCGAATAGATCTCACTGCCTTGTGACTTAACGCTACCTTGCCAATCAGGGCCAGATGACGCCGATGCCTCGGTGTTGCCACATGAACTCTTGAGGCGCGCATTAAGATTCATAATACCATTGCGGCGCGCCGCGATTTCAGCATCAAGTCCTGCTCTCTTTCCGCTCAATTCAGGAGAGTAAATCCCAAAGAACTGCACCTGGCGTGAGGAGAAGTCGATGGTGATTTTGTTGTCGCTCTTGGTCTCTGCAGCCGTAGCTACTCCCCCGAAAGCAAGCCACGAGGCAGCAAGACTCAAGGCAAACGAGAATGTCTTCTTCTTTAAAGCACTCATCATTCCCACTCCAAATTCAGGTTCCGACGGACTCCAGCCCATCCTGAGGTTGTTCATGTTGTGTCTGCATAAGACTCATCTCTAGAGCCATGGCCTGGAAATTGGTTTCGAGGTTCAACATCCAGCGATGAATTTCTCGCCAAACAACCATATCCACCATCTGTCCATAGCTTATTTGACTCAAAAGCACCCGCATTTCCCTGAGCAGATCAGGAAGCTTGATGATATTTTTTGCAAGTTCAGCCTTGTATTCAAGCTCAAGCTCTATGTCGAAGTTTTCATCGATGATTGTCCTCACGCGGGCAAAGCTGTCGCGAAGAATGACCTCATTGTGCCCCTTCATCAGCCGAGCCAGCTTTTCCTTGGACTCCTGCAGGCGTGCAACCAAAGCTGCGCGCTCCGCCTCGACGTTCAAGAGACGATCGACTTCTTGTTTGAACCAAGCAAAGGTACTGGCCATGTTCTCAGGCAAGGGGCCGAAAAGTTCCTTAAGGCGAGGTTTGTAGAGATCCACGAACGACACCAGGCCTGCAGTAACAGATGGATTCTTCTCTGCCCTCTGGAACTCAGATCGCAGCTCCCGCAATTCTTCCAAGGTGCGCCGCACAGTCTCGAGAGGTGCCTCGCCGAGAATATCCTTGATCTCCTCAGCTGCTATCACACCCTCGTCTGCAATCTGCAGACGACGCTCCTCGCGTCGCCGTAACTCAGCCATATTTGCCAACTGGTTCTCAATTTCACGCTTGCGGTTCCACAAACTGAAAGCAACGGGAGCGCACAGAGGAATACTCACCACCAAAAAACAAAGGAACAAAGCCAGATTGAAACCGCGCTTGACACTTGCCATACGCTCAAGAGCATTCTCACGCCTTTGCTCAATGCGCTGAATATTCTCTTCATAACGCTCGCGGTTCTGGAAGTGAAAAATCGCATCGCAAAGATGTTCCGCATTATCAGCATAAGGAAGAAGGCGATTGAGTGTCTTGTAACGAGCATATTTGTGAAGAATATGCGACTCAGCATGCGCTAGGTTCTGTTCCAAGAACTGTTTGGCGCGCTGGTGATTCAACAAAAACTTTTGGCGCTCCACGTCCTGCAAAACGTTCCAAAGCCTGAGGGTGTTGCTAAGATCATCAATTTCACTTTGGAGCCGTGACATGTCACTTTGCAATAACTCGACAGCTGCCAGCCGCTGAGACAGAACTTTGTACGCGTCCTTAGCCTGAAGCCATTGTCTGGCCTCATTGGGAATCGGGCTCCGGACAAACTCTTCAAGAACCAGCAACGCGCGTTCGGCACGGCGAATGTGAACAGCTCTAAGCTCCCGCGGTTCCTGCGAAGAGGTTGCCGCGAGCACACCAAGATGCATTCCAAGACGAGACAGCTCATCTGAGGTCACAAAAGTCATACTGTTCCCGATGCGTCGTGGGTGCTTCCGGAAGAAACACCCCAATGAATGAAGAAGGAAGTCCTGAAAGAGTATGACCCGAATCGTGCGGTCGGGAAACCAAAGCAGGCGTCAAAACCCTGAATCATGCTAGGAGCCCATTTTTCAACAGAAACCACAAATTTTACTGAACTTTTTTACCTTGCCGCAAGCCGCCGGATTGTGGTAGGCCTCGCGTTGCAATGAGGAGAGCACCATGCCTGCAGAATTACGCGAACTTGAAGAACAATCACGGCGCCGCCGCACCTTTGCGATCATCTCACATCCGGACGCCGGTAAAACCACTTTGACAGAAAAACTTCTGCTTCTTGGTGGTGCGATTCGTCTCGCTGGTTCTGTGAAGGCCAAGAAGTCGAAAAAATTTGCAACATCCGACTGGATGGAACTAGAAAAACAACGCGGCATCTCGGTTTCAACGAGTGTGATGAATTTCGAGTACCGCAATTACGTCTGCAACCTGCTCGATACACCTGGGCACCAAGACTTCTCGGAAGACACCTACAGAACCCTCGCGGCAGCCGACGCAGCGATCATGCTCATCGACGGTGCTAAAGGTGTTGAGCCTCAAACCATTAAGCTTTTTGAAGTCTGCAAGATTCGCCAGATTCCCATCTTCACTTTCGTAAACAAGATGGACCGCGATGCACGTGACCCTTTCGACCTCATGGACGAAATCGAACAGGTCCTTGGCATTCAGACCTATCCCATGACTTGGCCTATAAGCAGTGGTGAACGCTTCAAAGGAGTGATTGAGCGCAAAAGCCGCTTGGTTCACTTTTTTCAGGGCAGGAACACAACTTTAGAAACCCCAGCACAGTTGATTCCACTCACCGACACCGCACAGCTCAACCAGCTCATTCCACAATCCGACCTGGAATCCACACTTGAGGGTCTGGAAATGGTCGACACTGCCGGTAATGAATTCAGCGAAGAGGCTTTCCTTCGTGGCGAGATCTCGCCGGTATTCTT
>JBILKQ010000009.1:0-38753 GCA_044376655.1 Silvanigrellaceae bacterium
GCGGGAAGATCAGGCCGGAAGCGGTTGCGGCGAATGTTTGTGAGTGTCAGAGACTCTCGCGCGCGCGTCATTGCCACATAGAGCAGTCTGCGCTCTTCCTCGATGGCTGGTTCGCTGTCGAGGCTGTTGTTGTGGGGAAGAATTCCTTCCTCGAGTCCGCAGATGAAAACGGCTGGAAATTCTAGCCCTTTGGATGAATGGATAGTCATCAGGGTGATGGCATCCGATTGTCCGGCTTGCACGCTTTGGACAGTGGGTTCAACCGTTAAGAGGGCTTGTTCAAGGAAACGGCTCAGGATTTGTGCACCGGGGCTGTCGGCAGCACTTCCTGTGAAAATGTCTGTGGGCTTTTTCAAGGCTGCTTCTAATTCATCGAGGGTTTCATCGGCCGGACGATTCTCTGCTTCGACCAGTGCATTTTGGAGTTCGACAACGTTCAGCCAACGGTCGTCAAAGTCCTCAGGGTAGGCGCTCCGCAAGTACTCTTCGAACTGAATTTCGTTGAGCAGGTCACGCAACACTGCCGACGGCTTGCCTGTGAGGTCGAGTGAGCTACGCGCCTTGGTGTAGAGTCGTTCAAAGTTTTTCAGAGCGGAGAGACCACGCCCAACATCGGCGGTGAATTCGTTGCGCGCGAGAGCGCAGGCAACGCGCAAAAGGGATAGGTTCTTCTCTACTGCAACTTCCCTGAGCTTTTCGAGGGCTTTGTCGCCGAAGCCTCGGCGTGGTGTCGCGATAGCACGCGAAAATGCGCTGTTGTCATCGGGGTTCACAATCAGCCGCAGGTAGGACAACAGGGTTTTGATTTCGGCGCGTTCATAAAAGCGGACAGAGCCATAAATGATGTAGGGCAGCATGCGACGCCGCAACTCATCTTCGAGGACACGGCTCTGTGCGTTGGTTCTGTAGAGAATCGCGAAATCTGCAAATCGCTTTCGTTGTTCATATTTTTTGAGCAATTCACCGCAAATGAACTGAGCCTCTTCGTACGGATCGACAGCCGTGCGACAAGTAACGTCGTCTCCTGCTAATGCGTCGGTCCAAAGTGTTTTCGGAGCGCGGCGGAGGTTGTGTGCAATCAGATGGGTAGCGGCTTTGACGATGTTTCCTGAGCTACGATAGTTCTGCTCAAGTTTAATGATTTGAGCTTCTGGATAATATTTTTGAAAATCGAGAATAAACGACGGTTCTGCGCCACGCCAAGAATAAATTGACTGGTCGTCGTCACCCACGATGCAGAGGTTTTTGGTGTGTGATGAGAGCATCTGGATCAGACGAAACTGTATCGGGTTAGTGTCCTGAAATTCATCGACCAAAAAATACTTGAAGCGGTTTTGCAATTGTTGCAGGACGCTTTGGTTGGATTGCAGCAGATTGACCATCACCAGTAGAAGATCGTTGAAGTCCATGGCGTTCTGTGACTTGAGTCGATACTGGTAAAGTGCATAGCATTTTTGAATCAGCTCTGCATTTTCGTCTTCGCCATACCTGCGCAAACGCTCACGCGCGGCATGAAGAGCATCGATCGCGTGCTCGCGGATTTGTTTGGCGTAGTCGTCTGGAGATATCCCAGCGTTTTTCAGCCGGTCGATTTTATTTTTTATGGTCGCAACGCTGAGAAGTTTGTCTGGAACATTGAGTGATTGTGAAACTTCTTTGATGAGTGCTTTTTGATCGTCGTCATCGAGAATACTGAATGATTCATTGTATCCTGCCTCGCGTGCGAAGATACGCAAGAAGCGGGCACACGCAGAGTGGAAGGTCGAGACGACCATGCTGCGTGCGCGGCCGCCGACAATGTGTTCAACCCGCTCACGCATTTCCTTCGCCGCTTTATTTGTGAAAGTCACGGCAAGAATGGAGCTCGGAGGAACGCCGCGGTCGATGAGAGCAGCAATTCTGTGGCAGATGACCCGGGTTTTGCCGCTTCCTGCACCCGCGTAAACGACCAGTGGGCCCGCTAGGGTCTCCACCGCCATTTGTTGAGCTGGATTCAGTCGGGCGGTGGAGTCGATGCGAGCGTGAGTCATGGCTTAAACTTTTCCTGATTTTTTCTTTTTCTTTTTGCGTTTTTTCAGTTTCTTTTTTTTCAGCCGCTTCTTTTCATCTAGACCCATGCTGCTTATCCGCGCCGGAGATTCCTTGCGTTTTTTCTTCTTCATGCGCTCGGCTGTTTGAGCGGCAGCACGGGATTTCTTCAGAAGAGGAGCGTAATGAGGGTTGTGCTCCAAATTGCTGCTCAGGTAAAGGTGTGGCTTTGTGTCAGTAAAGCCCTTTTTGGAGAAAAATCGCACAGCCCGGTGATTGTCGGGGTCGGTGTCTGCCATGATGATTCGGATTCCATCCTCTTCGACCATGATTTCGACAAGTTTGTCGACGAGCTTGCCGGCCACGCCTTCCCGTGCCCAGTCGTCATGTGAGCATAGCCATAAGACGTATCCATAACTCCATGCGGAGCCGGGTTTTGAGATCACGGTCCCCAAAACAAATCCAACGATTCTTTGATCTTTTGACCCGGGAACCCAGTCATCGTTTTCTGCCACGAGACAGTAGTCGCCGTCGGTATTGAATAGTGTTGTGACTTCATATTCATCCCAGCTGCGGTAGAGCATCGGCCAAAGGTCAGCTTTGAAATTCATCGCACCGAGCTGGTAGACCTCGGCGAGATCCTCAATTTCCATCGTTCTGACACTGAAAGAACGGCGTTGAGCACTCATTGGGAGGGAATGATTTTCGCGTTTGTCTTGAGCCATATAGGATGCAGCTCTCCTGCAGCAGCTGAACTCTGGCCCAGCCGGGTCACCAGAATTCGAGGAATTAAAACAGTGTCTCCAATCGTGGGGGTGCAAAGACCTGCGCGTCAATCCCCCTCCGTGTCAGATGGTGGACACAGGTTTGCGCCCCTTCACCACAGACGAGCACATGGCGTGGCTGGCATTCATGAACCAGGCTCTCAATTTCGCTCAGGTCTGGTGCAAAATGTATGGCGAATTGTTCTGCGAAAGTCAGATGGGCGAGCCAGGCACATTGGCTGATGAGATGTTGATCGAGACCGGTCCAGACCCAAATGCCCTGTGGCAAGGTGCGTTGTCGACGCGCAAGTAACTGATCTTTCGATAGAATCAGAACAGCGGGCTGAAATGATTGAGGGTCAACCCACTGCGTGCGTGCACCCTGGTTCCACCGTCCACTGCTCTGCGCCGGAGTGTGGTTGTTGGGCGCAATATTAGCGATTCCTGTGTGCACTTCCGGTTCAGTTTCCATAAGGATCTGGAGGTGCTTGTCGAGGGCAACGGGCAGACGCAGCTCGGTTAGGAGGCCCACGATATGGTGAGCTGTGCCTGCGGAATCGGCCACAACAATCACCCGTTCGCCCGCACGCAATAGCTTGCCGCAAAATTCACCCAGGCGGTCGAGTTCTCTGCGCGCAGATGTAGCAAACAATGCGGACGGGTCATTGTGGAGCTTGAGGAGCAGAGTGTGTGCAGGGCGAAACGCAGCGCGCCTTAGCATAGTTGTGGGGCGATTAGACCAATGTGACGCATAAAGCAGCGAGTCGTTTTTTTTCTCGATCCGCAAAAAACTCGAGCCGGGGCTATGACCGCTCGGAAGCAATTCGACCTGCAGATGCCCCAGACTGATGGGGCGGAAGTAGGTGCACGGCAGAAATGCGGACTTGGGCATTTTGGCAGCCAAGATGCGGTGCGCTTCGTGGCTCACAAGAAGCTGTTTTCCTCCGGCTTTTCCGGTGTTGTATATTGGCAAAGCGCTTGAGAGAAAGTTTATGTGCCCGGCGTTTTGTGCGTCGAGTGATAAGATTCCATGTTCAACGGTGATGTCGCCGTCGTCGTGATTGAGAAGGATTTCATCAAACGCACCAACCATGCCGAACCCTGCTTCATTGGGCCTAAGAAGTTAGAGCACGTTGCCATACGGTGAGCAGAAAACAAAGCGTGGCCCAAGGCAAATGTGAATAGGCTCCCGGGTCGGAGCCAGGAGATCTCCGTCCAGTGAATATTCAATTTCGCCGGATGGATGGAGAACGACGTCCTCGAAAATGTGCCTCTGAATGACCTCACTGCTGCCGCGCCCTCCTGTAAGCAGCGTGCGTACAACTTCGAACGGAAGTCTTTTTTCACTGGCCGAGATGGCTAGAATTTCACCCTCTTGGTGGTGGGTGTTGAGAGTTTTAAACAGGCGGATGCCAAAGGGCATTTTGGGGATCGTCGAGGCCACAAGCATGACTGGTTCGATTGGATTGGCGTGAGGCCAAGGCCGAGGCTGACACTCAATCTGGATTTTCTCGCGCACGTATAGATTGCGGTAGGCCCCGCCGAGGCGCCCGCCAGCTGCACCATCGGCGAGCACTTTGCCAAGGAAAAGACCCGCACCAAAGGTGGATGATTTGTTTTTATAGAACTCACTCAGGAAGCGGGCTGCTACACCATCAGCAAAGATAAAACCCAAACGACCATTCACTTTGAGAGTCTGCAGCGACATTTCAGCGAGGCCATTGGGGGTGTGATAGGCCTCGAGAGCATCCGCAAAAACATCCTTAGGGCTGCCAAAAATTCCCAAATTCGAAGCTAAAACATTGACCGTGCCGCCGCGCAGGACGAGAATCCGGGGGAGTTTGTCGGGTGGGTATGCCTGTGCGAGTGCAGAGAGAGTGAGGCTGATTGTGCCGTCGCCTCCCACGACTCCCACGGTGTCGAGTCCGCGCGCACAAAATTCTTCGCAGACGCGTGAAAGATCCTGAAGTGAGTTGGTCACCTCGAATTGGCCACGGTTGCCAAGAATGTACCACATCAGGGTATTGTGCTCTGGATCGCGCTTATTTATCTTCGCGAACGGGTTGGAAATGATTCCTAATCCTGGCATGCGAGAGTGTTCCGTTTGGGGTGAAAGTCATGGGTCGTCGCGGTGAGAGTTTGCCACCAAGCAAGTCGAAAGCAAGCGATCCGGTGGAGCGTGAACAAAAGAAAAAGTCTTTTGTTCGAATTGCACGCTCCAAAAGCAAAAGCGCACAAAATGTCCCAAAGGCTGAGGCGCTCGAGCCCGAAGTTCTTGATGCCGAGTTTGTTGAGGACGATCCAGATACCGAACGTTCGGTTGAGGTTCTTGATTCCGATCCTCTCGATGGCGAGTGGTCGGATGCGGAACCCTCACAGGCGCTCACTCCGTTCGTTGGAGGTGAATCCGAGCTTGAGGACGACTATGATTCCGACTCGCTCGATCTTGATTCATCCACCAGTCTTGTGCCGTCTTCGGCACTGTCGCGCTACCTTGCCGAATTGAGACGCTATCCACTGTTGACGTTGGATGAAGAGCGTCGACTCGCAACCGAGGCATATGAAAAAAACAGTGTCGAGGCGCGGCAGCGATTGGTCACAGCAAATCTGCGATTGGTCGTCAAAATCGCGATGGAATACCGACGTGCCTATGCCCAGATGCTCGATCTGATCCAAGAGGGCAATGCTGGTTTGATTCAGGCTGTGAATCGCTTCAATCCCTATCGAGGTGTAAAACTTTCAACCTACAGTGCATGGTGGATTCGCGCCTATATTCTTAAATTTTTGATGGATAACAAGAGTCTTGTGCGTATCGGTACGACCGATGCGCAGCGCAAGCTTTTCTTCAGACTTCGCGCTGAAGCCGAGAGAATGTACGCTCTGACTCAGCGCTTCGATGCTCGACTGTTGGCAGAAAAAATTGGTGTGAAAGAGTCAGAGGTTGTGGAGATGAATCAGCGCCTTTCCAAAGGCGATGTTTCACTTGATACCCCTGTTTACGAAGACCAGGCTGGAACTCGTCAGGTGGATTTTCTTGAAGATGAAGATCAGGCTGTTGATGAGCGCATTGCCCATGAACAGCTCTTATCTCTGTTGAGAGAACAGACAGCCATGATTGAGAAAGAGTTGAATGAGCGCGATCTCTATATTTTTAGAAATAGAATTCTGGCAGATGAGCCAGTGACTCTGCAGGATGTTGGCGACAAATTTGGAATTACTCGAGAGCGCGCGCGCCAGCTTGAGGCAAAAGTGATTCGAAAAATTCGCGAGCGTCTTGAAGAAGCGGGGATTGATGAAGGTTAAACTATCGCCCTCCCCATTTGTTAAAATGTATTTTTTTGTTCTTAATATCTGCCTTTTTTCTGTATCGGCTCACGCCGGTCAACCCGTTTTGGCTGCAGAGCGTCGCATCGTCAGTCTGGCTCCCAGCACCACGGAGTGGATTGTCGCTTTGGGCTTGGAAAGTCAGTTGCGAGGCACGACAGAGCAATGTGATTTTCCACCCCAGGTGCGCAACACCCCCAAAGTGGGTTCTTATTTGCGCGGGAGTATGGAGCGTATTTTGGCGTTGCGTGCAACTGATGTAGTGGTCGCGGAGCCTCTACCCGAAGTCATGAGACGAAGGCTTGAAGCTTCCGGGGTGCGTCTGCATGAGTTTGCCCCGCAGCGCCTTGTGGATTTTCCTACTCACATTCGTAAGCTTGGGGTTGCATTGGGCGTTCCGCAAGCGGGTGAACAATGGAGTTTGAAATTTCGCCAGGCCATGGAATCAACTGCGCATGATTTTTTGCAGTCAAAGCGAAGTCCACGCCGAGCACTGATGTTCGTCAGTGTTGAGCCTGTTTATATCGTTGGACATACGCAGTGGTTGAGCGATCTGTTTCGCTTGTCTGGTTTTGAAAATGCGTTCAATGATGCGCGGATTAAAGATAACTTTCCAAGAATCTCCTTTGAGGTACTGTCTAGGTTCGAAGCCCAGGTTTGGTTTGCATTCAATTCCGGCGATACAACGAAAGATCTTCAGCAAAAACAGTTGACTCTTTTAAGTCAAAAGATTTCTCGTTCGTCAAAGCCTGCGATTCGAATTCTTCCTGCAGATGTTTTTCAGCGTCCAGGTCCTCGATTGCTTGATGCCATGACGCAGCTTAAAGGCGGGGCTTTGTGAGATTGGTTGTTATTTTTTCTTTGTCACTCGTGCTGGTGTGTCTCGTATCTTTGCTTTCGGGGCCCGCGACCTCATGGACAGAGCTTGTTCAAGTGTTCAGTGATGGCCGGACCTCTGAATACTGGAACCAGAATTCAGCCGTCTTTGAAATGCGTCTTGTGCACGTTTTTTTGGCCTCGGGAGTTGGTTTTGCGTTGGCGAGCGGTGGTCGGGCCATGCAGCTTTATTTGCAAAATCCGCTCGCGGATCCGCACGTCACAGGCTTGTCGGCAGGGAGCACTTCGGCCGTATTGCTGTCGTTTTTGTTTTTGCCTGATTTTGCAAACTCCTATTTTTTTGAATTTGTGCCCGCTATTTGGACGAGTGCATTTCTCGGCGCTCTATTGGCTTTGTTTGCGTTGCAGTTTCTTTACCGTGTGACATTGCGCCGCTGGGGTGTGGCATCGTTGGCGTTGGTTGGGCTTCTCGTTAATGCGATCTGTGCAGCTGCTCTCATGGTGATTTTTGCTCGCCTCAGTCCGACGGCTTTGAGTCAAGTTCAGGCCTGGACGCTTGGAGCGATACAGGGCCATAGTCTTATGGCAACGGCACTTCTCGTGCCGCTTATGGTTCTTGCTGGTTGGCAACTGATCCGTCTTGATTCCTCGCTTCGCCTTTTGTCTTTTGGTGCGGAGTTTGCAACCGCTGAACGGGTGGATGTGCTTCGGGTGCGGAAGATTTTGTTTTTGAGTCTTATGATTCTCAGTGCCAGTACAGTTTGCGCGGCTGGCTCGGTGGGTTTTGTTGGTTTGCTTGTGCCTCATTTCACGCGTCGATTTTTTGGAGGTGATTCCAACGCGAACGTGAGGGCTTGGTTGAATGCACTGGCTGGAGCAATTCTTGTCGTTGTTGCTGACCTCGCATCGCGGACATTAACTTCTCCGTTGGAGCTTCCCGTGGGTGTTTACACGGCATTGCTGGCGTCGCCTTTCTTGTTGATAGTGATGGTGCGTCAGGGGGCGGTTAAATGAATGGAATTGGCGCTGCAGAGCCCGTTCTATCTCTGCAAAACTATTCACTTTGGAGCGGGTCGCAGTGGATACTGCGCAACGTTTCTTTGCGAGTTGCACCGGGAACATTTTGTGTGCTTCTGGGTGCTAATGGTGCTGGTAAATCATCTTTGTTAAGGGCCTTTGCGGGCGTGTTGCAGCCGCCTTGGGAACACTACGGACAATTTCAAAAGCGTTTGCCCGCGGCTACAATTGCTGCGCCTATAGATGAGTGCTGTGCGCTCAGCTGGCTCTCGCAGAGTTTGAGTTTTTCGGACGACATGACCGTCCGGGAATTTCTTTGGCTACATCAGGCGAATGGGGACACTCCCGTGGCATCGAGTCCGGCAGTTGCTGCTTCTGCTGAGGAATTCGGGGTCCAAGCGCTTTTTGATCGGCGCTTGTCCGCTTTGAGTGGCGGGCAGTGGCAGCGGGTACGCTTGGCCCGGGCGTTGGGTCGCGAGGCTGCGCTTTATCTCTTGGATGAACCCGATACCGCTCTAGATGCCGCGTGGAGGCGGGTGTTATGGAAAGCCCTTTTGCAGCGTCAGAGCCGGGGAGCAACTCTGGTCTTGGCTCTTCACCGCTTTGGTGAAGTGAGTGACTTTGTGAATTCTTGGTTTGGCCTTGAGCAAGGCGCGTTGGTTTTTGCTCAGGAAAACCCCGGATTCTTCCCTGAGGCCTTCGTCGAGAGGCTTTTTTTGGAAAAGGGCTTGACTCGCTAGAAGGGCTAGGCTAGGTCACTTTTCACCAAATCCAAGGTCAACCTTGCGGTCTGGGTGTGCGCGGTTAGCTCAGCTGGATAGAGCACCAGACTACGAATCTGGCGGTCAGGCGTTCGAATCGCTTACCGCGCGCCATTTTTTTTCTGCTGAATGTTCGGTAAGCTGTTTCAAGCCGCGCTGGAGCGATGGGTGAGTGGCTGAAACCACATCCTTGCTAAGGATGCGTAGGGGTAACTCTACCGAGGGTTCGAATCCCTCTCGCTCCGCCACCTTTGCGGAGTCACTCGCGAGAGGGCTCCGCAATTTTTTTTGCTTCCAAGCACTGGTTCTTATCAACACATGAGCGCAAACGTTTTAAATTCTGACGACGAACGTTGGATGGTCAAAGCTCTTGAGGCTGCGCAGCAAGCCGAACGTGAGGGCGATGTTCCTGTTGGATGTGTTGTCATTCATCCGGAGCTGGGCTTGGTCGCATCGGCTTACAACAAGCGTGAGGCCGAGCAAGATCCGACCGCTCACGCGGAAGTTCTGGCATTGCGTGAGGCATCTCGAAATTTGCGTCGATGGCGACTTTCCGACTGTACTATTTACGTTACCCTGGAGCCTTGTTTTATGTGCGCGGGCGCTTTGGTGAACGCTCGTGTGAAGCGGGTCGTGTATGCGGCCACAGATGCCAAAGCCGGTGCATGCGAGAGCTTGGCCAATGTGTTGAGCGATGATCGTTTAAACCACCGGTGCGAGTGGACACGCGGAGTTCTTGAAGAACCCGCGCGTGAACAGTTGAAGAGCTTTTTCAGAGCGCGTCGGAAGAGCTCAACTCAGGAATAAATAACACCACGGTGGGCGGGTTGGCAGTCGAGCACTTCTCCGCCGGCAGCGCGCAGAGCGGCTTCAACAGCTGTTTTGTGTGAGGGGTTGTCCACCATCATCACAAGCACTCCACCACCACCAGCACCACAGACTTTTCCGCCTGCTGCACCAGCTTTGAGAGCTGTTGCGTAGAGAGACTCGAGCATGGGCGTCACAATTCCTGGCGCGAGGGTGCGACGGATGTCCCACTCAGCACTCAGGAGCCGTGACACGGCCTTCCAGTTTTTGTTTTGCAGTTCCTTTTTCATATCCGGCACGATTTTGGCAATCGCCGCGCAGCGTTCCAACACTCCGGTATCGGAGGTAAGCACCTTCTCAAGCACAAGCCAATTGTTGAATGCACTGAAATGTTGCTGACCACTGTGTGCAAGGACGAGATGCTTCGCAAGCGTATCGAGGTCGCTGCTCACCTGGGATGTTGTACTTCCAAAGGCAGTGTGATGAACGCTTTGCAAGCCGCCGAAAAAGGCTGCGAAGTGGTCTTGGTTGCCAGCAAGGTTACCCAAGATTCCTGCCTCAAGGGTCTGGGCGGTGCGACAAAGCTCTGTGCCGTCGACCTGTTTGCCCAAGAGCTTGTTGAATGCTGCAAGCAGGGCAATGACGAGTGAGCTTGAGCCACCGAGGCCAGAGCCGCGTGGGGCTTTGGCGTTGGTTTCAATCGACACATGTCCATAACCTTTGCTGAGCAGTTCGTTTTTGTAGAGTCGTGTGACTGCGCGGTGCAGGACGAAGTCGGCAGCGTCATTCTGCAGAAGGGTTGTGCCAGTCGTGCTGCGACCGAGAGATTTATCTTCGAACTCCCAGGAGAAGTTTTGTGCGGCACGCAGGGAGACTTTAGCCTCGGCGCGCAGTTCAATCGCTAGGTTGACGGTTTCGATGGGAGCGTTCCACAGGTCAAATTTTTCCTGTAGAATTGCTGCCAAAGGCCAAATGTCTAGGGTGCCCCCGGCCATATCAATACGGGTGGGTGCCTGGACGGTACAGCTGGCCATTGGGGCTGCAACTGAGGACGTTCCTGCCATGGTTTGTCCTTTCGGATAGATGTACTGCTTTACTGTTTCGACATACTACAGAGGTTATGAGTGTCAGAGAAGCGTATGAAAAAGCAAGATGTGGTGGGGATAATTTTAGCAGCGGGACAGGGCAAGCGGATGAAGACCACCCGACCCAAGGTTGCGCACAGCCTTCTCGGACGACCGCTGATTGAATGGTCGATGAGTCATTTTGTCGAAGCCGGAGTTGCAGATCTGAGTGTGGTGGTGTCGCCGGCGCAGCCTGATGTGCATGCGATTGTAGAGCGGTTTGCACAAAAAGTGGCCAACCGATGTCGTGTGCGTCATGTTTTCCAAGATGTAGCTTTGGGCACAGGACATGCTGCTTTGTGTGGTGTGCGTGCTTTGGAATCTCAGGGGGTCCGCACAGGCACGGCTCTGATTGGATTGGGTGACGTTCCGGGAGTGCTTCCGGAAATACTTGACGGTCTGCTGGGACGTCTTGAGTCAGACCGCAGCACTCTGACTGTCCTTGCCTTCGATGCTGAAAATCCAACAGGCTATGGGCGTGTGCTCAAAACCATGGATGGTCAGGTGTACCGTATCCAGGAAGAGAAGGATTGTTCCGCTGAGCAGCGTCTTATTCGTTCGTGCAACAGCGGTTTTTTTGCCGGAGATTTCCAGACTTTATGCGAGTTTTTG
Source organism: Silvanigrellaceae bacterium (assembly GCA_044376655.1). Classification (GTDB taxonomy): domain Bacteria; phylum Bdellovibrionota_B; class Oligoflexia; order Silvanigrellales; family Silvanigrellaceae; genus RFOM01. The sequence goes on from JBILKQ010000009.1 coordinate 11,275, forward strand.
CCGCAAATAAAGCCAGAGAACGCCGCTCGTGAATTTTATTTGACTGACCTTCCCGTGCTTTTGACAGGAGCTGGTCGTCGCGTGACCGCTTTTGAAGGTGTTCCCGAGGAAACGGTTTTAGGGGTCAATTCGCAACATCAGCTCGCCGATGTGGCTGCTCGCATGCAACGCAGAATCGTGCAGCAACTCATGGCAGCCGGGGTTCAGATTTTGAACCCAGAGCATGTATATATTGAGGATTCGGTTGTTTTTGGGCAGAACGTGATCGTTGAGCCTTTTGTTTCTCTTGCGGGACATCTTCAGATTCCTGACGAGGCCAGGGTTCCCGCTTTCTCTCGTTGGACAAAACAGTCTGACGTTCGTTTATAAAGGACAGAACTATGTGCGGTGTCATTGGTTATGTTGGTGCGGGCGCGACTCCGTTGTTTTTTCTCAATGCACTGCGTCGTCTTGAGTATCGTGGGTATGATTCGGCGGGCATCGCCATGCTCACGGCAGATGGTGTTGTCATTCAACGGGCCGAAGGAAAGCTTTCACAACTTGAACGCAAACTCGATCAGCTTCCCGCAACGGCTAAAGTCGGTATTGGGCACACGCGTTGGGCCACGCATGGAAAACCAACTGAGAACAATGCGCATCCACATCGTTCGGGTCCGATCGTACTTCTTCACAATGGCATCATCGAAAATTATCGACAGCTGAAAGAGAAGCTGGTTGCACAGGGCTACCAGTTTTTGAGTGAGACTGACACTGAAGTTGCTGCACATCTTCTTCATGATGAGTACAAAAAGTTGACCACGGGCACTCCCGAGATGCGCATGCGTGCTGCATTGCGTTCTGTTGTGGGGCAGCTCAAGGGAGCCTTCGCTTTTGGGATATTGTGCCTCGATACGCCGGAGGTGCTCTATTCCGCAAAATTGGGAAGCCCGTTGGTTGTTGGGCAAGCTGAAGGTGAAACTTTTTTGGCCTCAGGGATCACTGCACTTGTTGAACACACGCGGCAGTTTCTGGTTCTTGAAGATCACGAGATTGTTATTCTTAAACCCGATGCGGTTGAGATCGAAACCTTTGCAGGTCAACCCGTTTCGCGACCATTCCAGAAAGTCGAGTGGTCAGTTGCTATGATGGAGAAGGGTGGTTACCGCCACTTCATGCTCAAGGAGATTCATGAGCATCCCATTGCCATTGCTCAGACCCTCAATGGTCGTGTGCAACGTGATTCTGGCACCATCAACCTGACCGATCTTGGTGTGGCAAAATTGCCGCTCAAAGAGCTCAATAGAGTTCAAATTGTTGCTTGTGGAACGAGTTACTATGCAGCGTGTTTGAGCAAGTATTTTATTGAGGCAACCGCTCGTATTCCTGTTGAAGTCGATCTTGCGAGTGAATATCGCTATCGAGTTTCAACTGTTGATGCGCAGACACTTGTGGTGGCAGTGTCGCAGAGTGGTGAAACAGCAGATACGCTGCAGGCCATCAAGTCTGCTCGCGCAAATGGTGCTCAGACACTCGCTGTGGTTAATGTTCCTGGAAGTACAATCGCGCATGCGTGCCATGCAGAGTCGTTGACAAAAGCAGGCCCAGAGATTGGTGTGGCCAGCACGAAGGCTTTCGCAGCACAGCTGACAGCGCTTTACTTGTTGGGCTTGGCCCTGGCTCAGGAACGCCAAAGTTTGAGCGATGGCCAGCTGCGCACGTACGTTGATGAACTCGTGAAAATTCCAAGTCTCGTCGAGAAATCGCTCGGACTTTCTGATGCCATTGAACGCCTTGCAAATCGCTATCATCACCTTACGAGTCTTTTGTTCATAGGGCGCGGTCCGCAGTGGCCGATTGCTCTTGAGGGTTCCCTCAAGCTCAAGGAATTGTCGTACATCCATGCTGAAGCTTATGCAGCTGGTGAATTGAAGCATGGCCCGATTGCGCTTATCGACGAAAATATGCACGTCGTTTGCATTGCACCGCGCGATGCTTATTACGAAAAGACCCTTTCGAACATCGAGGAGATCAAGGCGCGAGGTGGGCGTATCCTTGCCGTGGGTCAGGAAAATGATGCTCAGCTGCAGCAACTGGCGGATGATTTCATTGGTATCCCCGAATGTTCTGAGACCGTCTTGCCGTTCGTGACGGCTGTGCCTTTGCATTTGTTGGCTTACTGGATCGCTGTGCGCAAAGGCACCGACGTCGACCAGCCTCGCAATCTGGCCAAGAGCGTCACTGTGGAGTGAGGCTCAAGAACACGTATTCCAGGTAAGTCTTGCCCACGAGCCCGTCCTATTGTCATCTTGTCAGGGCGCCCCTCTGCTACGCTTCTCCTTGGGGGAGATAACGCTTGGGGCTCCTACAGTTCCTGAAAAGTTTGATTTTATTTTGGCAAGAGAACCGCCGCGCTTTGGCTGGTGTTCTCGCCATTGCTGTATCCGTAGCGCCAACCTCTATCGATTATTCAAAAGAAGTTTGGCCGCTCGGATGGAGCCCACAGCGTGATTTCTCCGAAGGGTACATGAACGTTCCAGTTGAGGAGATTTTCTCAGGCCTGCAAACTGAGGCCGAATCAGACGTTGTCCGGCATGCGCTCCGCATCATCGAGCAACATTACGTTCAGAAAGAGAAATTGCTTCTGGGAAAGATGCTCGAGGCCGGCATACGCGCTGTTGCTCGCGAGTTTGGTGGGGATCTCCAGGTTGTATTTCTCCACCCCGATGCGGCGTTGGGGAATTCTTTTTTATCCCGTCGCACAGTCACGCTTTGCCCCGCATCTCAACACCCACAGGCTGAGCTCTGTTCAGACCCGAAATTGTTGCCCACCGTAACCCGTTCGGATGTATCGAGCACGATGGCCCTTGTGCGTGTCGGTTTTAGGGTTTTCTCCGTGCCTTTGTCACCAGAGAGTGGTTTGAGGGCACTCGAACTTGTTGGGCGTTTTGTGCTTACGGAATACTCGAGGCTAAGGCGGCAGCCGACCGTGCGTGTGATTCATGCGTACATCAATGGCCTGCTCGATGAACTTGATCCCCACAGCTCTTACATGACCCACGATGAGTACCGCGAGCTGCGCAGTGGCACCCGTGGACAATTCGGGGGTGTGGGTATTGTGATTGATGAATCGCAGGAGCTTCCTGTGATTCGTGAGGTGGTGCCCAATAGCCCGGCGCACATGGCTGGCGTTCGCCCGGGTGATGTTTTGCTTAAGGTGGGGCAGCGCTTGTGTGCTTTTCACCCTCTCGAGACCGTGCTTCGTACCATCCGTGAACTCTCGGTTGATTCGGCCACGCCCGTCTGGTTTTACCGCCCGATGAGTCGCAGAGTTTATCGCGCTTTTCTCGCGCGCGAGGAGATACCCACCCGGAGTGCAGAATTGCGAACCGTTGCCGGTCGTCCCGATGTCCTTCATGTGCGAGTGACGGGTTTTTCCAATCACACGGCCGAGGATGTGTATACTTTATATGAAAACGCACAGTTACTGGCACGCGGTCAGCTCCGGCTTTTTGTTCTCGATTTGCGCGGAAACCCAGGTGGACTGCTCGATCAGGCTATTCAATTAAGTGATTTGTTTTTGAAGAGTGGCCAAATTGTCTCCACACGCTCACGCTACGAGGAACAGATCGAGCAAGCCACACGCGGTGTAAAGATTGACTTGCCTGTGGTGGTGCTAATGAATTCTTCGTCTGCGAGCGCGAGCGAGATCGTCGCTGGTGCTCTCAAGGATCACGGCCGGGCATTGCTTGTGGGTGAGCGCACTTTTGGCAAGGGCAGTGTGCAGAGCCTGTTTGAACTTTCGACGGGTAATGCATTGAAGTTGACTGTGGCCCATTATTTTACGCCGCGAGGCCGTAGTCTGCAGGGTATCGGAGTTGAACCTCATGTGAACATTAAATTGGTTCAACCACGCGACGAGTATTTGTGGATGTCCGGCAGCAGTGAAATCGATCGTGAGGAGCATCTCACTTCACACTTATCCAATCCCACTAGGGGCAAGATGAGTTTGCTCGATGCCTTTAGTCATCTCTCGACCACCATGTGGGCATACTTGCGGCCCGAGGGAAATGTGATCGACGCGCTACGGCCGATCCACTTTGCATATCCTCTCGGGGACAACACCCAGACCATCCTTCGACTTGAGGACGATCCTGTAGCCCGCGTTGGCATTAATCTCGGAACGCTTCTCTATGGTAACAGGCCTTCCTCATATGTTTTCAGTGAAAAGCAGCTTAAAGAAGCTCACAAGCGCGTCGCTGATGAAGAGGTTCGACAGCTCCGTAAGGCCTACGAAACGTTCGATAAGTCCCCCGGATTGGCCGTGTTTAAGTCTTTTTTCGAGCCACAATCCCTTGATGACAAGAGTGCCCCTGCGCTGGCCCGTGACCGTATGAACCTCTCATGGTCGAAATCAGGCATGACAAATGGTGTGCGCGAAGTTCTTCCACCGCTTGGTGGTTTGCGTGATTTTCTGAGTTGGTTTGGGATTGTAAATCCTGCGCAGAATCAAAGTCGCCAGTCCACTATTGGACGTGTATCGATGTCTGCAAAGTCCATTTTTGCATGGCAAACAGATCTTCAGCTTGTTCTGTCGGTTGCTTCGAATGATTTGAAAGCGGCGGGTAAAAACATCATTCCCTCTGCGCTCCTTGGGTTGCGTCTAGATGATCTGCACGATGGGCCAACAGTTTGGTTGCCTGCACAGTTCATCAAGGCAAACGATGGTCTTTTTGTTGCCTCGGTAGGGTTGCCGAAGGCGGTCCGAACCTATCTCTCGGGCGTGGGAAACATGGGATACCAGCCCAATGTGGTGGGACAGGTGAAGTGGCGCTTAAGGGATGAGGGCCTCAATCTTGGAACACTCCAGATTCCGCCGCTTGAGAGGCGCCATGGCAAGCTTGAGGGCCATCTCGTGTCTAGGGCTGGCCAAAACTTTCTGCAAATACAGTTTTCACGCTCGAACGATGTGCTCGCCTCGGGTCATTCGGGTTCTGGTTTGGCTGACGCAGGGCGAGGCTTCGAGGTGTTAGTCGCTCCTCTCATGGACTCACGGTTGAAGGTTGTTTCCGACATTGTTCCACTTCAGCGCCTCTCTGACGGTGAATACATCGGTGAAACAGAGTTGAAGTTGAATCCTGTGATGCAGTCTGGTCTTGGTTTTTCAGGGCTCGTGGGAGGTGTGGTGCGCACCACGTCGGGTGACGTGTTGGCTTCTGCACCTCTCTTATGGGTCAATGATGAGGGTGTTTTTCCCATTCGAACCCAAGATGAATTGCGCGATATTCCCCTCGTGCCTTGGTGAATTCGCGTTTATTAAGTTCCTTACCTTCAGAGCTTTGGCTCTAGTGTGAAGACCGCGATCTGATCGGCATCGTAAGCTGGTACAAAGATCTCAATGCGACCATCGCCATCAATGTCCGCAATCGTACTTTGCCCAACTGTCGAGAGTGGATTCCAAAGTATGTGTTCTCGGTAATTCCAATTCTTAACGTTGCTGGGGTCTTCGGGAACCAGCACATGCGCTCTTTGCGACCCGTCTCCAGACACGAGAATCCAAGGTTTGTTCGGTTTAAGGCCATCGCGTGTGCTCGGAAAAAAGCTCATGACGGGTCCTGGTGAGGCAGATTTGATTGCCTTTTGGCGGGTTTGTATTCCGGTCAGGAGCGTGTGGCGGTTGTGGATGTGCAAGCTTATAGGGTCAAACTCATAAGCAAAGACCGACGCCTTTGTGTCACTTTCGTGGTTGGTCACGAGCAGATCCATTTTGCCGTCGCGGTTGAGGTCGTCTATCTGGACGTCGAATGCTGAACCCAAGCTGTCATCGAGAATGATGTATTCGAACTGATTGTCTGCTTTGAGTCGATATGCGCTGAGTTTCTTTGCTGAAAACTCGGTTGAAATTATGGTCATTGGATAAGAGGAGCTCTGAGGCAGAATGCGGAAGTGGACGTCTGGTCCGCGGCCAATGATGTGCTCTTTCCAGGGAGCGCTTGAGGCTTTGGTTGCTCCGGGGTTCTCGAGCCAGAGAAGTTCGCCGTCGTGACGTCCCATAACCGGTTTGTATGCGCGTGCGGTGACGATATCCAGATGGCCGTCTCCGTTGACGTCCCACTCTTCGGTGCGATGGTAAAACCATCCCTTACGCGCGGTTGTCAGGGCCACTGCTTTCTCGGGCTGTGCCCACGGCACAAAGGTCACAGCGCCGGTGGCTTTTCCGGGCACAAGAAATCCTCCAGAAACAAGGACACCTTCTGCGTTGACGAGTTCTCTGGAGACGCTCCGTGCTTCATTGGGCCAGGTTATTGCATCTGTCAGTTGGGCTCTTTCGAGTTGCTCCGGCGTATGAATTCCACGCTGCCAGTTGGAGATGGCGAAGAGGCTGTCATTGCCGAACATTCTGAAACTCGAGACGAGTAGTTGAGAAGAACCGGTTGTCGGGTTGTGGGCGATGTTGAGGTAACCCGGTTTTGGGACACTCAAGATCATCCTTTGTTGTGCAAGGAAATCTTCGTTTTCGAGATCTTGTGCGAGCGAAATGGAAGGGCTTAGGACTACGGCAAATGCAACAGACACAAGTGCGGGAAGTCGCCTTCCCGCGCACAGCAGCTTCTTCATGATAATTCTCCCAGGTTTGGGAATTAAATACCCTGAGAGCGCAAAAAGACCAAGCTCTCCCATGCTGTGTTTGTTGAATAGTTGAATCGAGTCTTGAGATTCTCGTAGGTTTGCTCACATGCTTTGAGAATATCTGTCGGAAGTTTTGCGTAGTCTTCTGTGCCGTAGGTGACCATTCCGGATTTGATCTTCTCGATAGTTTCGCGCCTGCTGTCGTAAATGCGCTGTTCGACAATCTCAAGCTCCGATTTGAACACGCCCTTGATGTTCAGCTGAGCGCCTGGATTCTCAACTCTCCACGAGGCAATTTTCGCCACGAGCGATTCACGGATTTCGCGTTTATCGCCAGAGAGTCCCAGGAGATTTTCCATTTCGTCCATGACGCTTTCGCTGGGTGATTCAAGCTTCTGAGTGATCTCATTTTGTACATTCTCTTTTTTGATGAATGCGACCACGTGTTTCAAGTAGTTTTGGAATGCTCGATCATATTGGTTTTCATCAAAAAGGTTGAGAGAAATAAGAAACTCGCGCTGAAACAATTGCGCATAGCTGATGCGGATATATTTATGAAATTCGCGGAAGTCATGGTAGCCATTGCGAGGCTCAAATTGAAGATAATCATAGACCGATCGGTCGCGCATAAGGTTTTCAATTTCTTCAAAGATGGCGAGTGCGCTGACCTGATCACGTGTAGGATGCTGTGAGGCAAAATACAGGAGCATTTTCATCTCGCGGGGAGATGCTCCAAAGCGTCCCTCATAAAAATGTGACGATTGTGATTCTCGCCGTATTTCGGGCACGAGTTTCTTGAGTTGGCTCTTTTCGGCATCGGAAAAGTGTAATGCGGGTTCGAGTCCGTCATAGAGGGCAAGTTTTTCAAAGGGATCGATCCGTGCAATCAGGTTGCGGCAGTTGAAATCAAAGAATTCTGGATCGGGTGGGCGCAGTCGGGTAAGTACGGCCCATTTAGCGAGAAGGTCAACTGCGTGTGGTCCGATTGGCCGGTTGCGAGAGATGGTTTTGACGTCTTCTTCGTAGATTCTGGCCTCCTGGTGAGAGGAGAGCAGATAGGGCACCCGTACGAGTTCAAATCTGCCCTTGAAGGATGGCCAGTCTGGCGACGCTTTGAATGCGTCCAGATGTTTTTCATTGGCGCTGGCCATCATAATGAGGTCGAGGTCGGCGACACCCGATGAAAGGTTGATGCTCATCTTTTCAACGGTTGTCAGAAGATATTTGAACGCTTCGAGTGGTCGCTTAAGCAAATCTGCGAACTCGATAAAGCCACGGCTGGCATCGACAAGGTCGCCCGATGGTTCGAAAAAGCGAATGTTTTGCAGCACCGGTGGAATATTCTGCATGTAGCGTTCCATGGTGAGCTGCTTGTCTTGCGCGTCGATTGTCATTTGGGGTTCAACCGTGGCGATACCAGTGCGGTAGCGTGAGCTGAAGAAAAAGCGCTCGACCTGAACGTGTCGGAGAACTTTTTCAAGGTCACCGTGGTAAGCAATCAGAAGTGCTTCGAAAATTTTCCTGTTCTTTGTGCTCAGATCGCTGTCCGTGAGGAAGGCTGGCAATTCATTTTCGTTGGTTTTTAGAAAATCTTTGACCAAGGCTGTGCGTTTTGCTTGCGGGAGCAAAAAGATAGGATTTTCTTTTAGCTCACTGACAATTTTGCACAGGAGTTCGTCGTCGTTGAGGTGCGCGAAGCTACCCTTTGTCGTACGTTGGCCTTGAAAATCACCAAATCCAATTTTCTTGGCTGTGTCGGTATTGCTGAGTCCCTCATGCCCTATTTTGTCGTTAGGGAAGACCCAATTAAAGCGATAAATAGCCCCGACATCGCTGCGCGAATACTCTTCCAATGCCTGTGCAAGTGCTTCCGCTGTTGAGGATTTGGATGAGCCGTTTGGGCCATGAAGGAGAATGAGTTTATCGACGCGGCCCTGTCGCACAAACTGCTCTAGAATTCTATATATCTGTTCGTGGGCTTCGTGCTGTCCTACAATCGGTGGGCGGTGTTTTCCGCGCGATCTTTCAAAGAGGCGGAAGTGCCTGCGCTTGTCTTCGTGCCCAATTTGAAGTTCGTCGATACCGAAGGAGTCGATCATGTCCTTCATGTATTGAGCAGCCGAGCGCAGCATTTTCTGAGGTTTTTGTTGAACAAGATCGAGATATTCTTCGAAGGAGAGAAGATAATTCTTCTCCTTGAAGTCGCGTTTCGATTCGTTGGTCATCGTTTCGAGCAGTTCTCTCGATGAAGTGCTTTTTGCCATGGTTGAGTCCTAGCTTTGAAAGTCTTGCGTCGCGCTCTTGTTCTCTTGGGATGATAGTTTATTATCTTTGGCAAGGTAAGCGCATAGTGCCAAACGAGCTGATACGAGGTGTTGGAATTTGAAAAAGAAGTTTGTGCTCGACACCAACGTTTTGTTGTCCAATCCTAATGCGATTTTCTCATTTGAGGACAACGATGTTTACATTCCCATATCCGTGATCGAGGAGCTCGACACGTTCAAGAAGGGTCTGAGCGAGACGGGCAGAAACGCCAGACATCTCTCAAGAATCATGGATGACCTGCGCTCGCGTGGTTCTTTGAGCACGGGCATACCGCTGTTTCCAGATCGCGCAGATAGCGGGCACGTTTTTGTGACGCTTGACTCCGACATGGCTTTGTTGCCGTCCTATTTTGAGCGCAAAGCCGACAACTTGATTCTGTCAGTTGCGTTGATGTTGAAATCCAAATCAACACTCCCTGTCGTTTTGATCACCAAAGACTCCAATCTTCGTATCAAGGCCGATGCCCTGGGTGTCGCCGTTGAAGATTTTGAGGCCGACAAGGTTAACATCGATGAGTTGTATACGGGAATTGCTGAGTTCGAAGTCGATGGGCGCCTGTTGCGTGACTTTCTCGCGACCGGGTCGGTTTCGCTCGATGGCTATGAGCTCATGCCAAATCAGTACGTCATTTTGCGCGACGCTGAGCAGTCTGCTCAGTTTGTTTATGGCAAATACGATCACGTGACAGGTAGTTTGCGCCCCCTCAATTTCGGCGGAAAGGACTACGTGTGGGGTATTTATCCCCGCAATCTTGAACAGAGTTTTGCGCTTGATCTGCTGCTCGATGACGAAATTAAAATGGTGACGCTCGTGGGTACTGCCGGTACGGGGAAAACGCTTCTCGCAATTGCGGCCGGGCTTGAGAAGACAACAGATGAGTCCAAGTATCAAAAGCTGCTGGTGAGTCGTCCTATCTTTCCACTGGGCCGCGATGTTGGGTTTTTGCCCGGTACTCTGGAAGAGAAACTCAATCCATGGATGCAACCTATTTTTGATAATCTCGAGTTACTTCTCGGTGGTCATGGTCAAGGGCGGGGCAAGAGGCTGTCGCAGAGTTACCATGAGCTCATCTCTCAGGGTATTCTTGAGGTTGAGCCCCTCACTTACATTCGTGGTCGCTCTATTCCCAATCAGTACTTCATCGTGGATGAGGCGCAGAACCTTACCCCTCATGAAATAAAGACCATTCTCACGCGTGCTGGTGATAACACGAAGGTGATTCTCACGGGCGACCCTTACCAGATTGACAATCCCTACGTGGATGCTTCCTCGAACGGTTTGACCTATGTGGTGGAACGTTTTCGCCGTGAAGCCATCGGTGGTCATGTGACTCTTGTGAAGGGTGAGCGCTCCGCGTTGGCAACGATTGCCGCAAATCTACTGTGAGCATTCGGGATGCCTGGTTTTCGTGGGAGCGCTGAACGATGAATTTTTTGGATTCGATTTTGCTCTCTATCGTTGAGGGCGTAACAGAATTTTTGCCTGTGAGTTCCACAGGACACATGATTCTTACTCAACACTTCTTGGGTATCGAAGATTCTGAGGCCGTAAAAGCCTTTTTGGTGATCGTTCAGGCCGGCGCTATTCTCGCGGTTTTGACGGTTTTCTGGCCAACCTTTTTCCGCTGGGCGAGGGCTTGGTTTGGCTTTTTGCTTCCCGGGCAGCGTGAAGGGAGTCATGCCTCTTTGATTGCTGACAGGGCGCAGTCTTTGTTTTTTGCATTTTCTGTCGTGCCGTTTGCGCTGGTGGGGTACTTCAATCGGGACTTTATCAAGTCTCTCTTCAACGTTCATGTTGTTGCCTATGCGTTGCTTGCGGGTGGCTTGCTGATTCTTCTCGACGAGTGGGTTTTGTCGCGCCGTAGGGTAGGGAAAGAGCGCTCGCTCGAGTCATTCGGCTTCTTGGATGCAGTGGTTGTTGGTTTGGGTCAGTGCTGTGCTCTTTGGCCCGGTTTCAGCCGCTCCGCGGCAACGATAATATTCGGCCGCTGGCGTGGTTTTTCAAGGACGGCCGCTGCTGAGGTGAGTTTTCTGGTTGGTCTGCCGACCTTGTGTGGAACAGCTCTCTACGAAATGAAGCAGTCGTGGCAGCTCATCGACGATCAGCTCCGGATTCAGCTGGCCGTTGGAATTGTTGTGGCCTGGTTCACAGCTTATGTGTGCGTCAAATCATTTCTCATTTTTCTGCGACGCTTCCCACTGACAGTGTTTGCTTACTACAGAATTATTGTAGCCGCTCTGCTGCTCTACTTTGTTCCCTGAGAGAAACTAGATTTTTTAGAAGGTCGCAGGTTGGCTTCCAAGGGGGGATGCGACCAGGGTGAGATTAGATGTTTCACGGCGCACATTCATATGGCCGTGAATTTGTGCGCCTTCATGGCTGATGAGCGAGGGCGAGGTCACAGATCCTTCGATTCTTCCTGTGGAAAGGATTTCAGTGCAGTGTTTTGTGGTGATGTCTCCAATGACTTTGCCACCAACAATGGCAAAGCCGACGCGAATGTTGCCCTCAATCACAGCAGTTTCGCCGACAATAAGGGTGTCTTCTGAATCAATATCGCCATGGAAGCGACCGTTCAGGCGGACGACCCCAGAGAAATTTAGTTTTCCATCGAACTCGCATCCTTCTTCGAGGAAGGCTCGGATTTCTCTGTCGTTGTAGCTCGGCTCGGCTTTTTTCATGAACGTCTGCCTCTACTCAGCTCACTAACATTCCACGCGGAGAGCAGCGTTAGCCCACTGGGCGTCGGGGGTTTAGTCCCTTCGACAACATGAGTTCCGCTATCCGCTCAAGGTCCTCAAAAGTATAGTAGGAGATCTCAATTTTTCCGCGATCGGCGTCGCCCGAAATCCGGACCTTGGTTCCCAGATGTCCTTTGAACTGGTCACAGAGATAACGCAGGTCGGGGGACAATTGCTGTTTCGCAGGCGAATCCATGGCGTCGCGGTCTTTTTTGAGCTCTTTCACTATGTCTTCAGTTTGCCGGACAGAGAGCTTCTTTGAAACAATCATGTCGCGAACTTTGAGCTGCAATTTTTTCTCATCCAGGGAACACAGTGCGCGGGCATGACCGGCTGTCAGAGTCTTAGTTTGGAGGTCGGCCAGGATTTCAGGTGGCAAGCCCAAAAGTCTAAGACTGTTTGCAATGGTGGTGCGATCCTTGCCCACCTTTGATGCCAGTGTGTCTTGTGTGTAGGCATGTTCGTCGAGAAGACGTGAATACGCTCGCGCCTCGTCGAGGGCGCTCAGCTCTTCGCGTTGAATATTTTCAATTAAAGCGAGTTCAAGAGCGCTGTGTTCACGTGGCTGGCGCAGAACGCAGGGAATCGTTTCGAGCCCGGCGATTTGAGCTGCTCTCCAGCGCCGCTCACCTGCAATAATTGTGTAACCTTCACCGTTGTCAGCTTGTGTCACGACAAGCGGCTGAAGGATGCCATAACTTTTAATGCTGACTGCGAGCTCATCGAGTGTGCTGCTATAAAATTCGGTACGTGGCTGATCGCGCAGCGGGCGCAACGCGTTCACGCTGATTTTCAGAACTTTCTGCTCGGCTGAGTCGTCTTGAGTGACCAAATCTTGTGTTTTGAGAGTTTCAATGGTGGGCAGCGGAGCTGCTTGTGTTGTGATGCCTGTGCGGTTGTCCAGCCCAGTGGATGCAACTTTGGTGAGGGTTGTCTTGGCCTGAGTCTGGGTGTCGTACTGTTTTGGAGTGGGCTCTTTGATTGTTGGGTTTAGGGTTGCGGGTTGTGCATTGAGCAGCTCGGGATTGAGGAGTGCTCCTAGGCCGCGTCCGAGTCCATTCGGTTTCTTTTGCATACATCACCTCCCTGGTTATGGATGTGCTTCAACTGTTGATTGTTTGTTGTTTCGCTGTGCTTGTTTTGAGGGGCTTTTGAGCTGGGTACGAGCCAGTAATTCCTGTGCAGCTTCCATGTAGGCGAGGGCACCAGGGCTAGAAATATCGTACAGGATGATGGGTTTTCCGTGCGAGGGTGCTTCTCCCAATTTAACGTTGCGTGGGATCTTTGTGCTCAGAACCAGATCTTTGAAGTGTTCACGAACATCGCTTTCAACCTGGTGAGAGAGGTTGTTGCGCCGGTCGAACATGGTGAGCAAGATGCCCTCAATTTCAAGCTGAGGGTTCAGGAATTTCTTGACCAAATCGACGGTCTTCATGAGCTGTGAGAGTCCTTCGAGAGCGAAATACTCGCACTGGAGAGGAACCAATACGGCATCGGCCGCCACGAGAGCATTCACGGTGAGAAGCCCGAGTGCAGGGGGGCAATCGATCAGGATGTAGTCATAATCCTTTTTCACCAGATTGAGAGCGTCTTTGAGCCTATGTTCGCGTCCGAGTGCCGAGACAAGCTCAATCTCTGCGCCAATGAGTTCTTGATTGGCTGGGATCAGATTTAGATAGCTGAGTTCAGTCTTGACTATGCAATCTGTGGGCTGAGCTTCTTGGATCAGCATTTCGTAGCTGCTCGGTTTCTTGTCCCGAGCTTCGATTCCAAGAGCGCTCGATGCGTTGCCCTGGGGATCGAAGTCTACCAGCAGAACACGGTACTCTGCGGCTGCCAGCGAGGCTGCGATATTCACCGCCGACGTGGTTTTTCCGACTCCGCCCTTTTGGTTTGAAAATGCGATAATGCGTGATTCTGCCATGTGGTGGTCTCCCTGTCGCCCGCTTGGCATTTGGCATCGATGAGTGTGGATTCTTGTCAGGCTACGTTGCCCTTCTTACATCGGAGGTCGCCTCCGCTGCAAGAGGTGAATCATGTTGGACTGTGTTTTTATGTTCAGATTCGTCGAGACAAAAGGTTGACATTGTTTCACGTGAAACGCTCTCCCATTGTGCAAAACTTGTTTCACGTGAAACATTCGCACCGTTATGTCCTAATTTCATCCAAAAATGTCCCTCGAATTGGAGCAGGCGCCCCGTTAGCTTTGTGGGAAAGGAGAAAACAAATGTTCGAAAAACGTCGTGCCATCCTTGCTCACCTCTTAAAACGCCGCTTCGAAATGGAAGCGCAATCCTGGAAGAACGCGATCAACCAAAACTTTGATGTTGCAATCCTGTGTCGGAGCATTGAGCTACAGGAGCTTGTCCTAGAATATTTAGAGTCCCAGAGAACTCTCTCGGCTCAATTGCAACCCATTCCCCATCCGGCTGAGGCACACGTTGAGCACCAAACTCGCGTGAACCACCCAGAACATCAACCGCAACAGTCTACCAAGCAACAGAGACGAACCATCTACGTCACGAGTCAACCAAGTTTGCGCGGCTGTGCCGCGGTCGTCTTCGAGCTTCACCCCTTAGAATCCCTCCTTCCCAGTGCGGCGACCATGATCACCATGATCCTGGAAGCCGTCGGACTCGAAAGGTTCCTCGACGCCTTCGACTCACAGAAATTGAGCCAGCTCAAGCGAGTCATTGAGATGCGAGGGATCGACGATTTTTTTGATGCCGTCATTCAAGTGGCTTACATCGTCGGCTTCCGTGGTGATGACCAGCAGGCCTCTGCATACCTCGAGAGTGTCCTCTCGAAGGGCTGGAATAGCATGCGAGAGTCTCCGGACAAGCCTGAAAAGCATTCGACATCTTTAGAGAAACTATTCGAGCAACTGATTGAATTGCCAGATCCGCACGACACCCTTAAGGCAGCGCTTGCCCACTATGTCTTCCACCGACGCCGAGTCACCCAGGCAGAAGCGAGCCGAATCCTTAAAGTCTCGCGCTCAACCCTACAATCGCACTTACAACTTGCCGAACGTCTCAAAGTTGCTACCTATTTCGGTCCCCCAAGAGCCCATGCCTGAGGCTCTGGCTTGATTGGCCGCGCGTCCACAAAAAACATCAAAAAGCATTCGTTTCAACACACCCGGAGCATGCTTGCACTCTCCAAAACTTAACAGTAAGTAAAGCCCGCGTTAGCCTTCCGGGTAATAGACCCGCGGTGGATCTGTCCCATTTGGATAGGGAAATATCATGGCGGAATTAAAGCTAAAACCAGAACTGGTTCCAATGGTCATTCAAGGGGGCTTCTATCTGGCGGCGCTCGCAAGTGCGCATTTTCTTCTTATTAAACCATTGCTTGGCCTCACTGCAGAGCGGCGTAAACGCACCGCAGGTGCCGTAGATTCCGCTAAAGGAATGGATGCAAAAATCGAAAAACTTGAAAAATCCTACACGTCTGCCTTGTCGGCGGCGGTGACAGAAGCGCGGGATTTACGCAACGCCGAAATTCTTGCTGGTCAGGCGGAAGCGCAGAGCCTGTTGAGCTCCGCGAATGAGAAGGCAAAAGGTAAACTCACAGAAGTGCGCGAACAAATTGCACAGCAGGTCGCCGCAGATCGCGCGAAAATCCCATCGCTGACTGCTGAGTTGTCAGACGCTGTTCTGGCCAAGTTGACACGCGCTGTTCTTTTGTTGGGTGCGACTTGCGGAGCAGTTTTGGCAAGCGATGCTCATGCGGCAGAGGGTGCTGTCGATCCCATGTACGGGATCCTCTGGCCATATTTTCAGTTTATTGTTTTCGTAGCGGCGCTCACGTTCTTCGCCCGCAAGCCGATCACCAAGATGCTCGATGCGCGTCGTGATGCTCTTCGCACTCGTCTCTCCGAGGCGCGCGAAGCCACACTTCTCGCTCAGCGACGCGCCGAAGAATACGAAGCAAAACTCAACAATCTTCAATCTGAACTCGACGCACTTCGTCGTGAGTACGCTGAAGACGGCGTGCAGCAGCGCGACAAACTTATCAATGAGGCCAAAAACACAGCGTCACAAATTATGCGTGACAGTGAGCGTATTGGTCAGCAGCTGATTCTCGAGGGTCGCGCTGAATTGAAGCGTGAGATCTTCGAACAGGTTCTCGCAACCCTCGACCAAAAACTTCAAGGCGAAACCTTAGGGAAAGTCGATGAAGCTTTGAGAAAAAATGCACTGGCTGGTCTTAAAACTGCTGCGCAGCAAATGCCGACTCACTGACCTACGATAAAGAGGATTGTATGAAAGTCAGCTCAGGACAATTGGCTCGGCGTTATGCCACTGCACTCTTTGAGAGTGCAATCGAAGCCAAGACCACAGATGCCCTCGCTCGCGAAGCAGGGGAACTTCTCGGTGTGATCACACCCGAACTCGAACAGTTTTTTGCGAGTCAGGCCCGTTCCACTGAGGAAAAGGAGCAGGTCGTAGGTGTGTTGATTGAGAAATTAAAACTCTCTGACCAAACCGCACGTGGTTTGCGCCTCATCGCCGAAAATAATCGGCTTGCGCACACCAAACCTATCTTCACGAAAGTTCTCGCTCTTGCGGATGAACACAAGAAGGTGTTGCGCGCTCAGGTCAAAACCGCGACGAAACTCAATCCGTCTGAACTCGCAGAACTGGAGAAAGTCCTCTCGCAGACAACAGGTCAGTCTGTTGTTGTTGAATGTGAAACCGAACCGCAATTGCGTGCCGGAATGGTCGTAAAAATCGGGACTCGCCAAATCGATTCGAGTCTTAAAACACGTCTTTCAAACCTCAAAGAATTCTTGAGTCAGGGAGTTTAAAACATGGAACAGATCCGCATTGATGAGATCAGCCAGCTGCTCAAACAAAAGATCCAGGCACTGGGGCAGTCTGCAGAAGTTTCTGAAACTGGAACGGTTGTCTCGGTTGCCGACGGTATCGCCCGTGTTTACGGCCTTGATAAAGCCATGACCTCTGAAACCGTTGTTTTCGAGAACGGGACCAAAGGCCTTGTTCTCAACCTTGAAGAAGACAACGTTGGTATTGCGATCTTCGGTGAGGCCGACAAAATCCGCGAAGGTATGACAGTCAAGCGCACAAGCGAAATCAACCGCGTCCCCGTGGGCCGTGCGCTTCTCGGTCGTGTTGTTAACGCAATGGGTGAAGCCATCGATGGTCTTGGCCCAATTAAGTCTGAAGCAACCTCAGTTGTTGAAGTGAAGGCTCCTGGAATCATGGCTCGTAAGAGCGTCCATGAACCACTTCAGACAGGTTTGAAATCTATTGATGCCATGATTCCGATTGGTCGCGGTCAGCGCGAACTCATCATTGGTGACCGCCAGACGGGTAAAACCGCAGTCGCCATCGACACCATCATCAACCAAAAGGGCAAGGGCGTCGTATGTATTTACGTTGCCATCGGTCAGAAGGCCTCGACTGTTGCTCAGGTTGTTGAAAAGCTCCGTAAGTCTGGCGCACTCGAGTACACCATCGTGGTTGTGGCCGGCGCGTCTGACCCAGCTCCATTGCAGTTCCTTGCACCCTACTCGGGCTGTACGATGGGAGAATACTTCCGCGATAACGGTCAACACGCCGTTATCTTCTACGATGACTTGACCAAACACGCGCAGGCCTATCGCGAGCTTTCGCTTCTGCTGCGTCGTCCTCCAGGTCGCGAAGCCTATCCTGGTGACGTCTTTTATCTCCACAGTCGTCTGCTTGAACGTGCGTGTAAGCTTAACGATGACCTCGGAGCGGGCAGCCTGACGGCGTTCCCCATCATCGAGACCCAGGCTGGTGACGTGTCGGCGTACATTCCGACCAACGTTATTTCCATCACTGACGGCCAGATTTATCTCGAGGCTGACCTTTTCAACTCTGGTCTGCGTCCCGCTGTGAACGCCGGTTTGTCGGTGTCTCGCGTGGGGGGTTCGGCGCAAATTGGCGCGATGAAGCAAGTTGCCGGCAGCCTTCGTCTTGAATTGGCTCAGTACCGCGAGCTCGCAGCGTTCGCTCAGTTCGGTTCTGACCTCGACGCAGTGACCAAGCGTCAGCTCAACCGCGGTCAGCGCTTGATGGAGTTGCTCAAGCAACCTCAATACAACCCAATGCCCGTGGAAAAGCAGATTCTGATTATTTTCGCTGCGACCGGCGGTTATATGGATGGCATTGAAGTCCGTAACGTGGGTAAATTCGAAACACAGATGCTTGATTACTTCGAGAAGAACCACCGCGCAGAACTCGACGAAATCGGCAACGGCAAGAAGATGAGCAACGACCTCCAGGCCAAGCTCAAGGCCGGTCTCGAAACTTTTGCCAAGAGGTTCGATCCAAATGCCGGCTAACCTCAAAGACCTCCGGACACGAATTAAAAGTGTCAAGAACACGCAGCAGATCACCAAAGCGATGAAGCTTGTGTCTGCTGCCAAGTTCGGTCGCGCGCAGAATAACGTTCTGCAAGCTCGGCCATATGCGCGTGCACTGGAGAAGCTTGTCTTGAACCTGGTGCGCACGAGCAGTGAATCGGACACGCACGCACTTTTGCAGGGCAAGGAGAGCGACACAGCTCTTCTTGTCGTGATCTCGTCTGAGCGTGGACTCTGCGGCGGCTACAACTCAAACACGATCAAGGCAGCATTGCGAGCGGTCGATGATCTTGTTGCTGCGGGTAAAAAGCCCGTTGTGCTATGCATTGGAAAGAAAGCATTCCAAGTGCTCTCACGCAAACCCCTCGCTGGTGGAGTGAAGGGCAACAAGCAGGTTGCACTGCAGGATTTCATCAACGATCCGGCGAAGTTCGTGGCTGATAATATCAACGGAGTTGTTCATCTCGGCGTTGTATTCGACAGGCCAAATTTCGAATTCGCACAGTCAATGGCGAGCGCTATCGAGCGTGTTTTTGCCTTGGGTGCTGTTGGTGAAGTGCATTGCGTCTATAACCAGTTTCAGTCTGCCATGACCCAGATCCCTGTGTTCGAGAAACTTCTTCCACTGTCATCCGCAACTGATGAAAACTCGGCGGCGGCTGACACTATCCTCGAGCCATCGTGGTCTGAACTCGCAGGCACAGTGCTTCCTCGTTATTTGGCTACAAGGATCTATCAGTTGACTCTTGAAGCGATTGCGAGTGAGCATGGTGCGCGCATGACGGCCATGGACAACGCGACACGCAACGCAAAAGACATGGAGCGCCGTCTGCAGATCACCTACCAACGTGCTCGTCAGGCAGCAATTACACGTGAACTTATTGAGATCATCAGCGGCGCCGAGGCTCTTTGAGAGCGGCCGAAATAGGAGTGTGACGATATGAAAATGGGACGCATTGTTCAGGTTATGGGACCGGTTGTCGACGTCGAGTTCGAAAAGGGACACCTGCCAGCCATCTATAATGGCCTTAAGACAACAAACGTTCAGATCAGCAAAGAGAAGAACAATCTCGTACTCGAAGTTGCACAGCACCTCGGTGAAAACGTTGTGCGCGCAATTGCCATGGACTCCACTGACGGTCTCGCACGTGGCGAAACTGTGGTGGACACCGGTGAACAGATCACTGTGCCTGTTGGCAACAACGTACTTGGTCGAATCCTCAATGTGACCGGCGATCCGGTTGATGGAGAAGCAGCTGTTCAGTCAGAGAAGCGCTACCCCATTCACAGATCTGCTCCCGAATTCACCCGCCAGAGCACCAAGGTTGAAATGCTCGAAACAGGTATCAAAGTCGTGGACCTTCTCGCACCTTACCAGAAGGGTGGAAAGATTGGTCTGTTCGGCGGTGCCGGCGTGGGTAAGACGGTTTTGATTATGGAGCTCATCAACAACATCGCCAAAAAGCACGGTGGTTATTCAGTGTTTGCAGGCGTGGGTGAGCGTACTCGTGAAGGCAACGACCTCTATCATGAAATGAAAGACTCAGGGGTTTTGAACAAGGTGGCGTTGGTTTACGGACAGATGAACGAACCACCTGGAGCACGTTCGCGCGTTGCACTCACCGGTCTTTCTGTCGCGGAGTATTTCCGCGACGAGCAAAACCAAGACGTGCTCTTCTTCGTCGACAACATCTTCCGCTTTACTCAGGCGGGTGCTGAAGTGTCGGCTCTGTTGGGCCGTATTCCCTCTGCCGTGGGTTATCAGCCCAACTTGGCAACGGAGATGGGCGAACTCCAGGAGCGCATTACATCGACCAACACGGGCTCGATTACCTCCGTGCAGGCTGTTTACGTTCCTGCCGACGACTACACCGACCCTGCACCAGCGACTGCATTTGCGCACCTTGACGCGACAACAAACCTTGACCGTTCGATTTCTGAAAAAGGAATCTATCCTGCGGTGCATCCTCTCAACTCGACCAGCCGTATTCTCGACCCACTTATTGTTGGTCAGGAACACTACACTGTCGCGCGTCGCGTTCAGCAGATCCTTCAGCGCTATCGTGAGCTCCAGGACATCATCGCGATCCTGGGTATGGACGAGTTGAGCGAAGAGGACAAACTCACTGTGGCGCGTGCTCGTCGTATTGAGCGCTTCCTGTCGCAGCCTTTCCACGTTGCTGAGCAGTTCACGGGTAACGTCGGCCGCTACGTCCAGATCGAAGACACCATTAAGGGCTTCAAAGAGATCTGTGAAGGTAAGTGGGATCATCTCCCTGAAGCTGCGTTCCACATGGTGGGCACAATCGAAGAGGCTGTTGAGAAGGCGAAACGCCTGCAGGCCTCCAACTGAAATCGCTTGTTGGAAAAGGATTAGTTCATGCAGACGACAAACCAACATCCTTTGCGGCTCACCGTTCTGACACCAACACGGCGTCTGATTGATGGTGTTGGCTGCAAGGCTGTTCACTTTCCGAGCACCCGTGGCATTCTCGGGATTCTTCCCGATCATGCCGATCTCGTCTGTGCCCTGGGAACAGGTATCGTGTATTTTGACACCGAAAATGCGACGACCTTTTTGACAGTTTCAGGAGGCGTCGCGCAGGTGACCGGTCAGTCGGTGACCCTGTTGGCGGACATCGCTGAAGAGGCTGCCGGCATTGATGTTGCGCGTGCGCAGCGTGCGCTTGAGCGTGCACGTGAGCGTCTCGGTGGCAATGGCGAGAACAATAAGTCACCCGACGATGTTCACGAAGCTATGGCGGCCGAAGGCCGCGCTTTGGCGCGAATTGAGGCAGCCACCTTACATTCGGCTGGTCGCTGACAGTCGAACGGTCAAATTTGAAATCTCTGTGCTAAACTTGGGGGGAAATGAAATCCCCCCTTTTTTATTGGGAGTGAGTGAATATGGCGAGCTCTGAAGTTCGTCCGTTTTGGTTGGTCGTTGACGTTCGTTCTGCTGCATCAGATCGTTATTCGGGTTTGGCGCGCTTTGTCATCGGCTTGTCACAAGCGTTGGGCGAAGCTCTTTCTGCGCGTCGTTCCCAAAAGGATCCGCAAACCGAAAATGTCAAATTGCTCCTCGTTGCCAAATCAGAGCCACCGAAGTGGGCCGTTGAGCTTATTCAGGAATACCCTTCACTTATTTCCTTTTGGAGCGGTGGACCTGGCGCTCTGCAGCAGTCATGGGACAAGCCACAATATTTGTGGTCGAGTCGTGTGTTGCGTTGGATTATACGTTGGTCTGGTGGGCGTTTTTTCTGGATTGCTCCAGGCAATTTTGACCGACCTGTGTTGAGCAGTTTTCTACTGCCGAGAGCTCTGCGCTCCAACATTGTTCAGGTGATTCATGACACCATTCCCCTTGATCACTCTCGTTCGATGAGTTTTTTCTTCCGCTTGCAGTTCTCAATTTTAGTTCGTCGAACCCTGTCGCGCCTTCCATTTGTCTTCACTGTTTCTGAGGATTCTGCAGAGCGGCTAGCTAAGCTCGCACCCCGTAGAAACGTTCCTATTCATGTTTTGCCGAGTGGTATCGAATCTATTTTTGGAGCATTACCGCGCTGTCGGTCCGTATCTGAGCTCGCGGCCGCAAGAAAACTTTTTCTTGAAAGACTTCGCTCTAATTCATCCAATGAAGGTGGAAGCGAGTTCACTCAGTTGAGCGCTGATCAATTGGATGCGCTGATCCGTAGGCGTTGGGTTGTTGGCGTAGGACGTTCGCAGAAGTACAAAGGCTGGGAAGTTGCAGAGGAGGCTGTTCAGCAGCTCAATAGCGATCTTTCCGAGGGAGTCGTTTTCATCCGCATTGGTGGCGATGAAGATGGTCAGTCGAGTGCGTCACAGACTTCACAACGCACGGGCAAGACACAAAGCCCTGGCGGTATGGTGGCACATCAATTGGTTGTGCGTTTAAACAGTACGAATTCAATGAATATCGAGTCCCTGCCTGATGAGCTTTTGGCGCAGTTGTATCGTTGTTCTGATGTTCTGGTTCACCCGAGTCAGGCCGAGGGATTTGGTTTTCCTCCGGTGGAGGCTGCGCTCTCGGGTCTGCCAGTGATCTTCAGGGCCGGAACAGCGGTCGACGGTCATTTCAAAGGTCATTCCTTTCACCCTAATTTCTGGCAGCGTCTTGATTCCGATTCTCCTGCAGACTGGCGCAATGCAATGTTGGGTGTATTGCGTAATCGCGCAGGGCTGGATGGTTTTTTCGACGAAATGCATCTTGCCGTTCATCCACGGGCCTTTATTTGTCAAAGAGGTGGTGGACAGGATTTTCGTTGGGGTAGGGCCGCTGAAAGCCTTCTCAATACGCTCTTTAAGCCCAAGCAGGATGACGTTGTCTCAGCGGGAGAACCTCAGCCATGAGAGTTATTTTTTGGGGCCGCATGCTACCTAAAGTGGTTGAGTCGGTCGTCAATGAGTTGAGCAATGGAACACGAAAATTGCAGATCTGCATTCAGGTCGACCCCGCGGTGAAGGCAACTGAATTCAGTTCGCCTTACCTCGATGAGGTTATACGCGAGAACGCTTTCAGCTTTGATGCTCTTGAAAGAAAGCTAGTGGAACGTCGCGAACCTGCGCTGCTGGTGCTCGATTTGTGGGGATTTCTGTTTGTCGAAAATGTTCTCAAGCTGATGCAGGATCTGCGTCCTGCGTTCAACCTTGCGCGACGTACACTCATTCTTATGCCCAAGACCTGGTTGGGTCAGTGGGAGGATTCAGCCGTATCTCAAGGTTTGTCGCGCTCTCTCAGGCAGGAGATGAATCAGTTTTTCCAGCGTCTTGTGGGCGCCTTTGAGGTTCTATGGAATACCGACGGTCCTGAGATTTACTGCGTACAATCAGCGCCGACTTTTGAATTGCTTGAGCTTGTTACCGGACAGGTTGGACTCGCTCCACGTAAAGTTCTGGGAATCCATCTGTTGCCCAAGGAATGTCGCAATCAGGCTGCACGTTTTACGAGTGTTGCAAAACTTACCCATGAGGTGCTGAGCTTTTTGAATTTGCCCATTCCTGTACCCGGTGAAAAGGTCGACCGCGAAGGAGTTGCTCCTTGGGTCTGCCCCGTGGATGCCGACATTCTCTATGGTCCAGTCCAACCCAAAGGAGAGGGTCGCGGCTCCTTCGCTCGTCTTTCCCCTGAGCTCATTGCTGCAGGCGTTCAAAGCCGCACGCCTTCACTTGAACAAGGACTTTTGACAATGTCGTGTCGATGGGATCGTTACGTGCGCCTGGAGGCCGGAAAACGGCCATTTTGGGCTATTCCTCCGACAGCAATGGGCCGCACTGGAGCTATGAACTTTCCTTCACCGGAGGCTGCAGCTTGGCTGCACTTGCTGGGCATCCTCGAACAGAGTGCCCCTCAAGCCCAGTTCAAGCGTGGCCAGTCATCGGATGTGCAGTCGACCTTCCCATCGATTTACCAGCCATTGAATCACGATAATCTCGATGAGACTGTCATGAGTTGAGGTCTGCGCGGGGGCCTGACTTTTTTCTACTCAATGTGGCTTAAATGAATAAGGGGGTTCAGCTGTGCTGACCCCCTTGTCACGTGGCGGCAGATTTTTTCTTGCCCTCACATCAGTCGGTTGGATGCCTCATCTTTGCGGCGCAAGAATGCGGGAGTCTCAAAGTCGCCTTCATCTGGCGAGATGTCTGCCAATTCGCGCGCAAGACGCAGAGCCTTCTCATTCTCCGATTCGTCAGCAGCAAGGCTTGAGATGTTCAGGCCACCGATTGTGGTGTCGTTGATCTCTCCTTTGTCCGTACTCTGCTCTGTGCCTGAGAGGTTGGATTGGCGCGACAGTTCGAGAGTCCACTGGGTCAACTCCTCGAACTCGTTTTTAGAGCTCAATGCCTGGCTGCGGAGCTGGTTGTCCATGGCTCCTTCGTTTTCAATTTGGCTCGAGTAAGACGAGTTGTTGGTGGATGCAGGAGCCGCAACAGTGCGAGCGCTGTTGAAGGTGCCGTGGTTGGAGTGGGACATGCCTTGGCCCGCACCGAGACCCGCCTGAGACTGGTTGTTCGGGTTGTTGACTTGCATGTTGCGCAGCTGTGTTTGCGGCATGCTTTCTCCGAAGTTGGAATCTACCCGGCGTGTATTGTTGATGGGCTGACCCACCTCATGCGATGGACGCAGTGACAGTCCAGCTGCAACAGGTGCCTGCACCTGGGAGTTCATTCCTCGGTTCATTCCCATATCCTGACGCAGATTCTGGTTTAGACCGCTGTTGTTCATGGAGCGGTTGTCCTGAGGTGTCTGTCCATAACCGAAGTTGTTGGGTGCATTGCGCTGGCCCATGTGCGGGTTGCCCATCCCATAACCCGCATTGTTGTTTGGGTTCATGTTTGCGGGTGTCTGATATCCGTAACCATTGCCTGCTGTCGGATACATTTTGTTGTGTGATTCAGGCAGAGATACCCGAGCATGATCAAAACCTGTTGCAATTACCGTGACACGCAGTGTCTCGCCCATGGTTTCATCGACAACCGAACCGAAAATAATGTTGGCATCTTCGTGCACGGCTTCCTGAATGAGTGTCGAAGCTTCGCTGATCTCGTGCAGTGTCATTTCGCTGCTGCCTGTGATGTTGATGAGGATGCCGGTTGCACCCTCGATATCGACGTCTTCGAGCAGCGGCGAGTTGATAGCAGCCCGTGCTGCTTCAACGGCGCGATTTTGTCCGGATGCAGTTCCGATACCCATAAGCGCCATGCCCATTTCCGACATAATCGTGCGAACGTCGGCGAAGTCCACGTTCACGCGGCCAGGAATGTTGATGATGTCCGAGATGCCTTTGACTGCGTTGAGAAGGACCTCATCGGCTAATTTGAAGCCGTCAAGCATCGACATTTGTGGGGGAGCAATACTGAGCAGGCGTTGATTGGGAATGGTTATGAGAGTGTCCACGCTCGCTTTAAGTGACTGGATTCCTTGCTCCGAGTGGATTTTGCGACGTTTGCCCTCGAAGGAGAATGGCTTGGTCACAACACCGACCGTAAGGGCACCGAGCTCACGTGCAACTTGAGCAATGATTGGAGCAGCACCTGTGCCGGTGCCACCGCCGGTTCCCGCTGTAACAAACACCATGTCTGCCCCAGAGAGAACCTCTTGAATAATCGCTTTGTCTTCCAGTGCTGCATCACGGCCAACTTCAGGGTTTGCACCTGCTCCGAGGCCTTTTGTCAGTTCGCGGCCCAGTTGAATTTTTACGGGTGCAAGGTTCGACTGAAGTGCCTGCACGTCGGTATTTGCTGCGATGAATTCAACACCAGATAATCCCTGTTCAATCATCGTGTTGATAGCGTTGCCCCCGGCTCCGCCGACACCGATGACCTTAATGACTGCATTTGACGAGAATTTTTCACGTTCAACCATGGTGGTTCGCTCCCTTGTGCCGTGAAGGCGTGAAGTCTGTTTCAGCGGAATGTCTTGAAGTATAGAAGGGGCTGAATTGGTGTGTAAAGTTTGCCTCTGTAAACGTTGGCAAAGAGGTGAGAAATTTGACTCCGTCAAATTTCTGGCAAGAAAAAAGTCGAGCTAGCACAATAGCTCGACCCGATTCCGGAGAGACGCCTTCTTATCGGTACTCCCCAAAAAAAAGTTTAAAGACTTTAAATTTCATTGGGTTCCTTGAGGCGCTCCCAAACTGACCGGGCCCACGCCACGAGGCCCCCTTGCGGCATTTTCCAGGAAGAAGCTTCTTCGTCTTCGGGGCTGTCGAACAAGGGCGAGAGCAGGCCCACCGCCGCAGTGCACAATGGGGACCTGAGCCCCTCGGTCACGCCGGTGAGGTTCAACGGGTACCCTACGCGAGCGCTGGTGCCGAAGATGTCCTCTGCCACCCAGCAGAGTCCCGGCATAAGTGAACCACCTCCCGTGAGGACAACACCCTTGGTAATGAACTGAGTGACCTTGAGTCGCTTCAATTCTGAGTGAATAAAGCTGAAAATCTCACGCACACGTGGCTCGACAATATGCATCAGCTGACCACGGGTGAACTGGCGATGGCCGCCAAGATGTTCAGCTGTCTGAACGGTGAAGCTCTCATGCGCATCTTGTGCGTTGAAGTAAGCATGGGCGAAATCGCGTTTGATTTTTTCGGCTTCAGTTTGTGTAGTGCGCAAGCCAATGGCGATATCTTTGGTGATATGATGAGCGCCAAATGGAAAATCTTTGCTAAAAATCGGAGTGCCTGACGAGTAGACGACAACATGAGTCAGGTAGGTGCCGAAATTGATGCACACCGAGCCCATTTCTCGCTCATCAAAATCCAAAACAGATTCAGCTGCTGCAAGACACTCAAAGCCCACTGTCTCTACCCGCAGTCCTGCGTGGTTGACGGCACGAATCAGATTTTGCAGCTCTGCTTCCGGTGCAGCGATGCGATGAAAAAGCGCTCCCAGGGAATTTCCATACATCCCCATAGGATTTACGATCCCCGGACGACCATCAACGATGTAGTGACCTGTGAGTGTTGCGATCTGTTCAAATCCCGCTTGCAGTGTGTGGGCCTTTGCCAGACTCAGTAATTTGTCACGGTCTAGGGCACGAATTTCGGTCGACTTCAGAGCTATCGACTCCGTGAAATTCTCTGACAATGCATTGATGCTTGAGAAGCTAACCCGAGCAGAATGCAGCTCAAGACCAGATTGCCGCTCGACCTCGTCAACAGCCTCTTGGATGGACTGGGAAATCGATTCGAGGTCTACGATCGTGCCGCGGCGCACCCCGTTGTGAGGTGTCTGTGCAGCTGCGAGGATGTGGAATGAACGATTCGAATGATGTCCTGCTGCGGGATCTTCTTCGTCTGCGAAGGCATAACCACCGTGCTGCGAAAATCCGGTCAAAATATCACTCTTGTCGAGGTTGGCATGTCCGACAACGATGCGTGTCTGCGAACCGCCAATATTCAAACCTACCGTAAATTTCGGTGGTTCGTTCTGGTCGATCATTGCAAGCCTCCTCGTTTTACATCAGTGAATTGCTCGCTCATCCGAATAATGGCCTTGTCCGAAAAAGCGAGGTCGATCTGATCCACGGGTGATCTCTTTAAACGGAGATCCTGGATGATCTGTTGGAGTCGAGCGAATTTTTCCTGAAACTGATTTTCACCAAGTACGATTGTGAATTTTTGAACTGTAGGAGTTGTCACTGGAATTGCTGCATCCGTGCCCGAGCGCGCGCTCAGTGAAACCGGTTCAGCGACGACCTGTCCGAGGGTTTCGCGGTGACGCACCAGTGCTGAAAAGCCAGTGCCATTGCGATAAATAATCTTCTCGACGTCTACGGGAATTTTCTCACTCTCAAACAATGATTTGATTTTAATCGATTGTTGGCCGAGCCAGCGCACGTTGGCGCTTGAGAATGAATTTGGTCTGACGAAGAATCCTGTTTGTGTCTTCTTCTTTTCGCGCGAAGATTTCACGTTGAGACTCAGATC
>JBILKQ010000080.1:0-13788 GCA_044376655.1 Silvanigrellaceae bacterium
CCATCGAGATCAAAGAAGAAAAATTTCATGGATTCACTCATTTTTGTTGTTGCAAACTTTCAAGACTGCCTTTGCCGTCGCCCAATTCGGTGACCGAGCGGTTTCCCGACAGAGAGCCTTTGTAGGCCGTGAACGGCTTGTCGTTGTGGGTCTGCACGGCGTGCGGAATACCGCACGGAATAAGGAGAATGTCGCCCGCTTCAATGGTGATGGGGCCCGCATCGAAATGGAAAGTGGTGACACCTGAGACTGCACCGCGAATTTCGTCGTAGTCGTGTGCGTGACGTGAACGCTCAAACCACGGGGGAATGGTCTGCAGATCGTAGACCTTGTAGCCATGTCGTTCCATTTCGCGTGCAACGCTTTCTTCAGTTGGTGTCTCTTTGTGGGGCCATTTGAAAACTTTTACGGCCTCGAAAAGTTTATTCATTTCATTAACTTCCTTGATCAAGGAGGTTCGGGTTTAGAAACGGTCTCGAAATGATCTGACGTAGCTGAATGTGGCAAGATCATCATGCGTGTCAATGGCTTTTTGGAGCGTTGGAGCATCCCAGCGGAGGAAAGGGTTGGTTTCTTTTTCTTCTTTGAGAATGAGCGGCAATGTAACGCATTCGTGTGGCTCGAGAGCCTCTTGCTTGAGCAGCTCTTCAAGGCGGTTGAGACGCTCGCGCTGCAGAGGGTTATCCTCTTGCAGCAACGCGGCAACGCGTAGGTTTTTGACTGTGTACTCGTGCGCACACCACAGCCGAACGGTGTCTGGAAGTGCGCGCAGTGCCCTGAGTGCGTCGAGCATCTGGGGGCGCGTCCCCTCAAAGAGCCCCCCACAACCCGCACCAAAAAGAGCATCACCGACGAATAAGTCAGCGCCCGAATGCTCACTGTCCTCTTTGAGGAGAAAGGCAATGTGGTCGAGGGTATGGCCACGCACATCGATAGCCTGCACAACATGTGACCATAAATTGAAAACTTCGCCTGGGTTGAGTCGAGTGAGTTGTTTGGCCTTCCATTGCGGTTTGCTCTGCAGCCAGGGGGAACAAACCAATTCAATGCCATCCCATTCTTCGAGGAGTGTCTCGACTCCGCCTGTGTGATCGCTGTGGTGGTGGGTGAGAAAAATGTACTCTGGTTGAAGACCTGTTGTTTCGACAGCATGGATTAAAGGTGCGCTATCACCAGGGTCGATAAACGCGGCTTTGAGACTCGTTTTATGAATAAGAATATAGAAATAGTTGTCTTTGAAACCAGGAACAACACGCAAAGAGAGCGAGGAGGAAATGGGACATTCAAAGACAGAGCGACGCATCAGTTGTGCCCTGTGCCGGCGCCCCAATATTTGCCATACATCGGCCAGAGTGCGCGCCGAGTCTCGGCGGGAATGAGCTCAGGCGAGGTCATGAGTGCAAATTGGGCGGCATTGAAAATGGGGTTGTGAGAGCTTTGGGGCAACGTCTCGAGCACATTGCGTACGATTCGCTTTGAGGTGTCCACATTTTTCTTGAGCACGGCCAGAACCGCTTCGACCGATACGGCTTCTTCGTTTTCGCGCCAGCAGTCGTAGTCAGTTACAAAAGCTAACGTGCAGTATGGCATCTCTGCCTCGCGGGCTAACGCAGCCTCGGGCATTGCGGTCATACCGATGATGCCACATCCCTCGGCACGGAATGCATGACTTTCTGAACGTGAGGAGAAGCGTGGCCCCTCAACACAGACATACGTGCCTTCGTGAAAAACAGTTGCGCCTTCAGTTTTGCATGAGTTGTAAACCGCCTTTTGAAAGTCAGGACAGTAAGGATCGGCCAAGCTGACGTGTCCGACTACACCCTTTCCAAAGAAGGTGCGTTCACGGAGGCCAACTGTTTTGTCGAGAATTTGCTTGGGGATCACCACGGTGCCGGGCGCATATTGTTCTTGCAGACTTCCGACTGCACTGACGCTGAGGACGTGAGTCACCCCAAGAGATTTCAGTGCGAAGATGTTTGCACGATAATTAACCTCAGACGGTGTAAAGCGGTGACCTTTGCCATGACGAGGAAGGAACGCAATGGGGCGTCCGTTCAGCTCTCCTGTGATGACTGCGTCGCTTGGCTGACCAAAAGGCGTAGAGAGAGAGTGTTCCTTGATGTTTGAAAGACCCGGAAGATCGTAAAGACCAGAACCACCGATGACTCCCAAAAATGTCTTTTTCTCCACGGATTTTTCTCCTGCAGCGACGCAATCAGATGCGAGTTTCAAAGGCGCTTGTTGTTAAACTTATTCAACAGATCCTGCAATGAAGCCGGACCTGTGGGCTGTTGGGGAGCAGGGCTGCGCTCGGGGCGACGTGTGGGTGCCCCTCCAGCAGAGGCTTGCGGGCGACCCGCTGTGTTCGAACCGGCACCGTTGCGCGCTGAAGCTTGACCTTGGCCAGAAGATGCGCCTGCGCGAGGGGCGGGACGTTGCCCCGATGCTCCACCGACACCCTCCTCCACTGCCCTGCGGCTGAGGCTGATACGCTTTCTCTCTTTATCCACGCCAATCACCTTGACCTTCACCTGGTCGCCCACGGCGATCGCCTGTGAGGCGTCTTTCACAAATTGGCTAGAGAGTTCGCTGATGTGAATCAGGCCGTCCTGATGAACACCAATATCTACGAAAGCACCGAAGTTGGTCACGTTCGTTACAGTCCCCTGAAGAACCATGCCTTCCTGCAGGCTATTGAGGTCGCGAACTTCGCGGTTGTAGGTGTGCTTCACACCGTCTTCACGTGGGTCACGACCCGGCTTGAGTAATTCTTTGATGATGTCTTGCAGGGTTGGAACACCGATGTCTTCTGTGACGTAGCGCTTGAGGTCAAGCGTGTTGAGAACGTCACGTTGACCGATGAGTTCACCCACTGACTTGTTCAAGTCGCTCGCAATTTTCTCGACCACTCGATACGCCTCAGGGTGAACAGCGGTGTTGTCGAGAGGGTTGCTTGCTTCAGGAATGCGCAGGAAGCCTGCCGCCTGTTCAAAGGCCTTTGGACCAAATCCCATCACCTCAAAGAGTGAGTTGCGGTCCTTGAAGACGCCCTTTTGCTCGCGATGCTTGACGATATTTTTCGCCAAGGTTGGGCCAATGCCTGCCACATAAGACAGAAGACTTGGGCTTGCAGTGTTGAGGTTTACACCCACGTAGTTCACGCAGCTTTCAACCACCTCGTCGAGCTGTTTTTTCAGTCGGCTTTGGTTCACATCGTGTTGGTACTGACCCACACCGATGCTCTTGGGTTCGATCTTCACAAGCTCTGCGAGAGGGTCTTGGAGTCGGCGGGCTATACTCACTGCACCGCGATAGGTGAGATCGAGGTCGGGGAATTCATCGCGGGCAACATCACTTGCGGAGTACACACTTGCACCAGCCTCGTTGACCACGAGGATTTTCACACCCAGTGATTTATTGGCTTCAAGCAGCTGATGGAAAAAGTCATCCACCTCACGGCCAGCGGTGCCGTTGCCGATACTCACGTATTCGACTTTGTATTTATTGATAAGTTCTACTGCTTTTTCTGCCGCATTGCGGTTCTTGGGGGCTGTTGCAGGTGACTCGAGGTCCGGGAAAATATTTCCATGGTCGAGCAGCTTTCCTGTTTCGTCAACAACAACAAGCTTGCTTCCAGTGCGGATCCCTGGGTCGACACCCAGAACGATTTTTTTGGGGATGGGTGGAAGCAGCAGCAGCGAACGCAGATTCTTTGCAAAGACCGCAATCGCCTCTTCCTCTGCGCGGTTTTTGGTTTCGAGGCGCAGCTCAGTTTCAATGCTTGTTGCCAGCAGGCGGCTGAAAGCATCTTTGACACACTCGGCCATCAGCGATTTCACGGGTGTGCTTGCCCGGCTCTCGATGACACGATCCGAGACAAGCGCCATGGTAGTGTCGGTGTCGTATTCGATCGTGACTTTGATGATCTCTTCTTTTTCTCCACGACGTAGTGCCATGAGGCGGTGAGCAGCAATCGAGTTCACCGGTTCGCGGAAATCGTAGTAGTTGTTGTATTTAGTTTTCTTGTCCTTGTGTTCGTCGCGTACAACGGAAACAAAGGTGGCATGGTCGAAGATCCATTGGCGTAGTTCGCCGCGGATCTCTGCGCGTTCAGAAATGTTTTCAGCGATGTAGTCTTTGGCGCCCTGGATGGCAATCTCAAGAGTGGTGACCTCAGGGTGTTGACCCACATAGGAGACGCAGAGGGAAACTAGGTCTTCCAGTGCTGGGTCTTGTTTGAGAATCTCCAAAGCGAGAGGCTCAAGACCACGTTCCTTGGCGATTTGACCGCGCGTACGCTTCTTCGGTTTGAACGGCAGGTAGAGATCTTCAAGCTCGGCCTTGAGCTTGCAAGATTTGATTTTGGATTCGAGTGCAGGGGTGAGCTTGCCTTGCTCTTGGATAGACTTGAGGATCGTTTCTTTGCGTTCGCTCAGGGCAACCAGATATTCAAAGCGATCGCGGATATCGCGAATCTGCACTTCATCAAGACCACCGGTGGCCTCTTTGCGGTAGCGCGCGATAAAGGGAACGGTGCAGTCGTCCAGGATGAGCTTCAGGGTGTTCTCAACAGGAGCCTTTCCGAGGTTCAATTCCGTGGAAATGTCGTTCACAATCTCTGGCGTGAGCAAAATATCCTTGTTGGCCATGGACGTCTCTCTTGTATTAAATTCAAAAACAAAGGAGGGGCTTCAAGCCACCCCTCCCCTCTGAACCATTTTTGCGGAAGGTGCCGCAGCACCACAGTTTACGTCAGCGAGCGCGATTGACAAGCTCCGTTCCCGAGAAGAAGAAGTTCAGTTCAATTGCTGCATTTTCTTTGGAGTCGGAACCGTGCACAGTGTTCTCACCGATGCTCAACGAATGTGTTGCACGGATTGTTCCTTTGTCTGCCTTCTTGGGATCAGTTGCGCCCATCAGCTCGCGGTACTTGACAACGGCGTTGGGAGCTTCGAGGGCCGAAACCACAACAGGGCCTGAGCACATAAATTCGACGAGCTCGCCGAAGAAGGGGCGCTCTTTGTGCACAGCGTAAAATTGTTCAGCTTCGCGGCGTGACATGTGGATCATTTTGGTTGCGACGATACGCAGACCAGCTGATTCAATCATACCCAAAATGTTGCCAACGAGGTTGCGGCGGACGCCATCGGGCTTGATGATCGAAAAAGTCATTTCCATGTTGCATTCCTTTCGTATTTACCGACCTAATTTCAAGCTCCAGGCCGTGTTTGAAAAACGCAGTATTGTCAAAGCCAGAGCCCCTGTCAAATGCTCAAAGTGACAGATTCTTGGGCCTGGAAGTTATCTAATTTTCAAGAGAAATCTGACCCTAGTGCGTAGCTCTGGTCGCTGCTCAGAGCGGAGGGTGAACGTGCGGGCGAATTGAAGAAGGGTTCGAAGTTGGGATTTGCCCTGCGTCCGTCGAGCATTTCTGCGAGAACTTTGAGTTCGACTTTGTAGTGTGGATTCTGGTTCTGAAGATCGCGAATGGTTTCCTTGAGAACTCGCATGAGGAAACAGAATTCGAAAAGGGTTTCCAGGTCGGTTGACTTCTCCGGAAGCAATTCGATTCCTGTTGGATTTTCTGCAATTGTCAGCAGATACGAACGGACAAGAGTATTTTCCAGCTCAGCAAGTGAGGGCTTGTAGCGCTGAGGTTGCTCCACACTTTCTGTTCGCTTGAGAAGATTTTTCCCGAACTCGTTATCTGAGCCGAGGATCTCTTGGAAGATGGGGAGCTCTTCATTGCGTTCTGTTCTGAGCCACGCAAACCGCAGACTCAACACCATTGCCGCCAAATCCTTTAGGCACGTTTGTTTTTCGAGCCGATATTCTTCGTCATCAAGACTGTCGGTTTCGTAGTTCACAAGATACAGCCCATCTTCGGCGGCAAGCACCTGACCGAGATGCACGTGACCGTGGATGCGGATGAGCAGCCCCAGATGTTCGCATGCCTTCATTTTTTCAAAGAGCTGATGCGCGTATTCGGGCAGCACTGCAAAGGATTTGTCGAGGCCGCGTATGGAATCGGTCAGGCTACGAAAGAGGTAAATGCGCTCATTGATTTTGTGACGCGTTATTTCAAGCCACCTCTCCCGTGCGGCGCCTGCATTGGTTTCAGGGCTGATGAGTGGATTGTTTCTCGACTGGGTCATGGCCACATGGAAATCCGCAAGCATGCGACCGAGACGGTTGACCGTTTCAAGGATTGATTGCCAGGCTAGGCCTGATGATCTTTCCCGCATTGACTCTGGGTAGCGCGCGAGATGTATTTTGCTCGTCATTTCGCGCCAGAGTTTATTGTTGCTCTGAATGTAGCGGGTGACGATCGCTACAGGTATTCTCGTGTCTGAGTTGGCGGGAGCGAAATCGTAGCGGGTGGTGAGTTCTGGATGCTGTAGAAAGTGATTCTGGGAGTTGAGATACTCGAGTGTCTCTGCCTCAACGGAGTGCGGTTGGTGCGGGTTGAGAACTCTGAAGATTTTGCACAGGTGTTGGGTCTCAACTCGTGTGCAGGCGTTTTTGTTGTCGGTCCAGAGGTTGATGATGTTAAAGCTCGACTGCGCTTCGAACTGGCGACACAACAAAAATCCACCACGCAGTGTTGGGATGCGACCTGTGCTGGCGACCGCTTGTTTCCAGGTGGAATAAAAGAGCGCATCGGTCGTGGCTTCGCGCAGGCTCCACGGAGGCAGCGCAATGAGATCGCCGTCTTCACTGTAGCGCGCGATCCTGTAGGGAAAAGTCAGTAATTCGGTATGCCCTGGGCAGCGCAACCAGGCCATACCAATTGCCCCGTTGGCGTCCTGGTGAAAGACACAGGCATCAAAAAGTTCGATGGCTCCGGATGGTCCTTTTTCAAAAGGATAGAAGCGCTGGCGTAGCCAGGCCTCAGGCTCCATGGCAGTCACCAGCTGTTCAAGAATCTTAAGAAAAGCATTCAATTTTGATTCCCATCCTTGGGTCAGCGGTGCGGCCGCAGACCGCACACGTAGTTCAGTCCGGAATCCGGGCTGCGCCAATCAGGATGGGTCACTTACGACAACGTCGTCAAGGTCGGGGAACTCTTCGAGGATGTAATTCGCAATTGATTCAGATGTATAGGCCTGAACATTGCAACTTCCGCAGGCACCCGAAAGGCTGACGGTCAGAATGCCATTTTCGAGGCCTTCGATCAGAACATCGCCCCCATGTGATTGAACTCCAGGTGCAATTTTTTCATCGATGAAACGTTGGATAGCTTGACGCTGGGTGGAAAGGTTGACGCCAGTGACACTCATTTTCAGTCCTCGGAAAATTATGACTTCGATAAACTCTTTCTAGAGCCGATATCCTTAATGATTGGGAGAGAGTGTGACACCTCTTGACGGTAATCCCTTGAATAAGTCTTCCGCACATGGTGGAATTGGGCAATTCCACGGTGCGGTTCAGGGGAGACCGGGGGCGCGCAGCTCAACCGACCATCAACCTGGTCTTTTACCCGGGTCTGTGGAGTGTGAAAAGGAGAATTTCATGCGATTTGAGGCCCACTCTCAGCGGGGCACGACTTCTACGGGGCGGTTGAGCGAACCCGTCAGGTCTGTCACCAAAAAAGGGCACAAACTCTCGATGAATACGGCGTTTTTGGTTGGGGCGTCGGCAGCCCTACTGACCTTATCCGTTCAAGCGCATGCTCAAGACGTTTACTTTCCTTTCACGGACGGTCAGGCAGTCTCTGCCGCGCCCGTGATAGATGCCGGTCATTCAGCCTCGACCTCGATGTCGGCCAAACCCTTGGACATGAAAGCGTCCGTGCAATCCGATCGTTCAATCACCAACGAATTTCGCTTTCTGAGCCGGCGCCTTTTCGGGCTGGACAACATGGTTGGCATTTCAGTTTTTGATGCGATCGGTTCGGCCGATGCTGTGCGCAAAAACCAACGCATTCGGGCACTTTGTGCTCGTGTCGATGAGCGCTACCGTTCTCTGGGTTGGAATAGAAGCCCCTGTAATTCTCTACCCTGGACGTATGATCGGGTATCTGAACAGGGATATCCTCTAATTTACTGGGATTACTCCGGCTTGACCTGGGGGCGTGGAGAGCCGCCTCCCGATGAAAGCACCATGGTTTTCGGTGGAGTACATCCTGACGAGCTGACACCAATCAATCTAGCCTTCCGTTTTGCTGAGGCGTTGAACAGAGATGCGGGATTGTTTGCGCAGCACCGCGTCGTTGTTGCTCCACTCGTCAATCCCGATGGTTTTTTCATGTTTCCGGCGCGCCGCACCAACTCCAACGGAGTTGATTTGAACCGTAACTTTGCCACCCGTGATTGGTGGACGTCGGCTACAAGCTGGTGGAGACAACGCAGAAATTCAGATCCACGCCATTTCCCCGGTGTAGCACCCGAAACCGAAGAAGGTACGCGTTTTCAGGTTGACCTGATGAATCGCTACCAGCCCGACAAGGTCGTCTCAATTCATGCGCCCTTGGGCTTTCTTGACTATGACGGGCCTGGCGACAACAAGCGCCAAAACCTCTCCGATTTTGAAAAGAAAGCTCGAGACTTGGCCTATATTGTCTCGCGTAACTCAAACAATTATCGGGTTCTCGACTTTGCATTCTACCCGGGCTCTCTAGGCAACTATGCGGGCAACGAAAGACACGTTCCTACGGTAACTCTAGAGCTCTCCAGCACGAACCCACGCTTTGCCGAAAAGTATTGGCGTGAGTTCTTCCCGGGCCTGCGCGCAGCGGTCAAGTATGAGTTTAAACGCAGTGCCTTAGCTCGTCTGGAAACTCTCTCCAGGCAAACACAGCCCGGCATGTCGGCAAATAGCTGTTGCCTCGAATCTCCTTGATTTTCTCGCTTCCCTTGAGTTTAAGCTCCCCTGATATTTCGGGGAGCTAGACGCGTGGCATTTTCTTTCAAACTCATCAGCACAGACAAAAACACTTCCGCACGGCGTGGAGAGGTGACCACCACGCACGGCACAATTCAGACTCCGGTCTTTATGTCTGTGGGCACATTCGGCGCAGTGCGTGCACTTGACCACGTCGATCTTGAGTCCATCGGGGTGCAAATCATCCTTGGCAACACTTATCATCTTTATCTCCGCCCAGGGGCTTCGATTCTAAGGGAGCGTGGCGGATACCACCGGCTGATTCACTGGGATGCTCCAATTCTAACCGACAGTGGTGGCTTTCAGATTTTCTCGCTGCCACACCAACGTGTCATCACTGAGCAGGGCGTTGAATTCAAAAGTTATCTGGATCAAGCAGCGCGTTTCTTCAGTCCAGAGAGCAACATTGAATTTCAGGAAACGATCGGCTCAGACATTATGATGGTACTTGACGTTTGCGTACCCTCAACAAGTCCACGTGATATCGCCTCGCGTGCGATGGAGCGAACCCACCGCTGGGCACGCCGTTGTAAGGCAGCCCAACGCAATCATGACAATGCCCTCTTTGGTATTGTGCAGGGTGCGATCTTTGAAGACTTGCGCAAAGAGAGTGCTGACGCTTTAAGTGAGCTCGACTTCCCTGGTTATGCTATTGGTGGTCTTGCGGTCGGTGAAACTGATGATGAGCGGGAGCACTTCACTCAATTTACCGCCGCCCTGCTGCCCTCAGCAAAGCCCCGCTACTTGATGGGTGTTGGCACGCCGCATGATTTGATCCGAAGCATACGCGCTGGCGTTGATATGTTTGACTGCATTATTCCGACCAATCATGCTCGTCAGGGTGTGGCTTACACGTTCAATGGCAAAGTGAAACTCCGTCGCGCTGTGTTTGCAAACTCCGCTGAAGCGATCGATCGCGAATGTGGTTGTTTCGTATGCAGGAGATATTCGCGCGCGTATTTGCATCAGCTCATAAAATGCGATGAGCCCACCGGTTGGCGGCTTGTGAGCTATCACAACACATGGTTTTACGAGCGGCTCATGGAACGCTGTCGCGAGGAAATAGTGAAGGGAACCTTCGATGAGTTTAGTCGCTGGTTTCTTTCGCACGCAGAGGACTAAAAAAAACCACCTGCATGCGCGCAGGTGGTTTTTTTTTGCGGGGTCGTGGCTGCCTTAGAGTGGCAGAAGGATGTGATTGAGTTCGGTTTCCACGGAACAACGGTCAAGGTTTTTTGCCGCAGAAATTTCTGAAACGATCATCGCACGCGCGCGCTCGAGCATTTTCTTCTCGCCAAACGACAGGTCTTTGTCGTGGCGCAGGCTCGAGAGATCACGCAAAACTTCAGCGATCTCAACAAGGTTCCCTGTGTTTAGCTTCTCGTTCAGGGCGCGGAAGCGACGGTTCCACGTTGCTGTCGATTTTTTCGACGGTGACTTCAAAATGTCATATATCTTCTCAACTTCGCGCGGAGATATAACAGCCCGTAATCCTACGGTGAGTGCCGCGCGAGTGGGCACCATCACTTTGGCTCCGGTTGCGTGAATTTTCAGGACGTAAAAATCCTGCTTGGTTCCCGCAATTTCGCAGCTTTCGATGTTTTCAATGGTTCCGACGCCGTGGCAGGGGTAAACCGCTTTTTCGCCTACGCCGAACATAACTCGTTCTGAACTCATTTCTCTAGCCCTCCAGGAGAAG
Source organism: Silvanigrellaceae bacterium (assembly GCA_044376655.1). GTDB lineage: Bacteria > Bdellovibrionota_B > Oligoflexia > Silvanigrellales > Silvanigrellaceae > RFOM01. The sequence continues at coordinate 10,583 of JBILKQ010000080.1, forward strand.
TGGTTCGTGGCCGGTTGGGTGTGAACACCCAGCCTTGCGCCGATTGAAGCAAAACCCTTGCCAGTCCATTTCAGTTTTTCGGTTTTTCCAATTGAAGCGAGAAGTTGACCTTGACAGCCCGTTGCGTGGTTGTCTTGTGGTTGGGAAATCTCGATCTTTTAGTTGAACTAGCCCGAAAAGTAAGAAGACCCCTTTCGCAAAGGTAAAGGGTTGGGTATCACGTCACAGGCTCCGATGTCAATTGTTTTTGCTTTCCTGTGCAGCACATGCAGAAAAGCCCTTGCCTGGTCGGATGATTTTGACCATCGCAGCCTCGGCGATGCGCCGTTGTGATTTGAATCGCAGAGTACTCACAGGTGAATTCCCATGACGGAAAACTTCATGCTTCCCAGATCTCTTATGTTTGTCGGCAAGGTGCGTGACCCTTTGCACGATACGATCTCTTTTACGCACATAGAAAAACTCGTCATCGATTCACCGGAGTTTCAGAGGCTGCGGCGCATCCAGCAGACAGCCTTCATCAAGTACGTGTTTCCTGGCGCAACCCACACCCGCTTTGTACATGCCTTGGGCGTGATGCACATGGCAGGTGTGTTGCTCAATTCGCTCGTCGCCAATCAGGAACGCATTCTTGAGGCCCTCGAGAGCTCTCTCGCGCAGTTACCGGTGACAGTGCAAAAGTCCCACTCCATGACAGAGATTCATCATGGCAGTCTCACGGCCACGCGGTCGGCAATTGATTGGTTGAAGAGGCCAGAAGTCGCAGAGGTATTGCGCCTCGCTGCGCTTTTGCACGACGTTGGTCACGCACCCTTCAGTCATAGTCTTGAGCGATTCATGCCCACTTGGAACGAATTGCTGACTGCGCTGCCTGAGTTGTCCTTGCCCAAATATCTTGTGCAAGCGTTCGAGACTAAAGTTGAACGCCAGAGAGCAAAGCGTCCTGACGCACTTGATGCGCGGATTCGCCACGAGATTTACACACTGATGATTGTGGCGCGGATTTTCTCTGGTGAAGTTCCCGAATTATCTCAGCAGTTGGGACATGATGTTTGTGCTGTTCTTGACCTCGATGTTGTTCCGCCGGAGTCTGGAGTGGTGGCGATAAGTGAACTGCAGACGCTTTTGCACGAGGTTGTCAGTGGAGAGATTGATGTTGACCGCATGGATTATCTGCTGCGTGATTCGCGTGAGTGTGGTGTAGTCTACGGTCTTTTCGATGCGGGACGAATTCTTGATTCAGCAAGTTTCTACAAAGACACCCAGACTTCAAACTATCACTTGGCTATTCGTCGCAGTGGCGTAGCTGCTTTTGAAGACTATTTGCGAGCGCGTTGGAGTATGTACCAGCAGGTATATTTCCATAAAACGGCAACCGCTTGTGAGGCGATGTTGGAAGCTGCGCACAAACTTCTGGGTCGATTCTCTTTGCCGTTGCAGCTTGATGAATTTCTTGCGCTCGATGATTCATCTTTTCTGGATTATGCGCGTAGCAAGTCGACCGATTCGAGCGGCCGCGGCTTGAAATTGCTTAACGATCTTCTCTTTGGCCGGCGCCTTTGGAAGCGCGTCTATGAGGAGAACGTGACCGTTGCGCAGATTGCCTCGTTGCCGTCGTTGTGTCCTGCAACACTCAGAATGTTGCGTGCTGAGGGTATTCCAAGTGAGATGCTTGAGAGTAGCACAAGTCTCACCCGCTTCGCTCCAAAAGGCCGTGACCGGCAATCAAGGAATAAGCTCAAGGTGGTCGTGAAAGATGTGCATGGTTTGAGATTTCTTGAGCCGATTGAAATGCATTCTCGTCTCGTCAATCGCCTCGATGAAGAGGTTGTTATCCGTCGTATTTTTGTTGCGCGCGAAAACGATGCAGGCCACCCAATTGATGCAAAGGCGGTGCAGCAACGTGTTTCTGCTGAGGTGGTGATTCCACGTCCGATCGAAGAAACTTGAGCATTGCGAATGAACACAATTGTGCTTGATTATATACGTTCGGGGTGGAGCTTTTTCTTTCGCTGGCCTGTCGCCAACGCACAGAAATATCGAGCGTTGGGGATTTTTTTGGGTCCATTGCTTCAAGCTTTGGTCTACTTGTTTTTTTCTTTGTTTGCGTCCGCGCTCTTGAATGCGAAATTTGAATCGCTTGCACCGCTGGTGGGCTGGATTGGCCTGTCGATGCTCACTGGTTTTTTTCATGAAGATGGCCTTGCCGATACAGCTGATTCGCTTGGTGTTTCCAAGTTTGATTCTGGAGCTTCACTCGAGCGCATCCAAGCGACCTTCAAAGATCCCCGTCTTGGAACGTTCGGGGTCAGTGCTTTGGTTTTGTTTTGGATGTTCCGTTATGTGTCGTCCGTTGAACTGGAGCAGCAGATTTTATATTGCGCGTTGATCTGTCTTTTTTCCCGGGCGTGTTCTCTCGGATTGGGATTGTATTTCTATCCCCGCGTCGCTCAGGCCCGGAGTGTTCGTTCATCCCACGTCATGCAGGACGTTCGACTTGCGGCAGGCGCGAGTGTTCTGATGCTGGGTGTGGCCCTGGGCCTGGGTGTTTTGTTCTTCTTCACTAAACTGCCGGGGCTTTCTTCTCTTCTAACCGCGCCGCTCGCTTTCTCGGCCGTTTTAGTGCCCTTTGCTCTTTCCGTTGTGTTCACCTTTTTGCTGTCCGGAGCGCTTCTCTTCATGCTGATCCGAAGAACGGAGGCGCTCAATGGTGACTTATTGGGGGCAACTGTCTGCATTTCTGAGGTTATTTTAACAATCTGTTTTTTCATGATTTTTTGAAGTTTGAGTTAAGTTCCCCCGGGGCAAGGCCGAAACCCCTTGAGCGTTCGGAGGAGAGAACATGGCTGTTCGACTTTCATTTGCAAGTGATCGTAACCCCCAATCGCGCGGGGCCGACAGGCAAAATGCTCTGCTCGGTCGGAGAGTGTTGGTTGTCGACGACAGTGCATCACAGAGGCGTCGGCTGAGTGATATTTATGAGAGCTTGGGGATGCAGGTTGTCGGTGAGGCTGGCAACGGTCTCGAATGTTTGGCCTTGGTTGATAGGCTTCAACCCGACATCATTTCTCTCGATGTGATTATGCCCGTCATGCATGGTGTAGAGACACTTGGTTACCTACGTGAGAAGAAGACCAAGGCGGTGTTGATTTATGTGAGCGCCTTGGGCGCGGTCGAGGCGATTTCAGAGGTGAAGTCTAGCGGTG
>JBILKQ010000081.1:0-13720 GCA_044376655.1 Silvanigrellaceae bacterium
AACGCGTTGGGCAGATACGCTTCGCCCGGATGGAAGTGCCGACTTTTCCATCCGACCAAACGTTCTTTTAGGATTCTCAGCTCTGCACCGTGCAGGGTGTCTCGATGCACTGCTCACTGCCGATGAATTGAAGAGCTGTGTTGAGGTGCTGCTGCAGTCTGACCTGATTGTTCCCTATGGCGTGCGCACACTGAGTCCTGAAACATCTGTTTCTCATTCGTTACCCATAAACGAGCTTTTTGAGGATGAAAGCCCGTACATTCATGAAGGCAAAATTCACTTCCATCCCTACCATGAATTCGGCTCCCGCAAGCGTCTCGAGCACCCCGACTGGGCTTACCACAACGGCACAATCTGGCCCTGGCTGAGCGCATCAGCGAGCGAAATCCTTTTGCTGGCCGGACACAAGGAACTCGCTGAGAAACTCTATGGAACTCTCGTTTACCATGCCACCCAGGGTTCTCAGGGGGGTGCACTCCCAGAGCTGCTCGACGGATTGTCGAGCCATTCAAACTGGAGTTGGCCAAAAGGTGCGCCTCATCAAGCGTGGAGTGAGGCCGCTTTCGTTCACATGATTCTCGAGTCGTGGATTGGACTGCGACTCACCTCGTTCGGGGAAAAACTGCTCTTGGATAGCTCGCTTTGGAATAATTTCCCCAACTTTCATCTTGAATTTGATGTGCGTGATGGAAGAGTTGGCTTGCGCAAGAACCAGAGCACTGCCGAACTGACCTTTGTGCCAAACCATCCTGGCGCAACCTTGACCGTCTGTGAAAGAAGCAGCCGTGGCGGTATCATCCGTGAATCCAAACAAACTCTCTCAGCACAAAGCAGCATCTTCCTGAAACTGTGGATTTCATAAGATTGAAAGAGCGATCACCCGCTCCTGTGACGCTAAGTTTTTGAGTGACTTCAGTCCTCAAGCCGTCACAGGAGGAGGCATCATGAACCACGAATTGAATTTGAACCGTGAGACAGAAGAAAAGACAACTTTCGGAAAAATTCTCTCATCCAGCCCACGAGCAGAGCAATTTGCTGATCAGGCCAGAACTCTTTGGACCCATCTCTATAATGATGCACGCTCGTTGATCGGAAGATCGTCTCCTAAACATGTTCATCCGCGAATTGATGTTCTGGAGAATCAGAACCTTTACGATATCCGAGTAGACTTGCCTGGAGTCGACGCCAACACAATTGAATTACTCGCCGAAGGAAAAACCCTGCATATCCGTGCAAAGCGGAAGTGTGAAGAGACTGCCGATCTCAAGATGTCTCATTGCGAACATCGAGCTGAAACGTACGAGAGAGATATCCATCTGGCTGAGGATGCCGTGGTTGAAGAAAAGTCAACGACCCTTGCAGAGGGCATCTTGTCGATTCGCATTCCACGAAAAGCCGCCTGAAAAAAATCCGAAAAATGCAACGCTGTTTTTGGTCAACATTCACGCCCCGGCCCCATCACCTGTCGAGAGGTATGACATGCCAAACACCACGACTCCAGGTCTTCTTGCAAACTGCCTGACCCGCGCGACTTTGCTTTGTCTGTTCGCCCTTTTCACACCTGCTCTCGCTCAGAACGACCTCTACTCGACCCCAACGGTTGTCCTCGAAGTAGCACCCGTGGAGCGTGTCTTCGTGCCTCAGGGCTTCGACGACAACGATAATGTAGAGGTCATAATCCAAGGCCGTTTTTCGAACGCCTGCATGAAGACTGGAACAGTCGAAAAAATGGTTGATTCGAGCCGAAAAATCATCCGGCTGAAACCCCTCGCATTCGTCTACAAAGGTGAACCGTGTGCGCAGGTCATTGTGCCATTCATCCAGCGAGTCACCTTTGGCACTCTGAATGAAGGCACATGGAAAATTGAAGTTGAAGGGATGCCATCGGTTGCTCCGCTGCCGCTCGTTGTGAAACGCGCATTGAGTGCTGCACCCGATGAATTTCTTTACGCGCCAGTCGAAGAGGTTGTACTTCTTCCAGGCGCCCTTGGAACCCGACAAAAACTGGTTGTGAGCGGCAACTGGCCCGTTGTCCCTGCGCGTGGCTGTTTTGTGATGAAACAAATTCGCACACACCTTGGCCCAGATAATACTCTGGTTGTGCAACCGATTTCGGAGCTTCTGCCGCCAGAGCAGTGCTCTGCTTCTTCCCTGCGTAAGAGAGCATTTCAGGCATCGGTGTACCTTGAGAAATCATTGCAACTTGACTCACTCATTCACGTCCGCGTGCTCAATGGGGAATCTCTGAACAAGTTCTACGAATCGCTGTGAAGTTCACACTGGCTCAAACAGGAGGACAGAAAATGCAGCAAGGCCAAACCTTGAAAATCATGCTTCCCATTCTAACAGTTCTTGTCTCAGGTGCTGTTGTTGGGTGTGGGGACGATAAAAACAACTCTGCACGAGATTCAAAGGTGAATATCGTTGGTGGACGTTCTGTCAGCGATGAGGTCGACGATGCACGCCGTTACTCAACTGTTGCACTGACCTCAGATCATCTCGGAAGCACCCGTAAGAGAGCCTCGAGCCTTCTTGATCTTGGAAAATCCTTCTGCACAGCCACAGTGATTTCACGCAAAGCTCTTATGACAGCCGCACATTGTTTGCAGGACTTTGACCCGCAAACTCAGCTGAAAGCGGATTCTCTGATCTTCCCCGGCCCAAAGGACTTCATTGCCTCGTTTGGGCTCAGGGTCAGCAAGAGCAACCAATGGATCCGTGCAAAAAAGGTCATCCCGCATCCAGACTGGAATCCAGAATTGACTTTGAGCGGCGACCCCAACTCGGCTCCAAATGATATCGGGGTTGTTATCCTCGATGAGGAAATTCCAGAGCCCTATCACCCGGTGGAAATCGCCTCAGAAGAGTTTCAACTGAATCAAAAGCAATTGGTGACACTTGTGGGTTATGGCGTAACGCGGAGCCGCGCCAGCAACAATACCGGCCTTCTCAGAGAGGTGAATGTTCCCCTGCAGAGCATCGATGGCAAGTCGAAAATGCTTAACGTGGGTGGGTGGATGAAAGGTGCTTGCGCAGGCGATTCAGGCGGCCCCATGTACATGCGCAATGCAGAGGGCAAGTGGCTTGTGCTCGGTGTCACGTCCGCAGGTATTGAAATTTTCCAAAACTGTATTGGCTTGGAAAATTACTATACTGACGCGCGCCATTACAAAAATTGGATCGGCGGTCTTCTCAAAGAAAATGGCGACAAGCTTCTGTAATATTCATCCTGAAGTGGTGATACCCGCAGAGACAAGGTCGTGGAGTCGCAGCAGACCCACGGCCTTTCCTTTTGCATCGACAATTGGGACTGCGTTGAGCGGACGCGGGCGGTTTTCCATGAGCTGCAGAGCTTCAACAGCCAATGTTCCTGGTGCAAGAGTGATGGGATTTGGGTTCATAAAATCATGCACGGTGCAATCAAAAACCTTTGGACCGTGCAATTCCATGGCAGCACGCAGATCGCGTTCGGCCACAAACCCGAGCATTGAGTCGGAATCATCGACAACAAGCAACGCACCCATTGCGCACTCGGTCATCCGTGAAATCACATCCTTGAAGGTCGCCCCCTCACGCAGACGCGGCAGAAACTGACCACACACCATGAGATCGTCGACCCGAACGAAAATACGCTTGCCAATCGCACCACCCGGATGGTTGCGGGCATAAGAGGCCAAATCAAACAGACGCCTTTCCATGGAAGCTGCAACGAGCAACTGCCCCAAGGCCAGAGTGGTTACTGTGCTGGTCAACGGAGCTTGATTCAATGGACACGCTTCGCCCTGCAGAGGCAATTGCAGAGTGGCACCACAGCCTTGCGCCAATGGAGAATCGGGCCGACTCGTGACCGCCACCAACTCGCACCCTCGTTCACGCAACAGGGGCACAACGGCCAACAACTCAGGACTGCGTCCATTGTTGGACACAAGAAGCACCGGATCGCCTCCGACCACTGAACCCAAATCGCCATGCAGAGCTTCGGTCGGATGCAAAAAGCGAGCATTTATGCCAACGCTCGCAAGCATAGAGACGAGCACCTGGGCAACTCCACCAGACTTGCCAACAGCAACAAAATGAAGGGTCTTGTGTGACTCCGAGGATGCTGAGCGTGGTGCACCCGTCTCGGGAATACGACAGCGGCAGAGAAGATCGAGAACGTGAACAAATGCCTCTTGGAACTTTGAAGACGACTGCAGCTGAAGATGCAGCTGGTCGATAGCTCGGCTCATATGCAGAGCGCGTTCAGAGGCGCTGGAGAGAATATCTCGCTCCATCTCATTTTTCCCCTAAAACGGACGGTACAGTGAGAGTGGACGACTTCATTTTTAACTCAATGGACGTCGACCTTTTCGGGAATCACAAAGACACTTTCCGGCGAAGTTTCTCTTCGCAGTGACTCAGGCTCTGGCTTCCCTGTCAGGGGATCGTCTTCAGGAGTGAACTCAGGTCGTGGTGAACTTTTGCGCTTTCGCAAACGTACAGCTCGCTTAGACATGGAATCGGAATTGACTTGCTCCATGAGCTTTTGCGCTTCCTCGAGCTGATCATCGAGGCCTGCAGGGTCGGCGCCATCAAATTGAATACCGAAAGCCTTTTCGACAGGGTTACCCATGTCGACACCGGCGAGATCTTCAAGCGAGCGCCACTGCGCTTCTTGCAGGGTAACAAGTCGCTTCGAAAACTCCATCTGCCATGCTGATAGAGCTTCCTGACGTTCGCACAACTCCTCGAGAACACCATGAATTAGGCTGAGCTGATCCTGGGTTTCAAGAAGAAGTCGCTTAAGTTCGCTCGTCGAGGAAGTGGGTTTGGCTACTGCGGCCGCGACTCGGGCACGAGACTTCTGAACCGGACCAGCTTTTCCCTTACGAACTTCTGCCATCAGAAGAACTCCAAACCAAGAGGGGCGCAAAAGGGGCCGACAACATCCCAAAACCGGGTCTGCCGGGGGTCACGCCTCCAGATGGGCGTCAACAACGCCATCTTTAGCTTCAGGCTGTGACATAGGAGGGGGATTCTTGTCAAAGAGAATGATCCCGTTTTGGTGCATCGCCTGCCAGAAGTTAGGGTCCGGCATCACACCCACCTCAAAGGGAACTGCGGCGAAGAGTTCTCCCTGGCCCTCAGTAATGCCATCTTTTACAGCACTACAGAAGGATTGCATCGCCTCGGGACTCTCTTCGATTCCTGAAACACGCAAAAAGATGGTGCGAATCCAACCCGAATCACCCGCATTGGGCGGCAGGATAGCGCCAAGCACCGCAGCTTCAACTTTCGCATTAGAATTAAGCACTGACTTCGTGTGGGCCTTCTGCTCGTCAGTGAATACGTCGGGAGGGAAGGCGACTTGCATCTGGCCATCGCTTGCTGCCTGAGCCTCGCCGCCTCCGCTCGCCACCTGAACCGGGCTTTGCTGGGTCTGGGGGACAATACCCATAGCCAGCTGACGATATTCAACCTTGGACAGAACAATGAAAGGCGCGCTGCCAGGGTTCACTACAATGACTTCTGCCGGACTGGGCTCAAGCAACTTGAAGATGTCCTGACCGCGGACAGAAACGTACTGACCGCCATCAGGGCGCCAACGACGTGCAGCCGCGCCGCTCGTGAAGGCCGCAGCAAACGGAGTCCCTGCCGAGTTCTGCAGGATGGCAACACTCATGTTTTGATTGTTGTCGCCAGCTTGCTCTGCACCCGTTGCACCTGCCTCTGGCTCAGTCAGAGCAAGAAGGAGTTCAGAGAACAACAGCTCTTGATAAACTTTGCGACGGCTGTCTGGGGTATCTTGGCGTGCGTTCTCAACCATGGCTTGCTCGAGATAGAGAGCAGCCTTTGGCTCAGACGCATCGCTCGTCGTAGTGTCCTCAGCAGAAGCTTCTGGTGCTGCTGTAGCTCCAGCCTTGGAGGTGTTTTTTTCAACTGCCGGAACAGCATCCGGCACTGATTCTGCGTCTCGTTTGCCAAAAAGCTTCTTCAAAACCATATATGCCTCTTGAGTATGCAGAGCTTGAACAAAATGTGCCTACGGCATTGCATCAGGATGCCCCGAAGCCGCCCCTCTTGCAAGCCATTCCTTCATTCAATCAGCTGTATTTTCTCCGCTTGGCTTCCCGCCACAATTCATCCCACACCTCAAGCGAGAGGCTCTTGGCATAGTCTTCCGTCACATTCACACCCCGTTCGCGCAGGATGTTCTCCATTCCTTGAAATCTCGAAAGAAACTTCTCAACGCTTCCGCGTGCGGAGAGATCCAAATCCAGAGGTGACTCCGCTCCCGCAAACTTCATTTCGTTGAGAAAGACAACGACGTTCGCAAGTGCAAGAACGACATCACCCATCTCATCCGCCACACGTTGGCGCTGTGGCGTGGCGGTAAAAACCTCACGACGAAGTTCTTCAATTTCTGAAGTCAAGTCAGCAAAAGTTTGTTCGAGGGTTTTCCAAGCAAATCCAAGCTTCCATGACGCCTTCGAGACCGATGTTGTCCAAGCCAAAGTTGGCTGAGCCGATTTCTTACGCGCTTTGTGCAGCAAAGATTTTGGCTGCGCAGCAACACCCGAGTCGCCTTCCTGCGCCTTGATAACTTCCCATTGCTTCACAACATCATCCGAGGTTTTAACATCCGCCGAGGTCGCAAACACGTGCGGATGACGACGAATCATTTTTTCACAGATGTCATCGAAAACCGAAGCAACTGTGAAGTGTTTCATCTCAGACGCAATTTGTGCGTTAAGAAAAACCTGGAGAAGAACATCGCCAAGCTCGCTACAATACGCCTTTGCGGTGGGAAGATCTCCTGCTTTTGCATATTGCGCCGCTGCTTCAATCGCTTCGTATGCCTCCTCAACAAGGTAAGGCCGCAGCGATTCAATATTCTGCTCCTTGTCCCATGGGCACCCGTCAGGAGCGCGCAAGGCCGCAACAGTTTTTGCGAACAACACAGATTTCAAGCCAAGACTGTAACCCTCTCGATGTGCTGAGAGCTCAGATTTTTTTACAATCTTCGGGTGAAATTCAGACTTGAGCTGGATGGATGACTGCGAAACCTGGGCACCCTTTGCAACACCAGGCTCTCCGTCCGGAATGGTTGCTGAGGAGCCAATCACAATCAGGCTTGGTTCGTAATCTGGGGGAGGCTGAAATCCCGCGAGTTCGAGAACCGTTGCCGCCACGTTGGCCAAGCCTGCGCGGGGTAGATCTTCACGAAGGCGAATTTCGCGCTGCAAGATTTCAGAGTTGAAAATACAGAAGGGCACCGGCGAAAGCGTGTGACTCGTTTTGGCACGCGGCAGGCCATGTGAGTCGAATTGAATTTTTCCTGATTTTTTATCAATTTCGAACATTTCATCAGCATTGCCGTGGTCTGCAGTGACAACAACAACTGTGTTTGTTTCTCGAGCGCACTGCAAAATGCGACCCAAGGCCAAGTCAACAGCCGCAACAGAAACAAGGGTGGCAGCAAAATCTCCAGTGTGTCCCACCATGTCGCCATTAGCAAAGTTGATTCGGCCCACCCTGAAGTTGCCACTATGCATCTCGGTAATGGTACGGTCAGCAATCTCAGCCGACTTCATCCAGGGACGCTCTGCGAAAGGAAGCAGATCTGAGGTAATCTCAACGTAATTCTCCAATTCCTCGTTGAATTTCCCGCTCCGGTTTCCATTCCAGAAATAGGTCACATGCCCATATTTTTGTGTTTCGCTGCAGGCAAACTGTTTGACTCCCGTACGACTCAGCAACTCTCCCATGGTTCTATCAATCTGGGGTGGTTCCACGAGGTAAGTTTCGGGCAGCTTTAAATCACCATCGTATTGCATCATTCCAGCGAAGATCACCTCCGGAAATCTCTTGCGTACAAACGGCTTGAAGTCTTTTTCAGTTAGGGCACGAGAGATTTGGATGGCACGGTCACCACGAAAATTGAAAAATACGAAGCTATCACCGTCGATGACGCTGCCCACAGGGTGATTATCTTTGCTCACAATAAACGGTGGCAGATTTTGGTCGGCCTTGAGACCTTCCGCACGAAAGGTTTTCAGAGCTTCCTCGAGCGAACTGAAGGCCCGTGCTTCACCCAGCACGTGAGCATTGTAACCACGCTCAACGATCGACCAGTCACTCTCGTAACGATCCATGGTTACGAACATTCGCCCGCCGCCGCTCGCCACGCAACAATCAAATTGGGCGTCAACGACAGTCTTGAGGAAGTCACTTAGCTTTTGGGCATAGATTTCGGCTGTATCGGGGCCTACATCTCGACCATCAAGAAGAAGATGCAAACGCACCTTGCGCACACCCTCTCTTTTGGCTGCTGAAATCAATGCGAACAAGTGCTCGATGTGGCTGTGGACATTGCCATCCGAAAAAAGACCGCAAAGATGGAGGGTGTTTCTGCCTGAGTGAAGCTCAACACGCTGCGCAACCTTTTTCCAGCCTTCGCCCTGAAAAAGCCGACCGCTTGCAATCGCCTCGTTCACAAGCTTGGCACCTTGATCAAAAACACGGCCTGCGCCCAATGCGTTGTGCCCCACCTCGCTGTTGCCCATGTCATCATCCGACGGCAAACCCACACTCGGCCCATGGGCACGAAGTGTACGACATAATGACGTCTGCATGAGACTAGAGAGGTTTGGCGTGTAAGCCGCTGCCACGGCGTTGCCACCAACAAATGCTGCCGAAGGAAGCAATCCTGCATGGTGCGCAAGCTGCAGCGTCAAATGATCTTGAGTGTCTTTCCAACCTACACCGTCGAGAACAACGACCAAGACTTTGTGATCGGCACGGGTGTTCGTTATAGAATTAGACAGGACAGATGGTGTCTCTACAGCCATATTTTCTTCTCTCTTAAATCGGGTCTCTAATGCTCAACAATGGTGATACTCTGGCGTTGCTGAAATTGCCAACCTATCTTCTACGGCGCAGCATTCTGATCGTGGGAGTGGTTGCCTGCATTGTCTCGCTGTGCCTTCCGTTGCAAAGCGCACAGGCACTCGAAGACCCTTTCGGAGCTCCACTCAAGTCGCTCAACAAAATTGACCCAGCAAACGTTGTTCAGTTCCGTCTTGTTGAGCTTACAAAACAAGACGCAGGAACAAGCGCCGTGCTCGAGCTTAACACTCGTGGCGGATTCAAAATCTACGAAAAGGGTCTGCGTTTTGAATACAAAAGCGCAGCAACGCTGAATGCACCAATCACGCTACAGACCAAAGCCGATCCCGAAGCAAAAGTTGTGCAGGATCCCTTTTATAACGAACCACGCGCCATCTTCGACAAGGGCACACGCTTCACGGCGACTTCGGATATCGCCATGGATGAGACCGGAGTGCTACGCGTCCGATTCGAAGCCTGCTCTGTGAACACCTGCCTTTTGCCCGCCTATTTTCTTGTTGATGCGAGGAAAGGCGAAGTTTCACGTCCTGAACCAAAGAATACTTTGGCGGGTCTTTCTGTTGGCTCTTCATCAGGCGCAACAAACGCATCGGCACCGGATGTTGGATTGGCACCAAAGGCTGCAGTGTCATTGGGAACGCCAGCTGCGGCTGCAACACCAGCCGCACCACTTTCTCCCGCTGCAGAGCCTGCCGCTGTGCAGAGTGCAACTCCCTTACCCTCAGCAACTGCAACACCCTCACCCACCCCAAAACCAACAACACCCGCTCCAGAAGTGTCGCTCACAGATAGCATTACTGCGCAGGTTCAACTCGCACTCGGCCAAAGGAGCTGGTTCTTGTTTCCCGCACTTTTCCTCGCAGGACTGCTGATGAACCTGACACCGTGCGTGTATCCGATGATTCCCATCACACTCAATGTTCTCTCGCAGACGAAAAAGAGCGAAGACGACTCTCAAGCCACGCAGTCGTTCTTTCCAGCCTTGGTTTATGTGATTGGTGTGATTCTTGCCTATGCGAGCATGGGTGTGATTGCCGGTATGACAGGCTCTCTTTTTGGGGGCATTTTGCAAAGTCGTGCCTTCAATTTAGGCTTAGCCGCGTTGATGTTCCTGCTCGGTCTTTCGATGCTCGGAAGTATTGACCTTTCCCGGCTTCAAAGCCTTGGAAACCGAATCCCGCTGTCGAAGCGCTCCCCTAATTTGGCGATTCTGACCATGGGAGCTGTGTCCGGACTTGTTGCCGCGCCCTGCACAGGCCCAGTGCTCAGCTTGCTGCTCGTGCTGGTAGGACAAACCAAAGACCCAATATATGGCTTCACGCTCATGAGCGTTTTTGCTGCAGGCTTTGGTGCGCCCTATCTTGTGCTGGGAATGCTCTCACACCATTTCAAAAAACTCCCGCGTGCAGGCAAACTGACCGGGCTGGTTAAAAATGTGTTTGCAGCCCTAATGTTCGCGCTCTCGCTATATTACTTGAAAATCTTTTTGGGACAGTATCCCCTTTTCGCACTCCTGTACGCGCAACCAACACTCACGGGTGTTGTTACTATTTCTTTGCTCACCGTTGTGTTTCTGATTTGGCAGTACCGCTCTGCAAATCACCCAATTACCCTGCTGGGTACACAAATAGGCCTAACGATTCTTGCGCTGTGGATGACCCTTTCGCTTGTAAAGGGCTTCGTACCGATGACACTTCCAAGCTGGCCCTCGCTGAACCGTATCGGCGATCCAGTAGAGGTTCCACCTGCAGGCTCTCTGCAGAAAGACAACATCCAGTGGCACAAAGACTGGAGAAAGGCTGTGCAGGCTGCACAGCTTGAGAAGAAAGGACTACTTGTAGATGCTTGGGCACAGTGGTGTGCGGCGTGCCTTAAAATGGATGCAGAAGTGTGGAGTGAATCAGGAGTCGAAGCTCTCATCAACCAGCACTTCATCGCATTGAAGATCGACTTCACCGAATCGAACCCGGCCTCCGAAGAGCTCACAGAACGCTGGGAACTCACAGGCCTGCCTGCCGTAGGCATCTATCCGGCAGGCTCAGACTTCAACGGAAAACCACCCATCCTTTTCCGGGAGGCTGTCACGGTGAGTCAGTTTCACCAAGCGGTTCAGAAGCTCTTCAACGGAGAAATCAAACCTACAAAGTGAATTGCAAACCGAGCTCTGAACACAATGGCGAAAAAAAAAGCCGCAGCCCCGAAGAGCTGCGGCTTTTTTTTTCAGTTCAATTACATGTGCGCAGCGGCAGGAATGTAATCGTGTTGGTCGCGCGCCATGCCTGAGCCATCGCGTGCTGTCGCAACATAGCGATTGACGATGTTGAGCGTGTAAACAAGAAGAGTTGCTTTGAAATTGCGCCAGTTGGAATCATCAAGGCACATGAGGAGCTCATCATCGAAGTACATGTCTGTGTGAGTCAGAAGCGCTTCGATTGCAGCGAAAACCTGCTCGAAATTACCTGCCGTGGCGAGGTCGTTGAGGTCTTCCTTGCTGCGAATCGCGTTTGCCAGACGTGCAGCGTTCGTTCTGATAAGCTGGACTGTAGAACTGTTGAGAATCATGGGGGCCCCCAGAAAAAAGATCACCGGCGGACAATGGCCGTCTCGTGAGTGTAGGGCCCAACAATTCACCCGGGCAAGGCTTCAGACCTGTCAATTCTCCAACGAGAGCTCCGGAAGAGAACGAATGCGCCAACACCGAACAGGATCGCTGCAATCAGAGCGCCCAAAACGATCAGAGGCAGCCTATCAGGGGTGAGGCCAATCACCTCAAAATTCAAATAGCTTTGAGCCGAGTCGCTCGCTCTGGAAACAATCTGTACCTTGCGGGCTGGCAAGGCCGGATTCATCGCCACTTCACGGTTTTGGAGGTTCATCCCCTCACCCACCTTAAGAACCCGTGGAGGCCAAACGTTCCAACCTTCCGCAACCTTCCCCAACAATGGACCCAGTGGATTCGGGGATTCGAACAAAACAGCAATCTGCTCACCCGGAAAAGGCGGCAGCGAGGTGTTTTTCCAAACTGCTCGGCCCGTAAATGCTTTGAGCTTGAATTCACTGCTGAGCTCAACTGCCAACCCCTGGGTGCCTGGAGGAAGCTGCAATGCGGGCGAGCCCTTCCAACTAATCGCTCCCACCTGCTGGGCAAGTGCTTCCGGCCGGATAGCTGTGAGCTGCCAATCGTGGATACCCTCCGGCAGAGGCAGAACAACAGTCACCTCACCGGTGGACGAAGCAGGAACTGAGAACGAAGTTAAATGAAGCCCAACCAAATGGCCTTGTGCAGGAGAAATTATGAAGCGGCTTGATGGGGGAGCGTAGACCGATCCTTCGATCTGCACGAGGCCCGATGGGGCAATGACTGGAGCTGAAGAAACGGGCGGATGACTCAATTGAGCAAAGGCCGTTTTAGCCCTGAATGCACCCCAGAAAGCCAATGAAAACAAAACGAGCACAAAAAGAACTCCGTGGGCCACGCGACCCGATTGCGGATTCATGGGGGTGCTCTTTTCGCGTCCTGGCAAATAAGGAAGATCAGCCCGCTGCAATCGCAAACTCAGAGTCACCAGAGCTTGAAAGCATTCCGCTTCGCTCAAACCAGCCACACGTTCATCATCAACCTTTCCTTGCACAAGCCTGCTCAGAAGTTTGTCGCGCAACTGCAGGGCCTGCCGCAATTCAGACTCGTCTGCAAAGCCCTTGTAGCTCGCAGAAAACGACTCCATGTTCTCAGCTGAAAAGAGTGGAGTTGTGACCATCCAAACGATGAAAACTGAAAACAAAATGGCTACAGCAAGAATGAGAGTCATGCTTGACCCCCAACGCTTTTGGCCTGCTCAATGAACTGACGCAATTCCTTTTCGATGGCCAAACGTTCTTCCTCTTCTCGCCTGCGCGACGATCGCAATGCAAAAATCAACCAGGCTGGACCGAGAACAAGACCCACAGAAGGAATAACCCAGACCATTAATCCAAACGACTGGCTGGTGTCAGGTTGCCGCAGAATCCACTCGCCATAACGATCGCGGAAGAAGCTGATGATTTCGTCTTTCTTCTTACCTTCAGAAACCTGGCGCTCGATTTCTTTGCGCATGGCTACACTTTGTGGCGTATCGCTCTCGAGAATACTAATACCCTGACAGGTGGGACATCGCAGCTGGTTACCGATGTCGAGCATCTCCTGAGAGTACTGCATCCGTGCCTTGTTGGATTCCTCGTTCGCCCAGGCAGTGCCTGAAAAGCCGAATGCCAGAAGTACAACTGCTCCAGTGACGATCATTGCCGAATGCACTTTTTGCGAAAGCCTCACAGGGGCAAGCGATTCTGCGAGAAGGTCAGCGTCCTCGGTGGCAGACTCAAGCACAAGTCCGTTCGGAGAAACATCAAGACTTCTTCTCTTGGCCCGGTGACTCAAGCCAACCATGGCTCCAAGAACCATCACGACCAAACTCGTCCAGACAAATTTGACCGTAGGGTTGATATGCATCTTGAGGGAAACTTGCTTTGTATTCATGTCGAAGTTGGCAAGAACAAGATACACGTCATGCCAGAAGGTGGAGTGGATACCAATCTCATTGAGCCACTCCTCTTTGTTCGTGTACTTGCTGCGGCGCGGCAATACCTCAACAACTTCACCCTTTTCATTCTTGGCTTCTATTACCGCAGAGACATATCTGTAATTGTAGGCAGCCTCTTCACGCATACCGCGATTGGTTAACGTATACCCATAGAACTGCGCCGACTCGTTGTAATTGATGACAGCCTCAGCCTGGATTCCACGATAGCCTCCCAGAAAGCCGGCAATGGCAATAAGAAATCCGAGGTGAACAAT
>JBILKQ010000082.1:0-13623 GCA_044376655.1 Silvanigrellaceae bacterium
CCGTGTTCACAAACTTTTGGTGCGCGAAATTGAGGTGAACAGCGCTCAACAGCGCATTCAATCCGCAGCTAAAGAAGAAGTGGGTCGCGCCAGCCGAGAAAATTATCTGCGCGAGCAGCTTCGTGCTATTCGTGCTGAGTTGGGTGAGCTTGACGGCAAAGATGATCTCGAAGAATTGCGCGAGCGTGTGCAGCGCGCGCAAATGAGCGCTGATGCACTGAGTGAAGCAACCAAGCAGCTCAAGCGTCTTGAAAGAATGAACCAAGATTCGAGCGAAGCCACCATCACGCGCACCTATGTCGAGTGGCTTTGTGATCTTCCCTGGGGTAAGATCAGCGAAACCAATCTTGATATTCTTCACTGCCGCAAAGTTCTTGAAGAAGATCACTTCGGGCTTGAAAAAGTAAAAGACCGTATTCTTGAATTCATCGCCGTGAAGAAGTTGAATCCGGATGCGAAGGGACCAATTCTTTGTTTTGTGGGACCTCCCGGTGTCGGCAAAACGAGTCTGGGCCGCTCCATCGCAAAATCATTGGGGCGCAAGTTTGTGCGTTTGAGTCTGGGTGGAATGCGCGATGAGGCTGAAATTCGCGGTCACCGCAGAACTTATGTGGGCGCGCAACCGGGTCGTTTGATGCAGGCTCTAAAGAATGTTCAGGTTAAAAATCCTGTTATCATGCTCGATGAGATTGACAAGCTTGGTTCCGATTACAAGGGTGATCCTGCTTCTGCTTTGCTCGAAGTTCTGGACCCTGAACAAAATCATAATTTTTCGGATCACTACATCAACCTTCCTTTCGATTTGAGTCAGGTGATGTTTATTGCCAATGCAAATCGCCTCGACACCATCCCAGCACCGCTGCGTGACCGTCTTGAGGTCATCGAGGTGAGCGGCTACAGCGAAGATGAGAAACGCGAGATTGCCAAGCAGTATATTATTCCAAAGTCCATTGAGCAGACAGGTTTAACTTCTGATCTGGTACAGATTCAGGATTCCGCAGTGGAGCTCGTCATCAACAGTTACACTCGCGAATCCGGACTGCGTCATCTTGAAAAGCACATTGCAGCGATTACGCGAAAAATTGCACGCAACGTCGCCGAGGCTGACGCGGGTGGGAAAGATCGCAAAGTTTGGAAAGTCACTCCCAAAGTGGCACGTGAACTTCTGGGCGAAGAGCGTTATACATCGGAAGAGCATGACGTAAATGCTCAGCGTGTGGGCGTGGCTACCGGCCTGGCTTACACCTCGGTGGGTGGTGAGATTCTTTACATTGAAGTGAATCTCCTTCCAGGAAAGGGACAGTTGATTTTAACAGGCCAGCTCGGTGATGTGATGAAGGAGTCTGCACACGCAGCCTTGAGTCATATTAAGAGCCGAGCTGCTCAGCTGGGAATCGATACCAAGAAGTTCACGGAATTCGATGTGCATCTTCACTTCCCTGCAGGAGCGATTCCTAAAGACGGACCTAGTGCAGGCGTGACGATTGCCAGTGCATTACTTTCGGCCTTGCTTGATAGGGCTGTGCGCCAAGATGTGGCTATGACCGGGGAGCTGACCCTCCATGGTCGTGTCCTGCCGATTGGTGGTCTGCGCGAGAAGATCCTTGCGGCGCTGCGGGTTGGTATCAAGAACGTTTGTGTTCCCGAGAAGAACAGATCCTCAGTGGCTGAGTTGCCTGCATCGCTCCGCAAGCGAGTTCAAATTCGCTTTGTGTCGTCGA
This sequence comes from Silvanigrellaceae bacterium, assembly GCA_044376655.1. Taxonomy (GTDB): domain Bacteria; phylum Bdellovibrionota_B; class Oligoflexia; order Silvanigrellales; family Silvanigrellaceae; genus RFOM01. The sequence goes on from JBILKQ010000082.1 coordinate 1,722, forward strand.
TTGACGAGCTCTGGAATGAAACTCTTGTGGGAGGCTGGAATCCTTCTACATCTTCTCCGGGTGCAGAAGGAACTGCATCTGCCGGACAAGTTCGCTTGGTGGCAGAGTCAGTGCGGCAGGATGCCGGTCACTGAAACAGATAGCTGTTTGCGATTGAAGCAGGGCTGCCAATAGGGCAGCCTTTTTGCATTCTAGGCCGGATGCTGCAAGACCTGCGATGAATCCGGCGAGGACATCTCCATGGCCCGCATGAGCAAGTAATGGTGAAGAGTCCATAATGCTTGTGACTTCGCCTTTGGGATGTGCGATGTGGCTGCGCGCGCCCTTGAAGAGGATCACAGCTCCGCTCAGATCTGCTGCCCATGCTGCAGCCTCAAAGCGGTTGAGGCGCTGTTCGAAAGATGCGGCTGTCAAACGCTTCGCTGCTTCTGGAAAAAGACGACCAAATTCCCCTAAATGAGGGGTCAGCACAATGTTGTCGGAGAGCGTTTTGCCTGAATCGAGCCAGCGTTGAACAAAACCGAACGCTCCAGCATCAAGAACCAGCCTGGTTCTACTGTGGCGCAGGCTATGAGCCACAATTTTTTCAAAAAGCACAGCATCTCCGGGAACCCAGCCGCAGCCCAACACAATAGCTGTAAAATTTTCGAGTGCGGGGAGGCGCTTTTCAAAAATGATTTCGGGCATGAGTGTTAGCAAGGCACTCTGGCAGCTCTGCGGAACAAGGGCGTGAATCATACCAGCACTTGAAACACCGGCGCCCAAGCATGCCAACACTCCTGCACCGAGATACCGCTTTGAGCCCGCCACGACGAGAACTCGACCGTTTGAAACTTTATGCGAGGCGCTTGGCCGTTTAGCTTGAGCGAGCAATTCAATCAGGTCGGCACGGTGAACAGCATCCCAATGAGGTGCATTGAGGCGTTCTCGCTCTTTAGCAAACGGCAGTGGGATGCAATGCACATGTCCAAGGGCCGCAAGCACAGTGTCGTCTGTGTGGGCAGGTTTGAGCACCCCGAGAGCAAGGGTATCTGTGGCTTGAATGCTCTCACCTCCCAGAGAACCGTGATCGCACGAAAGGCCGGAAGGAATGTCGATAGACACAATTTTCTTTTTTTGATGATTAACGAATTCAATCAGCTGCGCTGCAATTCCCTGGACCTTGCGGTTGAGGCCAAATCCGAACAAGCCATCGATCCAAAAGCAAGCATCGGCGACAAGCGGGTTTATTTCGAGTTTGTGAACGTCTGAGTTCGCTTGCAGAGCTATCAACTGACCGCCACTCGACAAAAACCTGTTGAGCATCGCTGCAGTGAGTGGCTTGAGAGTCTCGGGCGCAGCGGCAAGAACAGCTGCGACGTTTCGACCCTCCTGGAGTAACGCGCATCCGATTCCGAGCGCATCACCACCATTGTGGCCCGCTCCAACGAGGAGCGCCGCAGATGGATAGATGCTCTTTGAATAACGTTTTGCGATGAACTCTGAGCACCCCTGCACGGCCTCGTTCATCAACTCTTCAAGCTTCTTTCCATCTGCAAGGCTGACATTCTCGAGAGCGGCTGTATCGCGCGCCGAAAGAATGCTTATGCTCATTAGAAGAGCCTGTCACAACGAGTTTTGAGTGCACGTGAGCGCTTCAAAGAGTCGCGGTAACGCTCAGCGATACTGCGCGGCTGCGCATCTGAGAAAATGTGCGGAAATTGCCCTTGGCTTAACGAGGCGAAGGTGTCGTAAAGTCCTTCTTTATGACAGCCGAGCAGTTCGGCGTAGGCTCGCAGACTTTCACCATCACCGCGTGCCGTATCGTTGCGCAGCGCATTGAAGTTGGAGTCTATGAAGATTTCCTGTTCTGCCTGTGCCTGTTCTTCGTCGACTTCGACGCAATTCGAAGTTCCGGTGCTGATAGAAAAAGACTGCGGAAAGAGGCCGTCATTGAGAATGGCTGCCAACCACTGCTCTGAGCGTGCGTTACGCGTGAAAATCATCGAGCCAAGACCACAACCTGCCATGCCGTAGGTGGGTAACATATAACGCTCGCTCGAAACGGAGCCTGGAGGTGAGGGCGGCAGGGTTGGCTGTCCCTGCATGGGAAGGGGCTGCGCGTTCTGAGGAAAGACGGGTTGAGCCTGTACAGGCACCTGAATTGGGATCTGTGGCTGTTGTGGCGCTCCAGACTGCTGCAGCTGCGAGGGCACCTGCACCGGAACGGGGGGTGGAATAACAACAGGCGCAGGAGGAATGAACGGTTCTTGAGACTGTGTATTTTGTTTGTTCTGCGGATCGTTGCTGGGGCTAGCCGGAGTAGCAACAGCTCCGGTCTGCGCATCTCCTTTTGTGTTTTCCGGCGAGCCGACCTGATTGGGAATCTGCACGGGCATGGGTGGAGCTACTGGTGCGGGTGGCTGCATTCCTGGGAAATACTGGCTCGGCACCTGCACAGGAGTCTGGCTGGGCACCTGAATTGGAACTCCCTGATTGAGATTAGAGGAACCGGGTCCTGCAGGTTGAACCGGCTGTGCACGCGGAATGGGTTGACCTGTGCCTCCCAGCGATCGGCTGTGTCGCACACCCGCGGTTAGAAGCGGGGTCGTCACAACAACGGCCAAAAGAGAGAGATGGTACGGCGTGAGTCTCATGTTCGCTCTCCCTAACGGACTTGCTCTGTTCGTGCGGGCAGGGCCGCAAGCGTGCATGCTTGTGCGAGTGTTTGGTCGGCGTTCAGCTCTTCTTTCAGAGCCTGTAACGCTGAAAGTGCTCCTGGGCGGGTGAATATTTTTTGGTGATTGCGCTGCGCGAATTGAGCAAAATCTTTTTCAGCTTGTTGCGGGCAACCCAATGTGCCGGCCAGCCCCGCGAGTGTTTCACCTTCGCCCTGGGCTGCTTCTCGTGCGATGTGCCGGAAATTGGTTTTCATGAAGTGTTCCTGGTCGATGCCTACCTGCTGAAGGGTATCGCTTTGGCAGTTCGATGTGCCACTGGAAATAACGAAAACCTGATTCCAGAACAAACCATTGATGACCGAGGTCAGGGCTTGTGGGCCGTTGGGGAGAAGGACTGAACCCAAGCCACATCCAGCCATGCCATAGCGGCGTGCAGGTGTCGGTGGGCTGACAAGCGAATAGCCAGATGCCTGTTGAGCAAAAGCATCAACCGGAAATGCGAATAACCCGAGCAGGGCAAGTGCGAAACGACGCATGCGTGTTCTCCCACCGTGGCACTGCTCCAACTCTAGCATTTCTTCGAATCAAATGGGCGGTTCTGATAATGATGATCTGTCAAAGCCTTGGAATACGATTCAATGCCAGCGGTGTGAGGTTCCTTGGAGGGCTTCCTGCCAGTCGGTTGCTGAGTAGAACACTCGCTGTAAGGTGAGTGCATGTGCTGGGGCGCATTGGCCGATACGAGTACGGTCGAGGTGTTGAAGTGCATCTGTTATTGCTGAACTGCAAAGTTTTCCTGTCGCCATGTCGACTGCGGTACCAACGATGTTGCGGACCATATTTTTCAAAAAGCCCTCTCCCCAAACGTCAATAGTGAGCGCCTCTGGATAAAGGGGGTGAAGCCAAACGTCCATCCGCTCTACCTTTCGCACGGTGCTCTTGGCAGTGCAGTCGGATGCTCGAAAGGCAGAGAAATCGTGTTTGCCGATCACTTGAGTGAGTGCGCTCTCGAGAACGTCAGGGGCGAATGCACGGCTGCGCACAGCCCAGGCGGCAGTTGTGAGAGAGGCATGATGTCCGCGGCCGTACCAGAGCCTATAACGATAATGTTTGCCTTGGGTGTCGAAGCGGGCGTTGAAATCGGGCTCGACCTCGCGTGCTCCGTAAACCGAGATAGCTACATTGAGTTGGGTGCGCAGGATACCATTGAGTGAGCGGTAGATGTCCTCGCATGAACGCCCATGACGGGTATAGAGATTCACGAAAAACTGGTTGGCATGTACTCCTGCGTCGAGGCGTGAGCAGCCATAGAGAACCGTATTTTCCTGGCTCATGATCTGCCATGCTTTGCTGAGTAGGTCCTGAACGGTGACGCCATGCGGCTGGCTTTGATAGCCCATAAAACCTTCGCCTCGGTAAGATATTTCGAGACAGATATTGCGCACACCCGGGAGTGCGCGAAAACGCACTCCACGCGATGTCTCTTCGCGGGTGATGAACTCATTGTTTTGACTATTGGACATTTGAATTGAGTTCTCCCGCTGCCGTGCTTACAAGTAAAGCAACCTCTTTGAGAAGATTCATTTGGTCGCGCAGTGCCGCGGCCTCCTCGAATTCGAGCTGTTGCGCTGCACGTTGGATTTTCTTGGTGATGCGTTTGATTTCTTTTTCGAGCTTCTTCGGGTTGGTTAGCACGCTGCGATCCTCAATTCCCTCAAGTGCTCGCTCGATTTTGAGTTCCAGATCGTCTTCGTTTCCAGTGGTTTCGAGGTTGTATATTTTACGCAGCTGTTCTGGGATTTTCTTGATGATGGTCTGTGGAACGATGTTGTTTTCCTGGTTGTACTTGATTTGAAGTTCGCGGCGCCGATTGGTTTCGTTCAGTGTGGCGGTTATGCTGTCGGTTGTTTTATCGGCATAGAGAATAACCCGTCCCTGCGCGTTGCGGGCAGCACGTCCGACTGTCTGAATGAGACTTGTGCGCGAACGCAGGAATCCTTCTTTGTCGGCATCAAGAATACCCACAAGTTGAACCTCAGGCAGGTCGAGCCCCTCTCTGAGAAGGTTAATGCCCACAAGCACGTCGTAGAGTCCGATGCGCAGATCTCGCAGGATCTCGACCCGCTCAATGGAATCGATGTCGGAGTGTAGATAGCGGATGCGGATTCCCAATTCTTTGTAGTAGTTGGTGAGTTCCTCGGACATCTTTTTGGTGAGCGTGGTTATAAGGACGCGCCCCTTATTGTCGATGGTTTTTTTAATTTCTGAGAGGAGGTCATCGACCTGGTGGACCGCCGGACGCACTTCGACAATCGGGTCGACCAGGCCCGTGGGGCGAATCACCTGCTGTACGGTTTGGTAATTGCAACGTTCCAGTTCGAACCGCCCGGGTGTTGCCGAAACGTAAATGGTTTGCCCCATGCGGGAAAGAAACTCATCGAAATTGAGCGGGCGGTTGTCGAGTGCAGCCGGAAGACGGAAGCCATGTTCAACGAGAGTCTCTTTGCGGGCACGGTCGCCGCGAAACATTCCGCCAATTTGCGGAATCGTCACATGGCTTTCATCGACCACCAAAAGGTAGTTCTCCGGGAAGTAGTCGAGCAGAGTGGAAGGAGGCTCTCCGGGCTGGCGGTTATCCAGATAGCGGCTGTAGTTTTCAATACCTTGGCAGTAGCCCACTTCGCGCATCATTTCGAGATCATGCATGACGCGCTGTTCGATGCGCTGGGCTTCAACGTGCATCCCCTGCATTCTGAACCACTCCATCCGCTCAAGCAGGTCGAGCGAGATGCGTTCAATAATATCGTTCAGCTGCTCTTTGTCGGTCACATGGTGAGTGCCCGGGTATATTGCACAGCGCTTGACGCGCTCGATGATGGTCCCACGCAGCGCATCCACCCAGTGTAGTTTTTCTATCTTCTTTCCAAAGAAGGAAATGCGCAGAGCTTTGTCGCGCTCATGGCTCGGAATGATCTCCACCACATCGCCACGGACACGGAATTTACCGCGTTCAAGGCTGATATCATTGCGCGCGTACTGGACGCTCACTAAGGCTGCGAGCAGTTCATCGCGGCCGATGCGTGCTCCCTCCTCAACCATCACCATCGCCTTGAGGTAAGCCTCAGGATCGCCCAGTCCGTAAATGCAACTCACACTTGAAACGATAATCACATCTTCACGTTCAAGCAGCGCACGTGTCGCTGAGTGGCGCATTTTGTCGATGTCCTCGTTGATGGTGGCCACTTTGTCGATAAAGGTGTCAGTGCTCGGAACGTAAGCCTCGGGTTGGTAGTAGTCGTAGTAGCTGATGAAATATTCGACTGCGTTATTTGGAAAGAGCGCCTTGAACTCCTGGAAAAGTTGCGCTGCCAGGGTTTTGTTGTGAGCCAAGATTAAAGCTGGGCGTTGTGTTTGTTCGATAACGTTGGCGACGGTGAAGGTTTTGCCCGAGCCTGTTACTCCGAGGAGAATTTGCTCGCTCACACCCGCCTCCACTCCCTCGACCAGGCTTTCTATGGCCTGGGGTTGGTCACCCATGGGCTCGAGCTCCCAGGTCTTTTCGAAGCGGTCAGGGTGTTGGTTGGAGTCAGAATGCATCGGTTGAACTCTGTCGGGGTGTGTGCGAATGTAACGGTTTCTGCGTAGCATAACTTGGACTTCAGACAAAGGATTTTGAGGCATGTCGACAGCTCGAGAGGCACTGACAACAATTTCAGATATCCATGCGGAGCGTGTGGCGCTGGGTAAAGTGACCATTGCCGGTTGGGTGCGCACGCGGCGCGGTTCAAAGAAATTCTCTTTTCTCGAGATCAATGACGGCACCTGTGGTCGTTCGCTCCAGGTCGTTGTTGACGCATCTTTGCCTAATTATGAGGCTGAAATTCTAACCCTCACCACGGGAGCCTCGGTCCGTATCGAGGGCCAGTTGGTCGCCAGTCCAGGGCAAGGTCAGAAGTTCGAGCTGCAGGCGACGGCCGTGAAAATATATGGCTTTGCAGACCCGGAAAAATACCCACTGCAAAAGAAAGACATGACCTACGAGTATCTGCGCGACGTAGCCCACCTGCGTGGCCGTACTGCGACTTTTGCGGGTATTTTCCGCATTCGTGCTCGTGTCAGCCAGGCCATCCACCGCTTCTTCTCTGAGAGCGGCTTCTATTACATTCATTCTCCGCTGCTGACGACCTCCGATGCCGAGGGCGCTGGCGAAACCTTCCAGGTGACCACCCTGCCTCTAAATCAGCTGCCGCGCACAGCCAGTGGAGCCATCGACTATTCCAAAGATTTTTTTGGAGCTCAGGCAATGCTGTGTGTCACGGGTCAGCTTGAGGCCGAGGCGCTCGCTTTGGGACTTGGCAAGGTTTACACCTTCGGTCCAACCTTCCGTGCGGAGAACTCCAACACAAGCCGGCATCTCTCTGAGTTCTGGATGATCGAACCAGAAATGGCGTTCTATGAGCTCGAAGACAACATGACTCTGGCTCAGGATATGATCCGTTACGTTGTAAAAGACGTGCTTGATAACTGTGCTGATGACCTCGAAAACATTGTAGCACGCAATGGTGTTGAGACGCGTGAATATTTGCGTATGGCGCTAGAATGCCCATTCGTGCGAGTCACGTACACGGAGGCTGTTGACATCCTCCTCGCTTCTGGGCGGAAATTTGAATATCCAGTCTCCTGGGGAGAAGACCTCAAGAGCGAGCACGAGCGTTATTTGTGTGAAGAGCACTTCAAGGCTCCGACCATCGTTTACAACTATCCGTCGGTGCTGAAGGCGTTCTATATGTACCAGAACGACGACGGAAAAACCGTTCGTGCTATGGATCTTCTTATGCCAGGTATTGGCGAAGTTATTGGTGGTAGCCAGCGCGAAGACCGTGAACATGTTCTGGTCGAAAAAATGAAAGCCAAAGGCGTTCCGCCGGAGCATCTCGATTGGTACTTGGACTTGCGTCGCTTTGGTGGCGTTCCGCACAGTGGCTTCGGTCTAGGACTCGAGCGCTTGCTTGTTTGGATCACAGGGATGGGCAACGTCCGTGACGTCATTCCCTTCCCGCGCGTTCCTGGCGTTTGCAAATTCTGAACATGGCGTCTGCCATTTCTGATTTGGTTTTCTAAACTCCGTCTCTTCTTTTTTGGGCCCGGATTCAGCGGATGTAGCGTAACATTCCGCTGGCCGGACTTGTCCTTCCCTTAAGAAGTTGCGCAATCGTCCCAGGAGACAGACCTTCCTCGACCTTGAACTGACATGGCGCCAGCTCGGGTGGAGGTGTCAGGAAGAGTTTGTTGATGCGCAGGCCATCGCTGGTCACATGCACATTCACATCACTTAGGTTCGTGAAAGGTAGCTCCGCGCACTCGCCCGGTTCAATATGAGGGCGCGTTGCATCGTTACTCAGTTGCTTGCGCAGCAGGGCTTGTAGCACATCGCCCTCTTTGCGTTTCATCAACAGCGCCAGCAACGATGCAGGGGAGCTGGTGAAATCTGATATTTTAAGGGCACGACCGGTGCGCAGATCGAAGGTTTGAATCATCTCGTTGGCAGCCGAGGGGTTGCATGTGTCACCTTGACGGGTTCTGACCGTGACAAAGCCACCACGCAAATATTCCACCATAGTTTTCTCGGACACCATCTCGCAAGGCTCGGAGTTGCGCATCGATTTGGTAATATGCGTTTCAAAGGCACGCCCCTTGGCAACCCATTCACCCAAAAGGGTGACAACGATGGGCTCCGCGTTTGCTGGCACTCTCTCGACACCAAAGTGAATGGTTTCACAAATCATCTCGGTGTTTGTTGCGCCGGGCTCAAGGCAAGCTGCATTGTCATAGCAAAGATCGAGTGTCTTGGGTTTGTTTTCTTTGAGAGTGACAATGGCCTTTTCGAGAGAGTCCATTCGCTGAAACAGCAGTGCACGTGGTGAAGAACATCGTGGAGCCGCTGCCGGTGATTTAGGATCGGCTGAATTGGATGTCAGCCAGGCATCCGCGAACGATTCCCAACGGGCCTGATGACTGCGGAGCGCTGGGCGAGCACCGGGCGGGGCGGCTTTCTCGAGAGCCTTTTGTGCTTTTGCCATGCGGTTTAAAAAGCGAGACGCGGTCGTATCACTGCAGGCAATTTTGTCGATGGCCTTGCCGCTGAACGATGAGCAGTCATTAGCCCAGGCTTGGTGAGCGTAGGCCGCTAAAAAGACCAGGGCGAGTCGTGGCACAAGATGTGTCACAGCAGAACTCCTTGATAGGGGTGTGGCCGATACTGTCAGGGCAATTATAGATTAACGCTGGCGCAGATCAAAGACTCCGTCCCAATCATCTCCCGGTGGCGTTTGCTTGTACCGTACGGCTCGGTCCAAATAGAGTGCGGCAACTTTGTCTGCGGGATGTTCGTCGAGAATCTTTTTCCAGCCATCAATCGCACTGTTCCATTGGCCGGCCTGGAAGGCGCGGAGAGCGTCTTCGTGTCTTTCGATCGTTTTGAGCTTCATTTCGCGCGCATGAGGGCTATCGCCGTTGAAGACCTCAACGATGTTCAAAAAGCGTGAAAATCCTGCGGGGCGCACCCGACCCAAAGAACGGAACGCAAATTGTCTTGGATCACGCGCCGTAAGAAGCGAATCTTGGCTGGTGATCATTCCAACCGAGAAGATCTTGGTTATGGATTCGAGACGAGAAGCGAGATTCACGCTGTCGGCAATCACAGTGCCTTCCATACGCTCCTCATTTCCCAGGGTTCCCAGCATCAACGGACCATAGTGTACCCCGATGCCGATGCTGATCGGATTACGGAAGGTTGTCTTGCGCTTATTATTGTAGTGCTCCAGCTCCTTAAGCAAATCAATTCCAGCGAACAGAGCGTCGTCGGGGTGATTAGCGAACAGAGCCATCACGGCATCACCGATATATTTGTCGATAAAGCCACAATGCTTGCGGATAATAGGGTTGACGGTGCCAAAGTATTCATTGAGAAAATCAAAGTTCTCTTTTGGTGACATCGATTCCGAGAGTTTCGAGAATTGGCGAATGTCGAGAAACATGACTGCCATTTCCCGCATGACCTGGTCGCCCAGGCGGACGTCGATGATGTTTTCTCGCCCGAGCAGCTGCAAAAAGTCTTGCGGGATGAAACGCGTGTACGCTCCGTGAGTTTTGGCAATCTGGAGATGATTGCGCATCCGCGCCAAAAGCTCTGACTGCGAGAACGGTTTCATCAAGAAATCGTTTGCGCCCGACTGAAAACAGGAAACCAGATCATTTATTTGATTTTTCGCGGTCAGAATGATGATAGGCAGATCTGCGGATGAGTGAGTCTTGCGGATTTCATTGAGAACCTCGAGTCCTGACATTCGTGGCATCATCAGGTCGAGCAGAACGATATCCGGGCGCGCCTCCTTAAAGAGCTTCAGTCCTGAGACGCCATCTTCTGCAAGGAGAATCTGATAGTCTTCAGCGCGTAACTGATTTTCCAAGACTTTACGGTTGATGGCATCATCATCGACGATGAGCACCTTAAACCCGGCAACCGACGACTGTTGACGTTTTGTAGCAGAAGATTCGGGGGAGTCTGACTGAACAGACTCCCACCATGCGGAATCACTCTCAAGCAGCAGCGGGCGATTCTGCTTGGATGCTGTACTGAGCTCACGCGGGACTTCGGGGGAGAGGTTGTTTAAGACCTGAGCCGCAGGCAAGGTAAAGGAAAACTCAGAGCCTTTATCGAGCTCAGACTCAACCTGGATATTGCCACCCTGCATTTCCACAAGCTGTTTGGTGATAGTGAGGCCGAGGCCTGTGCCCCCGTAGACACGGTTGATGTGTCCGTCGGCCTGCTCAAAGGAATTGAAGATACGTTGAATTTTTGATGGGTGAATGCCGATGCCTGAATCACGCACAGTGATGCGCACGAATCTGCCTTCAGCACGTGCGCTCACAGTAACCTGGCCCGTGTGGGTGAACTTGATGGCATTGCCTATCAAATTCTGAAGTATTTGCTGCAAACGTCCCTCATCACATGAAACAGGGGTGAGAGAAGGGTCAACATTGTTGATCAGTTCGATGGTTTTGTTGCCGACCAAGGGTTTGCTCAGCGCCAACAAGAGCTGCACCATCGGTCTAATTTCGACGGTCGCAATGCGCAGCTTCAGTTCACGTTGTTTAATTTGAGAGAAGTCGAGTAGGTCATTTACTAGATTGGTCAAGCGCCGACCTGAAATTGCGATCAAATTAAGATTTTCCCGCAGCCTTGAGGAAAGAGAACCTTCCGCTCCGGAAAGCACGCTTTCAGCGATGCCAACAATACCATGCAACGGAGTGCGGAGTTCATGCGATGTGTTGGCAAGAAAATCGTCTTTGAGTTTGTCTGCTCTTCTTAGTTCGCGGATTGCGTTGAGATTGTCGAGTGTTAGGCACAGTGTCTGCTGTGTGACCTTGATGAAATTGCGTTCTTCGTGCGTTAAAAACAGACTCGATTCACATTCGATCGACATCGTTCCCAACCATCGTGAATCTTGGAAAAGTTGCAATGTGAGCACAGAACCAGAGATCTGAATGGCTTCTCCGTCGGGAAGCGGGTGAGTTCCCTCGCGTTCGATGGGAGCGGGGAGAGTTTCACTGCTGAGCTCTTCATTCAGAACAAAGACAAATGACCTGTTGTTGCGCTGTTTGTCTGAGGGAAAAATCAGTTCGACACGGGACTGTGCCAGCGCGGGAATTTCTTTCGCCAGGATACGCAGTGCCGCGATAATAGCTGCCTCGTGTTGTGAGGAGCTTGCTAAAGTACGGCTTCCGATCATCAGTTGCTCAACGCGTCTGCGCATGATCAAGGCGTATTCATTCATTTTCTGGGTCACACTGCCGACACCAAGAACAGCGCAAAGTAAAAGCACCGGAACGAGGATAATCTGGCGCCAATCGAGGGGGTCATACAGCATGATGCCCGATGCTCCCGTGCGGAGATCGCGCAAAGATGCAAACGCCATGAGCAGGGCTGTGGCCGTGACCAAAATGCTTCTGAAGCGAAAGAAGTAGACTGGGTTGAAGAGATTTTGCTCTGAGTCGAGATTCAGGATCGCGCTTGCGTGAGGTTCCTGTGCTGCGCGTTGTCTGAAATGTGAACAGAGCGAGTAGACAGTGAGAATACAAGTCGACGCACCGATAATCAGGTCCGACAGGCGCTCGAGTTGTGGGGTAGGGGTTTTGAAAGAGGTCATCGAAAATATCAAAATCAGATATGTGGCTGCGCA
>JBILKQ010000189.1:0-4496 GCA_044376655.1 Silvanigrellaceae bacterium
AGGACAACAGACATAGAGCCTCCAATGAACAGCGAAAAATAGAAAAACCGCCGTCTCTGAGAAGCGGCGATCCTAGCTCAGGTGTCGACGCACGCAAAGGAATGTGGGTGTTTTTTGTGAAAAATCGGATTCCTCAGAAGCGGTGTATGATTCTGAAATGTTTCGATTAAAAAAAATGACCGTTAAGTCTGTTGGTCGTGGCGCCGAGATGCCTGCACTCGAACTGAAAGGGGCAGGTATGCGCTTTCCGAAAATACCCTTGATTTCACTGCACGTCGCCGTGGCGGCGTCTGCCTGCGTCAAGAAGGCTCAGGATGCCGGGCCTGCTGCAGACAAACCCAAAGTTGAAACTATGGTCGCGGTGCCACCCGGTGCCGTGGAAGAGCTTGGCCTTGACGCAGATCAGCTAAAGGCCGTTTACACGTCGGAGAATCTCAACCGTGCCCAGCAGCAGTTGAGCAAGGATAAGAATTTCGAATTGAATATTCTGCTGCGTGAGGACTGGCGTGAGCGCATTCCATTGCGTGTTCGCAATGGAATAATGAAAAAGCACGAGGAACTCGACAGTGTAGATCAGGTTGTTGGGGTGGGCGATCTGTTGATCAAGTCGTTCAAGACAAGCGCCGTTGCGGGCGACAGCCTTCGCCGAGCAAGCGTGAACGGACAAAGCTCTGCACAGAAACCCTTTGACCTGATGAAAATTGAATTACGTGGCAACGATCTTCCTGAGCTCATCAAGGCATTGAACCAGGTTCACCGGCTGCCTGGCGTTATTTTTGCAGAGCCGAATTTCAAGGTTCAAAAGATTGCTGTTCCAAACGATCCCAGTTTTCCCTCACTCTGGGGCATGACAAAAATCAAGGCTCCAGAAACTTGGGACTCCTTCACGGGTGCGCAGGAAACTGTGGTTGCGGTCATCGACACTGGAGTCGACTACCGACACCAGGATTTGAAGGACAATATTTGGGTCAACACCCGCGAGATTGCTGGCAATGGTATTGACGACGATAGCAACGGCTACGTTGACGACGTCAATGGTTGGGACTTCGCATACGGAGACAAAGATCCGATGGATGGCGACTCGCACGGGACGCATTGTTCTGGAACTGTCGCTGCACGCGGTAACAATGGAATAGGGGTTGTTGGTGTGAACTGGAAAGCACGGATTATGCCCGTGAAGGTTCTCGACGACTTCGGTAGCGGATACAACTACGACATCTATAACGGCATCATTTATGCAGTGACAAACGGCGCCAAGGTCACCTCAAACAGCTATGGCGGTGGCGGAGCAAGTTCATTGATGGCATCGGCCATTCAAACAGCACAAGACCGAGGTGTGTTGTTTGTTGCTGCGGCAGGTAACGAAGCTACAGCGAAAGCCTCATATCCAGCCTACTACACAAAAACCTACTCGAACATGATCTCTGTTGCTTCAACCGAAACCAACGATAGCCTAAGCTCGTTCTCCAATTATGGCGATGGTGTCGACGTTGCGGCACCTGGTCGAAATGTGCTGAGCACCACGCCGTCGAATGCGTATGCCACATTCAGTGGAACCTCGATGGCTACGCCACATGTTGCGGGTGTGGCTGCACTTCTTTGGGGCGCAGCCCCTTCAAAAACAATGGCTCAAATCCGTAGTGCTATTCTCACAACTGTTGATCCAGTGGCAGCACTTTCGGGCAAGGTGGCTACATCCGGGCGCATAAACTTAAAGGCTGCGTATGATGCTGTGACAGCAGAACCGAATCCAGCTCCCTCACCAACGGCATCTCCAACGGCATCTCCAACCGCTTCGCCAACCGCTTCGCCAACGGCATCGCCAACGGCATCACCAACGGCATCGCCAACACCCACGCCGCAGCCAACACCCACGCCGCAGCCCATCCCAACGCTACCGCCAGCACCATCATTTAAGGATGGCCTGCGTTATCGCTACTACCATGGCTTTTGGTTTAAAGTTCCACGTTTCGATGCCATGCGCCCCGTGGCGACGGGCGTGACGCAGGAGGTTTCGACGGCCACCGCGCAAAGACGCAGCCAGTTCGGTTTTGTGTTTGAGGGAAACCTGTGGGTTCCAACAACGGGATCCTACACATTTTTCCTCCGCTCAGACGACGGTAGTTTGCTGACCATTAATGGCAATAGTGTCATCAACAACGATGGTGTGCATGGTTCGAGAGAGCGGAGTGCTACGGTGGAACTAACCGCTGGATTCCACGCTGTTCGCGTGGATTACTTCCAGCTGTTGTGGGGATCTGCGCTGAATCTGCAGTGGTCTGGTCCTGGCATTTCGCGCAGGAAACTGGGCGGTCCGGGTGTGCTGTTTCACCAATGAGTGAAAGGGCATCCGCAGATGCGGGGCCTTGTTTTGATGTCGAAAAGAAACTTTCTAAATATTACTTCCTCGACTCGAAATACCGAATTGAGTCGCGTGTAAAAACATAAGCGGCACCACCGAGGCAGATGACAAATCCTCTGATACCATCTCGTATTCCAAGTTTGAGCACATAGGCTCGAAAAAACTCCCAGGCAGGGCGCATAATCAATTGCCAGAGCGAAATATCGCGCCCGACCCGTGCGCGCTCATCTGCTGCCAGAAGAGCATAATTCAAGTTCTTTTGAAAAAACTGGCGAATGGTTCGGTAGCTGTAGTGCACAAGAGCATTATCGAGTTGAACAACTCGCTGTTCGCCTTGTGTCACTAGCCCTTCGTGCACGGTCTTGTCGTTGAAGCGGGTTTGGAAACGGTTGAAAACCCGCACAACCCGATCAGGCGACCAGCCGCAGCCGCGGATATGTTGCCCGAGAAAAAAATTGCGGCGAGGAATGGAGAGTACAGTTGAGGCAGAGGCATTTGCCAATGCTTTATCAATTTCGCTCTTTAACTCCGGTGTCATGCGTTCATCTGCATCGAGCCACAAAATCCAATTCTGTGTGGCAGCGTCAACGCCGACTTGTCGGGTTCCACCATAGCCCTTCCAGGGGCTGAGAATGAGGCGAGCGTTTGCGAAGCTGTTGACGATCTCGCAAGTTTCATCCGTTGAGCCGTTATCGACGACAATGATTTCGGCGTAATCCTGAAGGCTTTCAAGGCATGCTTTGATATTATGCGCTTCGTTGCGGGTCATCATGACCACGGACAACGGGATCCGGTTTTCGAGGAGCGCTTCTGGCATGTGAGCAGGCCTTTCCGTTTTTTCACCAAAGTAGACGATGCAAGACAATACTGGTATTTGTTTGTCTCCATTTCTTGACGGAGAAGCAACAAGCAAGGTGATTTTTCATGCCGGAATCTCTACGGAGTCAATCGATTTTGAATGCTTCCTCTGCCATGACTAACCCCAAGCGAGTGTTTATTGATCTCGACCGCCTCCGCGAGCCCACCTCTGGACTCGGCCATGTGGCGCTCTCTTTCGGTGAACGCCTCGCACAGCGCGCTCAGTCTATTCAAGACATGAAATTCACGTTTCTTGTCCCCAAGAAGGATGTTGGGCGTTTCGGAAGCTCGGTTGATTATGTTGCAGTTTCGAAATGGTTGAAGGTTTTTCCTTTTCTGCACCAGAAATACGATCTGTGGTATTGCCCGCACCAGGATGTTGCATATCCACCCGCCCATGCCGCCCGCTTTATCTTTACAATCAATGATCTCAACTTTTTGCGAGAGAAGAGTCCGGCACGTTGCAGGGCACGGTTGCGACGAATTCAAAAGTACATCGATCGCTCATGTGCCATTACAGCGATTTCTGAGAATACGGCTGCCGAAGTCAGAGAGCATCTTCGGGTGAAGCATTTACCCTTGCAGGTGATTCTTTTTGGTCTCGAGCTCAAAGCCTTTGCCAACGTTGCGCAGCCCCATTTTGTTCCGAAGCGTCCCTATTTGCTGACTGTTGGAGTACACAAGCACACGAAAAACTACCGAGTGCTGATTGAGTTGATGGAGCAGCTACCCGAATACGATCTTGTCATGATTGGCAATTGTAAAACGCCCGCAGGGATTGAGTTTCAGGAACGCCTTGGGAGGAGCACCGCAGGGGAGCGCGTGCATGTGCTCGGTATTTGCTCCGATGAAGATAAATATTGGTTCTACAAAAATTGCACTGCGGTGTTGTTCCCTTCGATTTCCGAGGGCATGGGGTATCCGCCGTTGGAAGCTATGCAGGCTCACCGTCCGGTGTTCGTGTTCAGAGAATCTGCCGTGCCGGAGATTTGCGGCCCGCATGCTCTGTATTGGAGCTCACAGAAGAGCGATATCATGGCTTCGGAGCTGCGCGAGGGGCTTGCTCATTACCAAACACATCCCGAGCTGGCCGAGTTGGCGCATGCGCATGGCAAGAGCTTCGGCTGGGATCCGGTCGTTGACAAGTACATTGAACTGTTTCGTCAGTATTTAAAATAAAGACAAAGAAACACGTTCAGCAATTTGTGGACTTGAAGTAGGAAATGAATCTTTTTATTAATCATTAAAGAAGAATGGAGCGGGAAACGGGTCTCGA
>JBILKQ010000083.1:0-13492 GCA_044376655.1 Silvanigrellaceae bacterium
GACCATGGTCGCAGACACAGTACTGAACAAGTCCGACCTCGTGTGTCCTGTGTTTGTCACCGAAATCAACGCACAGCGCACGCCCATTCCGAGCCTCCCTGGAGTGGAGCGTATTCCGCTTTCAGATCTTGCAGCCGAAGCGAAACGGATTCATGCCCTGGGTCTGAAATCAGTCCTACTCTTCCCGGTTGTCGATCCCGCAAAGAAAACTGCAGATGGACGTGAGGCATTTAACTCGAATGGTCTGCTTCAACAAGCCATCCGTGTTGTACGTGCAGCTGCACCTGAGCTGATTGTCTTTGCAGATGTTGCACTCGATCCCTTCACAAGCCATGGCCACGATGGAGTGCTGTCGCAGGACGGACAAATTTTGAACGATCAGACGGTTGCAGCACTCATGAAAATGTCCGTCACGCTTGCTGAAGCTGGAGTACATTTCGTTGCACCCAGTGATATGATGGACGGCCGTGTAGGCGCCATCCGTAAGCAGCTCGATGAATCACAATTCGAGAATGTCGGCATCTTGGCCTACAGCGCGAAATATGCTTCCGCATTCTATGGACCCTTTCGCGAGGCGGTTGGCTCAGGTGCGCGCGGACTTGATAAAAAAACCTATCAACTCAATTTTGCAAACGTGCGCGAAGCCATGCTCGAAGCCCAATACGATGAAGATGAAGGGGCAGACTTGCTTATGGTCAAACCAGGGCTTTGTTACCTTGATATTCTTTGCCGTATTCGTCAGCGCAGCCAAAAACCTCTCGTCGTTTACCATGTGAGTGGAGAGTACGCGATGCTCAAAGCCGCAGTTGAAAAAGACTGGCTCGACGAAAAACCTGCCGTATTTGAGACTCTGATTTCAATGAAGCGCGCCGGCGCTGATTTGATTGTCACGTACTACGCACAATGGGCAGCAGCCAACCTCTTCAGCTCAAACTCATGAGACAAAAAATAGCCACGAAAATGTATTTTTGAATGAAAAACTTGAGTGATTACCGTATATAAAAAAATAACTTGAGAGACAATTATTTCTTCCGATAAGGAAAGTGTAAGGGCTGAGAGAGGCCCGCTACATTCCTGTATTTGGGAGGTTTGTCATGAAAGATATCGTTAAGAATTCGTTGTTCGCTTTTGCGCTCATCTCCCTCGGAGCCTCCGCAGTGGGATGTGGCCAGCTCGACGCCGCGCTGGCCATCAAAAAAGACGGAAGCTCGGAAACCGCGATTTCCGATGAAACCAACAGCCTCATCGAGGACACAGTCAATTCTGCGGGTGGCTCGAGCGAAGATTTCATGCATCCCTTCGCACTCGATGGCGGCGAAGAGACCATGCGCAAATCAAAACGCCCCACACCTGGGTTTTTGCCACCTCCTTCCCGGGCAGGTCACGCTTCCAAAAGCCCACATCTCGGCCGTGTTCCAAAGAAAGCAATTCCGGCTGACATTCTGGGCTTGCTGAAGGCATCAAACGAAAAGAAAGATGCCATCCTGGGAATCGACCGCGCTAAAGTTGAAGAGGTACTCAAAGCAATGCGCAAGGAGCTCGAAGATCTGCGTGCAAGCAAGCCGAGCCCCGAAGAGTTTAGAGCCAAATATAAAGCTATCCAGGAAAAATACATCGCACAGCTGCGCGAGGTTCTGCCAAAGTTCGACGCGCTCACCCAGGAGCAAAAGGATAGCCTCAAGGCTCTCCACGAACTTCAACATGGGATGATCAAATCCTGCGTAGCTCCAGGTGCGGATGCTGCCAGTGAAGCGTGTACCCAAGCAAAGGCAAACCTGCAGGCAAAGATCGACGCTCCATAAGCAAGCATTGACCAACTCAGGGACAAAACACTTCTGCAGAAGACTGTTTTGTCCCTATTTTTTAGTACTATAAATTCGTTGAGCTCAGAATGCCTACCTTTTTCTTAAAGGATGGAGATGCTTACGACGATATTCGTAAAGTCTGGGAAGGATCACTCTCTTCCGGCGGGGGATTGTCGTGAAAAAAATCGCACCAACATCCAGAATTGAACCAGCTTCTCCGCCACACACTGCGGTGCCAAGCCTGTTCACATGGATTATTTTGAGCTCATTGATCTTCACATCGTTTACCTCAGGTTGCCAACAAGCGCAGGAGAGTAGCGAAGCAGACACGTCCTCCATCATTGGCAGAGACGACTCAAAATGGGTTGTGCGACGTGGGGGAAATCAGCCGGCATTTATTACATCTGCTATCGATGCCATTGGAAAAATGGAATTCAACGACGACAGAGCAGATCCTAAGGTTTCTTTTATCCCTCCAGAGCCCTGCACTGTTTATTACATTGGAAATTCGAGAGCTCTGACAGCAGGACACTGCTTTCAACTCACCACAAAAGCTGACCGCTCCATTGCATCCGGAACGCCCTGCAAAGCCTTCAGCATTCTTTGGGGGTATTTGAACGGTCAAACATCCGGTTCGGGCGAATCGAATTGTGTAAAAATTGAATCACACAGTTGGGTTCAACCCGAAGGAGCTCATCAGGCTCAAATAGATTACGCGGTCATTGTGATTGATAAACCACCCAAAGCCTCACTTAAAATTAATCAAAACTACAGTTCAAAAGGCGGAGAAGAGATCGCTGTGGTCGGCCATTCCTCGGGCAATCCCCAGAAATACAGCTTTTGCAAAACGGTCTCATCCCCCTCCGACCCGTGGACAAAAAACGGATTTATCCACCATGAATGTGATACAACCGGTGGAGCGAGCGGTTCGCCTGTATTTCTCCGCTCCACGGGCGAAGTGATTGGCATACACACATATGGAGCCAATCCAGCGCAGAAGGAAAGAACCAACAAATATTCGCCTCTGAAAATGGTGAATATTAAACTCTAGGATAAAACACTGTGGCTCAGCACAAAGATTTTTCAGGTGAGATTGTCAATCATGTTTTGGTCTCGGGCGGAACTCATGGCAATGAATTCACGGGCGCATTTTTGGCACGCCAGTGGTTGGCTGACTCTCAACCACTCATCCGATCTGGATTCAAAACACACGTGCTCCTGGCAAACCCTGAAGCCTTCAAAATCTGCAAGCGATATGTGGAACGCGACCTGAACAGAAGTTTTGATCCGAGTGATGAAATTAGCAATCCCAACGCATTTGAACTGCGCAGAGCTGCCGAAATTCAACATTGGCTGATGGCACGTTGCGACGGAGGTTTCCCCGATGCAATCTTCGACCTTCACAGCACCACTGCAAGTATGGGACTGAGCTTGGTTCTGACCAACCTCGATCGCTTCAATTTAATGAATCTGGCCTATCTCAGGCAGCGCTTTGAAAACGTTAACGCATATCTTTGGGAAGAGCCCTTATCACGTCCAGGCTTTCTAAATGGACTGACACACAAAGGATTTGCCATTGAAGTGGGGCCGGTTGCAAATGGTGTTTTGAGTGCAGAGTGGGTTTTAAAGACCTCGCAACTGGTGAATGCGTGTTTGGATTTCATCGCTTTATGGAATGCCGGAACTCTGCCATCGCTTCCGGAATCGGTGCCTCTCTACCGCTTTAGGTGCCACATTGATTATCCACGCTCCGCCGACAGCCTTCCAGCCGCAATGATTCACCCTGAATTTCAGAATCGAAATTTCGGATGGTTACAAACTGGAGATCCGGTTTTTATGGGATTTGATGGCAAAACGATCGTTTGGGAAGGAAGTCCCGGTTGGGCTGTATTCATAAATGAAGCGGCATATTATGAAAAAGGAATAGCCTTTACGCTCACAGACAAAATCGACGCAAAAATTGAGTGACCCGTTCGACTCTCACCCCGCCCAAATCCGTGAACATTGACAACCAACACCGACCCACCATGACGCGAGTATTGATCAACGCAATTTCAAGGCCGCGTCAAGCGCCTGCGAGGCGCGGCTCTTCATGCGTGCATCGGCATGGTTCTGGCTGAGCCAGAGCAACTCGCGGATCATCTCAGAACCACCAACCTGCCCCATCAGATCAACCATCTGGAATTGAGTCCACGGACGCTCCTCGCGAAACACCGGAATCCAGAGCGGGGCATGCTTCTTCAGTACGGAAACATAATTCCCCACAAAAAGCCGGCGCGAACCGGGGTTACCCGCAGCATAATGAATATTGAGAGCAGCAAATTCCTCGGCCGACACACTTGCTTTTGTAGCTGCATTTTTCAAATACAATTCAAGCACCAGCGGAGTCAAAACACTTTTCTCGCCCTGCTGCGGGCGCTCTTCGATCAGCAGTTTGCCGTACATTTCAGACATTGCTTTGGGTAAGCCCATCCGCGTGCGCAGCCTCTCTGCAGACGTCAACACCCAGCCACGCAAAAGAGTTGAGTAAGCGCGTTCATCCCATTGCGCGAGCATCGACAACCACTCAGGAGCACCACTACTTGCAGCTTCCGCCTCGACAAGCTGAAGCGCAGTCGGAATATCGAGCATCAAACCCAGAGTGAGTGCAGCATGACGACCAGTGTTGTTCCTAAAATTTGATGGTTTTTCTTTTAGTTCAGCCAAACGCAGTTCGAGCGCCTTACGGCAACCGTTGTTTTTGTCGCGCATGAGCTCGAGAAGAGAATTTCGTTCTTGGGGAGATGCCATCGAAGCCTCAGCAAGCAAGGCCTGAAGTTTGTCGTCGCCGACCCGCGAGGTGGTCGCGCAGACCTGGGAGAGCGGTTGCTGCACAGCCAGAGCAGTGTTTGGAATTTCAAAAGCACCCACACCCAAAAGAAAAAGGCTCACAGGGAGAGCAACAGTTGGTTTTTGTCTCCAGTACCTATTCCACATCGACATTCCCCTTTTCCGATGCGACAGCCCACTGCCCGGTCGTTGCAGCAACCTGCTGCCATTCCAAAACACAAATCTGCTGCACCGCTGCAGGCAAGTTTTGCGGACGCTGCAAAAATTCGAACAAGCCCGAGATAGCCAGACGCCATTGTTCATCCGTAAGCCCCAACACCGCGTCCCTATCCTTCCACGACAGGTCACGATTGTGTCGGCGCGCGAACTCGTCCACGAACCAGGCCAGCGCACGCGCGCGGGCTGATCGCAGAAGCGACAATTGTCGCTGAGACTGTCGGGTATTTTCAGCGTCTGTCGAATTTGCTTGCGGAACAAGCAAAGAAACAAGCACCCCCCCCTCCAGTTCCTGCTGACGAAGAAGTAACGCTCGGTAGGAAAACCCTGCCCAAAGCGCGCCAATCAATGCACCCAAGTGCCAGATGAGATTTGTCAATTCCATGAGGTCTGCTCACTACTTTGCGCCCGAATCCGGTAAAATCACAACAAGACCAATTTACCAGCTTTTCGAGTCGGAGTAGAACTCCCGACGGAGGAGACTGCCAACGTGAGCCAGATGCCGCCCGAACAGCCCAACATGAAAACAGCACCGACCCATCCAGAGCCTTCGGTCGATCAAGTCGCCGAAAGTGCTTTTCAACGTTTGGCATCACTGTCATCGACTTACCTCGATCAAAGTTCGATTGAAAAGCTTCGCAAAGCATATCTATTCGCGCATTCACTCCATGCAGGTCAGTTGCGCAAAAGCGGCGAGCCTTACATTGTTCACCCGATTGCGGTTGCCGAGATCCTGGCCGAATACCGGATGGACGAAACCTCTCTGATTGCAGCGCTCCTGCATGACGTGGTTGAGGACACCCATGTGAGTGTCCAAGAAGTTGAGAAGCAGTTTGGAATCAACGTTGCTTCAATCGTGGATGGCCTCACAAAACTTGCAAAAGTTGAATTTCGCTCGAGTCAGGAGAAGCTCGCCGAGAACTTTCGTAAAATGATTGTTGCTATGTCGCGCGATATTCGTGTGATCGTGGTCAAGCTCGCCGACCGTCTGCACAACATGCGCACCCTCAAGGCGCTTCCCTTGGAAAAACGCCAGCGTATTGCGGAGGAAACCAGCGAAATTTACGCTCAACTCGCGGGTCGTTTGGGAATCTACAAGATCAAAGCAGAACTCGAAGATCTTTGCCTGAAGGAACTCAAGCCTTCAGTCTACTCTAATCTCGTGGCCCGAGTTGCCCAGAAACGGGGTGAGCGCGAAAAAGTTATAAATGCAGCAAAAGAACATCTGGAAAAAGCGCTGCAAGAACATAACATCAAGGCCAAAGTCGAAGGCCGTGCCAAACACTTCCATTCCATCTATAAAAAAATGTCCGAAAAGCAGATGGAATTTGAAGATATCTACGATCTCTTTGCTTTGCGGGTGCTCGTCAGCAGTGTGAGTGAATGCTACGAAACACTTGGTATTGTGCACAGTATGTACCGACCCGTGCCTGGGCGATTCAAAGATTACATTGCCATGCCCAAGGCCAACCTCTACCAAAGTCTTCACACAACCGTTGTCGCAGCAAGGGGTGAGTTGCTCGAGGTGCAAATCCGTACTGCCGAAATGCATCACATTGCTGAAAACGGAATTGCCGCTCATTGGGCCTACAAAGAGAAGCGCGGGCGCGATCAAAATCGCTCAGGGGATGAACCCCTGAGCCAAGAAGATCTTGAAAAATTCAACTGGCTCAAACAAATCGTCAGGCATCAGAAGGAACTCCAGGATCCCAACGAATTCCTCGAGGCGGTAAAGGTCGACCTGTTTGACGACGAGGTCTATGTCTTTTCTCCCAAAGGGGACGTGTTCGAATTGCGGAGAAGTTCAACCTGTCTGGATTTCGCATTCGGAGTGCACTCTGATCTCGGTCTGCGCACAACGGGCGCGAAAATTAACGGTCGCATGAGCCCGCTCCGCACCACGCTTCACAGCGGCGACGTGGTT
This sequence comes from Silvanigrellaceae bacterium, assembly GCA_044376655.1. Classification (GTDB taxonomy): domain Bacteria; phylum Bdellovibrionota_B; class Oligoflexia; order Silvanigrellales; family Silvanigrellaceae; genus RFOM01. The sequence continues at coordinate 6,775 of JBILKQ010000083.1, forward strand.
GAGATCCTCTCAGGCAACAAAATCCGAGCCACCAAAGACTGGCTTTCCTACGTCACAACTAGCAAAGCACGCAATAAAATCCGCGCATACCTACGCAGCGAGGAGCGCGAAGAAGCAAAACGTGCTGGCCTGGAAATGCTTGAAGCAGCGCTTGAACGCCACAATCTCACTTATGACCGAGCTCTCAAAACCGGAATGCTCAACGACCTCAACCGCATTCTTCCGGTGGGCAGCATCGACGACTTTGTTCTACAGATTGGTTACGGAAAAATTGATGCCGCACAGGCTTTAGCGAAGATCATCGCACAACTTCCTGTGCCAGTTGCTCCGGAAATGACCACCGGAATGACTCAGGAGGCCTTGCTCTCTGAACTTGCCTCGCTCGATTCGCTCGACCAAGACACTCAGCCCCGCTCGCGCATGAAGAGCCGTAGTGGCAGAAAAGCGGAAGACGCAGTGATTGTTCAGGGCATGGAAGATATTGTTGTGCGCCTTGCCAAATGCTGCGAACCTTTGCCTGGTCAGCCGATCACAGGATTTGTTTCGCGCGGGCGCGGTGTGACCATCCACTCCGCCAGTTGCCCTTGGGCTCTGTCGAATGATCCTGCAAGGCAGGTCGAATGCCGCTGGAATAAACAAGGCAATGCGGAACACAACGTCAGACTCAAAATCACAGCGCACGACAAACAGGGTATGCTGGCCAACATCACCAAGCTCATCTCGTCCACGCAAATCAACATCACCGGCGCCGACGTTCAAACCACTCCTGAAAAACGCGGCATCATCACACTGCGCGTGCACGTCAACAGCATCTCTCAGTTACGCGATATTCACGAAAAGCTTGAGGCACTCGATGGCGTCATTCACGTCGAACGCCTCACCGGTTGAGGCCGTGGGCGTTGCGAACTCAAACAAGTGTCGCACCGCCAGAAAACAAGACGCGTCAACGTAGAAGAGTTGTCCAAGACAAACTCACACGTGGCATTTCCAGACGATCCGGCACAATCAGCTCGGACACCGCAAGCCCCCAGTTTGAATTACCCCTGATACCGAGAGTGAGCTGCGTCCAGTAGGGCTGCCGAGCATCTGAGAGGGTGTCGGTGATCTCTAGGTCTGTGTCATCCTCCTCGATACTCAGGCGGCTCTGTGCTTTGCGTTTCCCCAAGACCATTCCCGCCCACAACCCTGAACGCTGATGTTGCAACGAGACATCCGCAAAGCTCAGCACGCTGTTGGAGGAAAAAGAATCATTCCCAGATGCACTTGAAATTTGTCCCGTCATTTTCGACTGCGTTCGAGCCACGCCTGCACCGAGATGCACATGGGCAGCTCCGTAACGCGCACTTCCTAGCTGCACGCGTGCACCAAAATGAGTTTGTGTGAGCGTTGCTTTGATACCCAATAGCTTTTCAACCCCTGGCGGCAAGACGCCTGCCCATGTCTCCACCGAAACACTTTCTGATTCCCCCAGCCGCAAGCCCCAGGATGCCGCAAAAGAAGGAATACTTTGGACAGGTGCAGAAGGAAGCTTCTCAATTTTGGCACCTACTGTGGGGTTAGGAGAAGGCAGAAAGCTTACATCCGCTCTGACTCCTAATGCCAAATCGGGCGTGAGAGGCTGTGGTACAGGAATGGTTTCCAAGAGAGCAGCACTGACTTCTTGGAGTCTTTGCGCTTGTTCCATCCACAGCACACTGGCTGCTGCTGCGGGGGGCGGAAGCACAAAGCCAGCGCAGATGCGCAAGCAGATTTTTTTGAACGCGATTGCGAATCCCAAGAACTCACTCCACAATTGCCTATGGAGTCAATCGTGACACAATGTTGGAATGCAGAACATTGTTGTTTTTTGACTCAGCGCCATACCACCGGGAGCCCCGATGAGCCGCCTGACCCTGACCCTCACGCAACTCGAATACCTCGTTGCACTCGACCAATTCAGGCACTTTGGCAAAGCCGCAAAAGCCTGCCACGTTTCACAACCCACGCTGAGCATGCAAATTCAGAAGCTTGAACATGAACTGGGAGTGGTCTTTTTTGATCGCAGCCATCAACCTCTGCTTCCGACCTCAGAAGGCACAGCTCTCATTCAGCAGGCCCGTGTCGTGTTGTCTGAGGCGCGACGTCTCAACCAACTCAGCAAGGAAGACACCAAGGAGCTTAAAGGAGAGCTTCGTCTCGGCGTTATACCCACCATTGCCCCTTATGTTGTTCCCCTCTTCGTAGAGCATATGGCCACTACGTTCCCCAAGTTGCTGCTCAATATCGATGAACTTCAAACACACCAGATCGTGGCTTCGCTGGAGAATGAAACGCTCGATGTTGGATTGCTAGCAACACCGCTCAAGGTCGAGGGACTCGAAGAAGAGAAGCTCTTTCTTGAACCGTTTTCATTGTACGTTCATACCTCGCATCCACTCTCCAAAAAGAAGACGGTGTCTGAAGATGACCTTGACGGTTCAGACATGTGGCTGCTGAGCGAAGGGCACTGTCTGCGCTCACAAATCCTGCGCTTCTGTTCTCTCAAAAGCACTCAGCCCGTGTTCCGGAATGTGCATTTCGCAGCGGGGAATCTGGAAACGCTGCAACGTTTGGTGGAAACAGGTTCAGGCTACACCCTTCTACCCTGGCTGGCTGCACAACGACCACATCCGAAAGATGCCATCATTGTTCCGTTCAAGGCTCCGGTACCACAACGCCAGGTTTCCCTCGTGTGGCGCAGAAGTCAGCTGAAGAGACGGGCCATCACAGCACTTGGAGAGGCCATCCGAGCTACCCTACCCGAGGAATTACAGAGCCTGCAAAAGAACCGACAAACCCAAACCAGTACAGCCTTACCTGCCTGGTGATTGCGACCTCACTCAAGAGGACAATTGAAAGTAGCCTTGACGTCAGCAGTGACACTTGAATCGATCGGATTACGCGGTGCACTATTGAGATATGTTTGAACCATGCGGGTACACTTGACCGTGCCTTTCACATAAGAGGCGACGTCGAGAATCTCGATGACACAACTGCCCTCATAGGCAAAGGCCTGCGATTTCTCCGCTTCATCGCGATACATGCTGTAGGCATTCAGGGCAGAAGCTGAACTCGAAGTTGGAATCCGCGCTGCAACAAAACAAGTTTCAAATTTCGAACCAAGGCTGCCCGCGGCCCTGTTGTCGGATGCTTGCCTACAGGTGTAGGGCTGAGGGTTAGGCTTGAATCCCGTAATGCGCAACTTCAGATTTGCAGCATCATTGGCATCAGTCAGCTCAACATTCAAAACACTATTATCGATGTCCCGTTTGCACGTCACCACTTTATAGAGACCACTGGCCGAAGCATCAGCCCCCGAGGAGTTTTCAATCTCGAGATTGCCCATCTGAGCTCCGGGCATCTGTTCATTGCAGCCAGCGCACAGAAGAACGCCAAAGGCCAACAGTCCACTCACAACATCTGAACGCATGCTTCAACCTCCAATGATTTGGACAAGCCGTTCACAGTCTGCTGCAACACTGGAGAGCCGACAAGAGTCAGGAGAATCACACCAGGCCGCTGTAGTTTTCAATCTGACGCTTCACCATGTTGACCGAGTCTTGCCAGAAGTCTTCCTGGCCAAGATCCACGTTCAGATATTTGCGGGCGAGCTCCTCGGCACTCATGCGGCCCGTATCGCGCAAAAGCTGAACGTAGTTTCCATAAAAATCTCGTCCTTGACGCTCGCGCTGCGCGTAGACACCCAAAGCAAAAAGATATCCGAAAGTATAAGGATAGTTGTAGAACGAGGTCCCGCTGATATGAAAATGCAGCTTGCTACACCAAAAAAGAGAATTCATTTCACTCAACTCACTGCCGTAGGCCCGTTTCCAAGCCTGAGTCATGAGGTCCGAGAACTCGTCTGGCGAAAGTGTGCGTTCGCGGCGTTTTTCGTAAAAGTCTGACTCAAACCAAAACCGGGCGGGAATGTTCAGCAAAAATGCTTCTGCACTTCCCAAGTCACCCCAAAGAATCTTGCGCCGAGCCGCGGCATCCGGAGCACGCTTGAGCATCACATCGCTCACAACTGTTTCGGCAAAAATACTAGCCGTCTCTGCCAAGGTCATGGGATACCAGGTTTCCGGCAGAGGGAGGTCGCGCATCACCCAATTGTGAAAGGCATGACCCAATTCATGCGCCAAGGTGCCCACGTCCTCCATTGTTCCCTTGTAGGTCATGTAAACGCGCGGAGTCCGAGATTTGGCAAAGCGAGTACAGTAGGCTCCGGGACGTTTGCTGTCACCGACGGTCCCCTCGATCCAGCGATTCTTCATCATCAACTCAACAAAGGCGCCCATTTGCGGATCAACATCAGCAAAAGCAGTTCGGATAAGCTCTATTGCTTCCTCGAATGTAACCGCTTCCTGAGCGTTGGAGTGAGCCTCTTCTGGAGCCGGAGCGAAGAGGTCCCAAGGTCCGAGCGCCACGCACTTAAGATCGCGCGCCTTCAGACGCAGTGCTGAGCGACCCACATCAAGATTCTTTTCAACCACGTGCATCATCGCATCGAGTGTCGATCGCGCAATACGGCTCTCGTGGAGAGGTTTATCAAGAAAGTGAAGTGGGCGACTTTGCCCTCGGGATTTGTATTCATCCAAGCGCCATCCCGCGAGGGCATTGAGTATCGAAGCGCAGGCTTCTTTCTGCGTGTTCCAAGCGGCTTCCACCGCACGGTAACCCGCAAGACGTTCCTGTGGATCGTTACTTTGCGCACACCCGGCTGCACGCGCAAGCCCCATGGTGGTGCTCTGTCCCGTATACTTAACTTCACATTTCAGTGAGGTCGCAATGTTGTCGTAGAGCGTACCCCACGCGTCGGGCCCATTGACCGAAAATCGTGTTAGCACCTTCTCTTCGGCGAGTGACAACAAAAAAGGCCGCCATTCGCGCTGCTTTTGAATACTGAAAAGGTGTGGCTGGAATTCGGGTCGGCCGAGACAACTCCGCACAAAGCTCTCAGGAGCCTGAGTCATGATGAGCTCAAGTGAGGTCAGCGATTCTTCGAGCCGAGTCATCAGCTGGCGCAGAACCGCCTGCATGTTCCTCGCCTGGGTGTGACCGCCATTGAGGCTCAACAAACAGCTGACAAAGGTTCCCAGATTCGCGCCGAGAATAAAAGTTTCGTCGGTTAGCGAGCGCATCCGCACCGCAGCCTCAATGAGTTCAAGATCCTTTTCGGAGAGTTGCTCCGCTCTGCGCAATTCACTGTCGAACAGAACACTCTGTTCCTTTAAACGCTCAATATTTTTTCTGAGTTTGTCGAGATCCGCCACGAATTCAGGTGCGCTGAGATCCTTGTATTCCGAACTGTTGTCCCAGTGCGGACCTTCGATTTGAGCTCGTGTCATTGTTAACCCCTCGGTCAGTATTCGAACAAGGGGGAAATTCTACGATGAAAGCTGGTAAAAACAAGCATTCAAAGGCGTGACGCAAGAGATTCAGCGACCAGCTTGTCCCTCGGATGCCCTGAAACGAAAATCGATTCCACGGAAGCTCATATCCATGCGAGGCTCATCCAACGAGTCGCGACCATTTTCATCGCGACACTGCGGACGTGCAACGCCCTCCACGGCCAGATATTTTTTCCACTGGGAATCACGGGTCTGCTCTGTAACCGTGCGCTGGGTGGCAATATCTCTGAACAAAATAAAGCTCGGCCGCGGTACACGCGCCAAATTGCGCTCTCTGTCGACCTCCAGCAAGCCAAACTTGGGGCAATAGCCGTCGGCCCATTCCCAATTGTCTGACAAGGTCCAAAAATAATATCCTTGAACAGGGACGCCTCTATCCATTGCGTGTCGCACCGCAGCAAGGTGTTCCACCAGGTACACTCCGCGCAAAGCATCAGTGCTGTCTGACACTCCGTTTTCAGTGATAACGAATTTGAGCTCACTTGAAAGCTTGCTGCGGGACACCTTCTTTTTATTGTAACGCTGGTGGTAGTCGAGCAACAGTATCGACAATCCCTCAGGGTACACCGCACGCCCAGACTCACTATATTCGGCGCGCTCAACAAATGAGGCTCCGAGCCCCTTCACGACCTCTTGCCCGTAGTAGTTGATCCCTAGGAAATCCAATTTACCAACGATGCGATCGGTGAATGTGTATTTGGAAATGGCGTCGAAGTAACGGGCAGAGGGCCAATCAAACCAGCGTGCACCATTGTTATAGCTGATGTTGTGTGCCAATCCGACGCGTGCGGACTGCCCGTGAGCAAACGGATTACGCGTCGAGGCCACCTGGCGATCGAGAAGATTGATTACGTCGTAAGCGCGTTTATGCGCTTCAGCCATATTTTCAAGAGAGAGCCAGTAAGCTCCGCGCACAATCAATGGCACAGACACTAAGCCGCTGATTCTTTGCTTTCCGCCAGGCGGCCAGATACGCGCGACGTCGGAGAGAAGCGAAAAAACCGTTGGCTCGTTAAAAGTAATCCACTCGTCAACGAGCCCGCCGCACGCAGCAACGACATCTTTTACAAAACTAATATACGCGTCGACCACAAGACGATTGGACCAACCACCCATTTCGATGGCCCAAGTCGGCAGTGAGTGATGGAAAAGAGTGACCATGGGTTCAAGACCATAGGCTCGAACCAATGTGAGTATTTCTTTGTAACGCTCAAGCGCCTGGCGATCCTGCACTCCTGCTGAGCACGGCTGTGCGGAACCACAGTTCAAACTTCCTGGCGCATGAGGAA
>JBILKQ010000084.1:0-13420 GCA_044376655.1 Silvanigrellaceae bacterium
CCCCCATGCGGCGGGCCGTTCGGCAAGCGTGGCTTTGAGTGAAGCTCGCAAGCGAGTTGCGCTAACGCTTGGTTGTGAGCCCTCGGAGATCATCTTCGTTTCAGGTGGTTCCGAGGCAAACAACATTGGGACAAAAGGTGTTTTAAGGGCGCGTGGCAAACCGCTCAGCGAGCTCCACGCGATCACCTCTGCCGTTGAGCACCCCTGTGTACTCGAACCTTTGCGACATTTGGCTCAAACAGAGGGACTTCAACTCACTGTGCTTCCGGTTGATGCCAACGGCCGTATTCGCCTGGCTGATCTTTTGCGTGAGATTCGGCCGGAGACGGCCCTTATTTCCATTATGGTGGCAAACAACGAGACGGGCTCCATTCAACCTGTTGCTGATTTTGCGCAATGGCTTAATTCCGTCCGCTGGCTCAAGAACAAACCTGGAATTGATCCGCGCACAGCCAGTGAAGGACAGTGGCCCGATTGGGCTCAGGCTTTGTCGCAGTCGGTTTCGCAAGCAGACCTACAGAATCTGCACTTACATGTAGATGCGGTTCAGGCCTATGGAAAAATCCCGTTTGAATGTTGGGGTAGTGTCGGCTTCGACTCGGTGAGTATTTGTGCTCATAAACTTGGGGGTGTTGCTGGTGTAGGAGCGCTGCTGTTGCGTCGTGGGCGAAAATTCGAGCCCCTGATTCAAGGCGGTGCCCAAGAGCGTTCTCGTCGCGCCGGTACGGAAAATTTGCTTGGCATTCTGAGTCTTGGTCTGGTTGCAGAACAAGTCAGCCAGCCTGAGTGGTGGGCTCAAATAGAGCTGATGAAGGCCAACCGCGAAAAGCTGCTCCTTTGCCTGAACAGCTGTCCCGGTGTGGTCATCAATACACCTGCAGAGGACTGTCTGCCTAACACCGTTAACGTGAGTGTTGTTGCTCCGATGTTTCGCGGTGAAGATCTGCTTATGGAGCTCGATTTGCGTGGGTTTTATGTGAGTAGCGGGTCTGCCTGCAGCAGCGGTGCTAACCGCCCCTCGCATGTGTTGCTGGCCCAGGGGCGTAGCACAGAAGAAGCTAAAAATGCACTTCGGTTCTCTCTCGGGGTGCACACCACGCAGAGTGAGATTGACTCGCTCTGTGCAGCCTTGGCCGATATTTTTTTCAAGCGTTGAAATCCCCAGATTTTCGCCCTATAGCTACAGCCGATTCGAGCTCTCGTGCTGCATGTCGTGTTATTAGAAAATCTCTTGAGCAAAAGTGGGTGAGACGATGGAATCGGAACTGCTAGTCTTCAGTGGTAATGCAAACCCTCAACTCGCTAAAAGAATATGTGAATGGCTTGATGCTCCGTTGGGTTCAGCACTTATCGGGCGTTTTTCCGATGGAGAAACCCGTGTGGAAATTGAATCAAACGTGCGCGGTCGAGATGTTTTCGTCATTCAGCCGACCTGCAATCCTGCCAACGAACACATTATGGAATTGCTGGTGATTGTCGATGCTTTGCGTCGCGCGAGTGCGCAGCGCATAACTGCAGTTATACCGTACTACGGCTACGGGCGTCAGGAACGTAAGAGCGCCCCACGGACCCCCATCACCGCAAAGCTTGTTGCCGACTTGCTCGAGAGTGCAGGTGTGAGCCGTGTTCTCACCCTCGAACTGCACACGAGTGCTGTGCAGGGTTTTTTCAACGCTCCCGTTGATCATCTGTTTAGCAAACCCGTGTTCTTTGAGCATCTGTCACGTATGGAGATCGCGAATCCGATCGTGGTTTCCCCAGATGCTGGTGGCGTTGAGCGCGCTCGCGCTCTGGCCAAGCTTCTCGACTGCGGTCTCGCGATCGTCGACAAACGACGCGATCGTCCGGGCGTCTCACAGGTCATGCATCTGATTGGTGAAGTTAAAGACAAAACTGCAATCTTGGTGGATGACATCTGTGACACTGCAGGGACGCTCAGCCAGGCTGCCAACACTCTCAAGGAACGTGGCGCAACTCGCGTGATTGCAGCGGTCACCCATGGAATCTTTACCGGTCCTGCGGTTGAAAGAATTGAGAAGAGTGCCATCGACCTTTTGCTGACCACTGACTCCATCCCTCTCAAGTCCGATGCGGCAGCGTGCAGCAAGATTCATGTTTTGAGTGTTGCTGAATTGCTTGGAAAAGCCATCCGTCGCATCCACAACAGCGATTCAGTGAGCAGCCTTTTTATCTAACGTTCCCCTAGCTCACGCATCCCCCCTCTTTCTTATGTCAATTTCTTGACGAGAGTTGGCCGAGCGGTTAATGTCCGGCCAGCTCTTACTTTTTTACATGAATTGGCGATTTTTCGGCATTTCATCTTCACCTGAGAGGGGGATGTTCCATGAAAGGAACTCGTTTGCAGACCATGGCATCAGTTTTGGTCACCCTTGCGGCGCCTGCGGCGTATGGGGTTGTGTCGCATCCCACCGAAGAGAAACTTGTCAAAAAACATCAGTCTCATGAGTCTCTTTCTCATTGGCAAATTCCAGCTCCTGGTCAAACCCTCGGGCGCGTGCCTTCTGTTGAGCCTGTCCGTGAAACATTCGGTGTGCTCGGCGCGGTAAAAACTGTCGACCCAATCACCCAATCCCCCAAGGCTCGCTTTGGCCGCCTGCCGCTGAATTTGGTCGCAGCTTTTGGTGGCAAAAAGGCCTATGGTCAGTGGTTGCAGGCTGCGTTGAAATCAGAAGACGCTCGCAGAGCCTTTGCGCAACATCTTGAAAAACATCTGCGTCATTTTGCTGCGAAGCACTCTGACGAACTCGCTATTGAAGGCCTGAAACTCAACTGGGACGCACAAAAATTCTTCGTTGATGGTCAACATGTCTTTGCAAGCTTTTTTGTTTCAGCGGGAGACACTCTCGTTGAAGGTGCTGAACTGACCTTCCGCTTTAGCGAGGGCCGACTCATCAACATCATCACAAAAACCTATGGTGTTGCTGAAGCTGAGCTTGCAAAGTTCAACGCCGACAACGCGCGTGCCGTTCAGGCCGCACGAGCAGTTCTGGGCCCAGATGCTCAGCTTCAAGAAGCGACATTGAGCAAGCGCTGGGTTCCACGCGCTCAGGGTTCGAAATATGTTTTTGAACCAGCCCTGAAGTTCGATGCCAAGTCGGCTATGGGCGAATTGTTCACTGTGTTGTCGCACGTTCAGCGCAACGAGATCCTTTCGTGGAACGCCCACACCGTGTTTTTCGACGCGCGGGTTCAAGGCGTCATCAATCAGCGTGTGCCCAACGGCCCACAATCCACTGTTGGAATGCCTTTTGTGCAAGCTCAGTCGCGCTCAGGCGGCTGGTTTGGCAGAACCCAGACCTTTGAAGCAAATGCCTCGGGTGTCCTGAAGTTGTCCGGGAGTCAGCCTGCGCGTGTACAGCTGAGCTCGCAGCGTGTGAAAGTCGTCAACAGCAGCGGTGCCTCTGCGGCGATGAGCATCAGTAGTGATGCCCTGTTTGATGCGCGCAGCAACTCAACTCTCGCTGAAAACACAACCTACTACCATCTGCACGTGGCTCAGAACTGGGCCCGCGCCGTAATCAACCCCAAATGGTTCTCAAGCCAGCTGGTGGCCAATGTGAATATCAACGACATCTGCAATGCGTTCTGGAACGGCAAGACGGTCAACTTCTTCCAGTCTGGGAGCAAGCGCCTTGCAAATGGCAAGAGCATTGGTTGCAGTAACACGGGCGAGAATGCCGACGTTGTTTACCACGAATGGGGACACGGCTTGCACCACAATACCGGCGGAATCCGCGACCGCGCCTTCTCAGAGGGTATTGGCGACACAGTGAGTCAGCTTATTACAGGCTCACCCGATGTCGGGCCGGGCTTCTTCTCCGATGGTCGCCCTGTGCGCAATCTAGATGGTGAGTACATGTATCCGCCCAAAGAGAATGAGCGTGAAGTTCACAAGGAAGGCCTGATCTTCGGTTCAACCTACTATCACCTGACCCAAGATCTCGTTGCCAAGTATGGAAACGATGTTGGCCGCGCCACGGCACGTCAGTGGTTCCTGAAGATGCTCTATACCGCGAGCCAGTACACTGACGCCTACGAAGCCGTTGTTGCACTCGATGCTGAGGCTCAAGGTGAGGACGTTCGCGGTCCGAACTACTGCATCATCAATGGCGCATTTGCACGCCACGGGTTGGCTAGTCGCGACTCTTTCTGTCGCTGACTTAAGATAAGTTTACCGAAAGAGTGAGGCGAAGGAGGTGCGAATTTGGTTGCCTCCTTCGCCTTCGAATATTTCTCCGTGATTCACGACAAGACGACGCGGATTCAAATCTGCAAGCTGCTCCACGAAAGTAAGAAGCTCCTTCTGATTTCGTGTCATCGTCCATTTCAGTATGCGGGTGGGTGCGCAGCAGTCACCCATATTATTGAGTTTGTAGAACGTGCGCTTCAGCAAATTGCCTTCGCGCTTCACGTTCATCATCAGGTCACAAACGATAAGTGAACGTGTGAGCGTATGAAAAACAACTGACTCTTCGAAACGCACTCCAGGAACAGGAAAAAACTCAAGCTCTCGGCAAGGAGTTACGTACGGCACATCGGTCGTGAAGAGGGTGCGCTCCTGGATTTGCGGATGACGTTGCAGGTAAGACGGAGGGCAGGCAATCTGCGCTTGTGGAAACTGTTCCGCCATCCAGAGCAAGTCGCTGGTGTGCCAAATGTTGGGAGCCACAATCCCACGCACAAAGCCCAGTGACGCAAGCCACTTCAAATCTTCGGGCAACAAACGCATCGCGTTGTGAATCCAAACTTCGTTATTGCGCAGTCGGACGACCGTCATGCGCCTTCCAAGAGAGTTCGACCATGTTCCGTCGAGAACCCACAATGAAGGTGCAATCTCGCGCGGGGGCGAGTAGGGGTAGTTGATGGCGTCCAGCGTCGTGCTTGTTTCAGTCATACTTTCGATTCAAACATGGAACGTCTCGAATTTACACAGGAACAGGTGTTGATGTATTGGCAGGATGAGTTCCCGCTGCTCTGACAGTGGGGGGGGAGTGTAAGCAAATGCACAAAAATCAAATTGAATTTGTGAGCGGAGAGATACCTCGAGTCAACTCACAAACCTCAACGGGGGTTTGTTACGTTGAGCATGAAGGTGCCCGACTAGCTTTCGATTTCGAGGCACCGCGCGATGGCTTGCGCGCCACGCAGCTTTTGGTTCTAGTTAATGGATTTGCCCGGCCCCGCACAGATTTTCGAGCATTCAGAAAGCGCATTCATGCACAGATGCCACACCTCGCCACACTTGCACTCGACAATCGTGGCGCAGGGGAAACAGAAGGTGGGATTGAAGGATTGAGCGTGGATCGCATGGCGCGGGATGTGGCCTTCCTGGCTCAAGCTCATGCTCAGGCGCTCGAGCTGAAGGGGTACCACGCTTTGGGCATCAGTATGGGCGGCATGATCTGCCAGAACTGGACAAGCCGCGATGCTCGGGTGCTTTCCTTGGTGCTTGTGAGCACAACGGCTGGAGGAGACGCTCGGGTATGGCCCGACGGCATTGATGCTGTGAAAGTCAAAAACAAGCCTTTCGAGCCCTGGCCGCAGGACGTTGAGGCGATGCAGCGCCGTATGAGCCGCTACTTTGGCCAGAAATTCCGCAAGTCGTCGCCGCTTCTCATTGAAATGATGGTCAAAAACATGCTCAAAGCGAACACCGAACCGCAAGCACAGGGTCGAAGTCGTGCGCAATACGACGCAACTGTCGGATATGACGGTGTTCTTTCTCTTTCTCTGATATCGTGTCCGACCCTCGTGCTCACGGGAAGCGAGGATGAAATCATTCCGCCCGGCAACGCAGATGCTCTTTGCCGCCTGATTCCACAGGCAAAAAAGGTGGTTTTCCCCGAAATGGGACATCTGCTCCTCATCGAAGATCCCGAAAATTTTGTTGCGCAAGTCAGGACTTTCCTTGAGGGTGTTGGCGATTGAGGAGGGCGAACATGACCCAAGTCCATGCCTTGAATATGAGTGAAACAGCCTGGAAAGAGTGGTGCGTAGCAAACGGTGCCAAGGCCTTTCTGGGAACACAGATCATGGAGTGGATGACCCGCAAGAATTGTTTGGATCCCCTTCAGTTCTCGAATGTGTCGCAAAACCTGCGTGGCAAGTTGTTTGAAGATTTTGCCTGGCACTTGCCAACCATTGACACGCTCCTAGAGTCGGGCGATGGCTCAGAAAAGATTTTGCTCAAAACCCACGACAACTTGTTCACCGAGTGTGTGCTTATGCCCTCGGAGAACAGGGTCACACTTTGTGTCAGCAGTCAGGTGGGTTGCCGTATGGCCTGTACCTTTTGCCAGACGGGCAAAATGGGTCTGACCCGCGACCTCACGCGAGGCGAGATTCTTGCACAGATTATCATCGCCAATCGTCGCCTGATCGAGAAAGGCGACGCGCGTCGGGTCACAAATATCGTCTTCATGGGAATGGGCGAGCCTCTCGACAACTTCGACGAGGTGGTTGCGGCTTGTGAGATCATGCTCGACGAGCGTTTCTTTGGCTTGTCGAAACACCGCGTCACCGTTTCCACCTCCGGTTTGGTTCCTGCCATTGAGAAATTGGGGCAGCTGCTTCCTGTGAGCCTGGCTATTTCACTGCACTCTGCCGATGATGAGCAACGCAGCAAGATGATGCCCGTGAACAAAAAGCACTCTCTTGCTGAACTGAAAGAGGCGTTGTTACGTTATCCAGTGCAGACACGTCATGGCATTACCTTTGAATATGTGATGATCAATGGTGTGAATGACTCTCTTCAGCATGCCAAAAAATTGGTGAAGTTCCTGCATGGGCTCAAGGCAAAAGTGAACCTGATTCCCATGAATCCGCATCCTGGAACTGAGATGATTGCCACAGACCCAGAGCGTATGCGTGAATTTCAGAAGTACCTCGCCGATCGTTCGATTCCTGCGCCGGTGCGCTATTCGCGTGGGCAGGACGTAAGCGCAGCTTGTGGACAGTTGGCGAGCAAAAGACGCACTGAGCTCAACCTTGCTCCGCGTGCAGTCGCATTGGCGCGGCGGCGTGAGTGGTTGGCACAAAAACCAGAATAAAATTCAATCTTCGTTGGTGTAGTCGAGGCCGATGCGAGCTGCATAGCCGCTCACCAGTGTGCGACTTGGGCCGACACCCAGTTGCTGTTGAAATTCGCTGTACAAGCAAATGCCCCAGCAGAAAAAGGTGAACCCGAATGTGGTTGAAATACCGGGTCCTGAGCCATTTCCGCCAACAACGAATCCCGCAGCCGGAACGACGAATGCGCCCGATTTGAATTCATAAACACGTCCGAGAAGAATGTGGGTTGCAGCCAGGCTCAGATCAACTTGGTTTTTGAAAGTGAAATGTCCGCGGTAAGAGGCTGGAGAGGCGAAATCGGCGGCGTTGGAATGACCATTGCCCAGCCCAAGCGATCCGCCAGCGATGCCCGCACGAAAGGCATGCGCAGGCGAGGACACGACGGCGATGCAGAAGGTGGCCGTGGAGAGGATCTTTCTCATCAGAAATCCCATCCTATGCCGGCGGACACCGACTGAGCATGTCCGAAGGCTAGGTAAAGCACGCTGGATCCTGGTGGCACATAGAGACCATCCCACGAGACACGTGCACGGAGGTTTTTGCTGAGCTTTGGATTCCATCGTAATCCAAAGGCGAGTCCTGCAGCTCTACTGATTGAAGTGGAGGCTGTGCCGTCAGGGGGAGTTTGGTTCACTGTTGTTCGGAAGAGAATAGCACCGACGCCCAAGCTCGCTTCAATCACACGGCTGCGTGGAAGATTGGTGGCATAGCTCAGGTGAGCCAGTGCGGTCTGCTGCGCAAAGGTTGAGTTTTTTTCTCCGCTGTTCGTGATCCCCAGAACCATGCCAAATGAGGTCTGCATCCAGCTGTGTACGCACGGAAGGGCGCGATCATCACCATAGGTGATCAGCCCGGCAGCGCTGCCGAGTTCAAAGGCATGGCCCGTTGAGCTGAGTGCAAATGGGAGCACCAAGCCCGGAAAGCAACGCCGCAATGCTGACCATCTTGAAATCAACAGCCCACAACCTCGGCAACGTAGGGAAGATTGCGATAGTTTCCATCTAGATCCAAACCATAACCGATAACGAAGTTTCGCCCAATCTGGAAGCCAACGTAGTCTGCCTGGATGGATTCTTCGTGTGCTTCTGGTTTGTCGAGAAGTGCAGCCACGCGCATGGACGCCACACCGAGTGTGCTTAATTCGTTGCGCAGGAATGCGATACTGCGACCGCTGTCGATGATGTCTTCAACAATTAACACATGTCTTCCGGCAAGACGTTCGGGGAGTTGAGAGAGAAGTTCAATTTTTCCAGTCGACTTTGTGCCCTGGTAGCTTTTTATGCGCACTGATTCAATTTCTGTTGGCATCGAAATGTGCCGGACCAGATCTGCAGCAAAAAGCAATGCCCCATGTAGAACAACGAGAACCACCAGTGCTGACCCATCAGGTGTCGGTTGCGCATTGATTTGTGATGCGATCGCAACGATCCGATCGTGAATCTGTTGCTCGGAAAAAAGAACGCGCACGTCCCTGGGTTGGCCCCCGACAACAATTTTCATTCACACCTCAGATTTAGGGCTGTTTCAAGCACAAGTTCAGACATGGTTTTTGCAACCGACGCGCCCATATGCACGACGTCTGCGTGGTCGAGACGAGTTTCTTTACCCAGCAGGCCAGCTCCGTAGTTGGTCATGCAGCTCAGCCCAACAACGCGCGCACCCATTTGCCGCGCAGCAATGGCTTCCAGAACAGTACTCATTCCCACAGCCTGCGCACCCAGAGTCTGGAGCATTCGAATTTCGGCAGGAGTTTCATACGTGGGGCCAAGCACTCCAGCGTAAACACCACGACGCAAATTCACGTTGAGAGCCTTTGCGCGGGCAACAAACTCCTCGCTCCACTGTTCATCGTAACAACGAGTCATGTCGCAGAATCGTTGTCCGAAACCATTGCCGAAGACTCCTGCAAGTGGGTTTAGAGCAGTGAGGTTGATATGATCGTCGATGAGCATGAAATCACCGAGTGTCCAGGATTTTTCAAGGCAGCCTGCAGCGTTTGTGAGAATCACGCCTTTCACACCCCAGGCAATCAAGGCTCGCAGGTTGTGAACGACATCGCCCGCAGTAAAGCCCTCATAGGCATGGTTTCGACCGCGGAGAAATGCAATCGTGCGTTGTGTCGATGCTCCGGTGCCACGATTGTTGGAACTCACCTGCCCAACACGCAACTCACTAGCATGGCCCACCACTTCGCTGGCCTTGAAACCGGGGATTTCTGTGAATTTTAGGCAGCTCATGGAATCGATACCGGGAATGGCACTGCCAAGCCCCGAGCCGAGAACGATGCAAATCTCAGGCGCCGCGCCGCTGAAGTGATTTTTTAAAAAAGCTGCGCTTTGATCAACTCGGGCTTTGTAGCTCGTGTCCATCAGTTTTGGTCCTTTTCTTCCAATTGACGAGCTCTATCGCCGCCAAAACAACCAAGACAAAAAGCGGTGCTGTGAGCACCCGAAAACCGACTCGAAGATAGCCGAAAGTCCCCAAGACCGCACCTGTCAAGAAACACAAAAGGAGCGACATATTCGCTGTAAGAGCGCTCAGCGTGAGATGCGGAGCTCAAGACATGTTTCCCCCAGTGGAAGGAGTTGCGCACGACCACTGAGGATAGCACGCTCTTACTTTTTCAAGAATGCTGCCTCTGCCCGTTCAACGAACCGCGCATAAGTGACAAAGGCTTTCTCGATGGGCTCAGGGGTACGCAGGTCGACACCTGCCTCGAGTAGAATGTCGAGGGGTGATTTTGAGCCACCTGCTTTAAGGAGCCCGAGGATACGGTGGCGAGCCGTGCTTTCATTGCCAGTTTTCTTGAGCTCTTCGAACAAAGCTAAAGATGCGCAGTAGCTGGTGGCATATTTATAGACGTAAAATGTGGAATAGAAGTGCGGGATGCGCATCCATTCATATGCATTGGCCGGGTCAAAACCGCTCTCAGAGCCGTACCATTCACGGTTGAGTGTTGTGTAGAGGGTATCGAGGCTGTCGGCATTGAGTGAATCGCCTGCGTCAACGCGCGCGCTGGCGTCGCGCTCAAAGGTCGCGAACAGACACTGGCGCAACACCGTGCCTTCGAATCCCTGCAGCCAGTGCGAAAGCACATCGTTGGCAAGCTTTGTGCCTGGCATGTGGGTCAGGATGTAGTCGGAGAGAAGCATTTCATTGAGCGTGCTTGCCACTTCGGCCACGAAAATGGTGTAGCCGGCAAGATGGTAGGGCTGGGTCTTGTTCGACAGCCAGCTGTGCATGGAGTGACCAAGCTCGTGTGCGAGAGTGAACAGATCGTTGAGGCTTCCTGTCCAGGTCAAGAGCATTACAGGATTAGAGTCGTAGGTTCCCCATGAAAAAGCGCCTGAGCGTTTGCCTTCATTCTCAGCCCAGTCAACCCAACGCTCATCATTGAGACCTTTACGAGCACTGGCAACGTAATCTTCGCCAAGCGGTGCAACGCTCTTGAGAATCAGCTCGCAAGCCTCTTTGAAGCTGATTTTGGTTTCTTCGCCGCCATCTGCGAGCGAGACGTAGCGATCATGCAGGAACACTTTGTCGAGACCAAGAACTTTGCGGCGCAGTTCAAGACTGCGGTGCAGAGTTTTGAGATTCGCGCGCACAGTGCTGATGAGGTTGTTGTATACTTCCACGGGGATGTTGTCCGGAAAAAGCTGTGATTCCAGAAAACCATTGAAGCCGCGCACTTTCGCCAGGGTGCTGCCCGTGAGCAGACGTGCAAAAAAGTTGTTGGCGATGTGATGCCGAGATTTGCCGATCTCAGAGTAAAGACTTTTGAATGTGCTTTCCCGCAAAGTGCGGTCGCGCGTAGTGAGCAGCTGACCAAAACGCGCATTAGAGACCATGTGCTCTGTACCTTTAGCGTCTTTGGCATTTGCAAACTTTAGGTCAACGTTGTTCCACTTGGAGTGGATTTCCGAAAACTGGGAGAGAGGATTGGAAAGTTGAGTGAGCAGCGCCTCTTCGCGCTCCGAAAGCACATGTTTGTGCGAGCGGATAAGTTCGCTGAGTTCATAAGAAAACTCGTCGAGAGGGTTGCTTTTAAGCCATTCGGGCAGCTGACGAATGGTGAGTAACTCTGGATTCAGAAAGGCCCATTGAGCCATCAGGGTTGAGCTCATTTGAACGATTTTTGCAAGAGCTTCATTGGACTGAGCATTGCCCACGTCTTCAGTGTTTCTGAGGCCCGCGTAGACGTGCAGGTTTTCGAGTTTGCGCAGCAGACCGTTGCGAAAATGCAGAGCCTCGTGGATCAAAGAGGGCCCACCTGCCTCGAGTTGGTCTTTGAAGCGGCGGCAAATTTCCTGGCTCAGCTCTGTTTCACTTGGGAGTGAGTCCACCGCGCGCTTCCAGTCTTCGAAATCACGAAACAGTTTGCTCAGATCCCAGGTCTGCGTTGCATCGACCTCGATGCGCTTGGGCAGTGTCATATTGCTCATGTGATATCCCCCGATTCCCAGTCAAAGCCGGAGCATAGCCAGCGATGCCTTGTGTCGCAAGCCGACCTGTGGTTAAGGTTGCGCCACACCCGGAGAACGGCATGAACCACACACTTTTCCCCCATTTCTTTGCATTTCTGCTGACGGGTGGACTGCTGGCATTCCCTGGAGCATGCCTCGACCTCATTCTGCGCGATTTTTCCTGGTCTCAAGGCCTTTTTGGTACGGCCATGATGCTCCAGGGGGCTGCGTCATTTATGGGAAGCCGCTTCGCGAGCAAGCGTTCTGGTGGGGAAGCCTACCGAAAATGGGTGGTTATCAGTCTTCTGTTTTTGGCCGTCGGTGTTGTTCTATATTACTTCGCTGATTGGACAATCCTGCCACTCGCAACTGCTCTTGGCGTATCTGAAGAGGCTCTTCCGCTATTGCGACTCCTGGGCATCATTGTGATTGGATTCGGAATTGGGTGTAACGGCATTCTCAACAACACGGCTGCATTGGTCAGCAGCAACCCTTCATTTGCCTTGAATCTTTTGAATATGGGGTTCACAGCGGGAGCCGTGGTACTGCCCCTTTTTGCGAGCCAATATTTACAGCTTTCGGGTGTGACACAGGGCAATTTGGCCTGGCGTTTGCCGCCGGTCGTTCTGGTGGGTGCATACGCGATTCTTTCCCTGCACGTGCTGCGCTCGCCTCATCTTTCTCGACCTTCACAAGTTCAGCCACACGAACTCAATTCTCAGCGCTGGCGCTTCCCATTGCCTGTCTGGGCCGTGTGCCTTGTGTTGTTCTGCTACGTTGGGAGCGAAATCAATCTGTCCAACAGCCTCGGGCTTATGTCGGAAACCATGTTCGGTTTTTCGACGAACGATTCGCGTGTGGCAAGTTCCATTTTCTGGGGTGGATTGCTCGCCGCACGTCTTTATTTTTGCTTCCGTTCACCACCCGCGTATCTGTATCCCAAAATCATGACCGCACTCTCGGGACTGTGCGTGCTGCTTTTTGGTTCGCTGCTTCTACGCTTCTTCCAAGGCTTCGGTGCTGCACTTTTACTCAGCCGGTTGTGTATGTTGCTTTTGGGGCTCTCTATCGGCGGCATGTACAGCCTTGCTTTGGGCTCACTCACGGTGTTTTTTGATTCCAACCACGCACGCCATTTTGCAAACATCACTGTGCTTAGTGGTGTTGCCGGTGCGGTGATTCTTCCGTTTTCGTTCGGGCAGATTTCAAATACAGCTGGGCTTAACTCTGCCACGCTGTTCCTGCTCATCCTTCTGGGTGGCATGTGCCTCGGGGCAGCGTTGCTTTTCTATGCCAGCCGTCATTTTGCACAGCGTCATGCACATCCGCTTGCGGGTCAGTGATTGGGGATCTTCTCGCTGAAGGCTGCCTTCATGCTGGGCGGACGCTCTTCGAAAGCACTGAACACTTCGAGCTTAATTTCATCGGCGCGCACCGCAATCATGACTGGCATGAAGCGAGAGAACTTGCTCTCCATGTCAGGACCTTCGGCAGCTGGGCCGCTCGACAGGTTAAAAAACAGATTGTCGATTTGGACCTTGAGATCGATTTTCTGGGTCGCTGGATAGTCCTGGCTGACACGCTTGCGGACAGCATCAGTGAGCGCCAAGGGTGAGAACATTTGATGCGCTGCAAGAACCGGGTTACGGCTCATGTCTACCGTAACAATGTCTACATCTGAACTCTCGAGCTTGGCTCTGCCGTTCACATAACTGCCACCCATGTAGATGGTGTATTGTGAGACCACCGGACGTTTGGTTTTTTCATCCTGAAGAAACTTTTGAAAGATTCTTGCTACATCGAAGACCTGTTTTGCATTGTAGTTGCCGCGTGAACCATCTGGAAAAATGAGTTCGCGGAACACA
>JBILKQ010000190.1:0-4444 GCA_044376655.1 Silvanigrellaceae bacterium
GGGGAAGAAGGCGTGATGATGCCCACTGACATAGAAGTCGACCTTGTTGCGGTCGAAAAGTTCGTAGAGCTCACGTGAGTCTGCGAGAATTTCGCCTGGCCGCTCGCGGCCACGTGCAACTGCAAAGAGCGGCAGATGGCCTACGACAATGCGTGTTGAAATGGAGGGGTGGGCCGCCAAAGCAGTGAGCTGATTTTCAAGCCAGGCACGCTTGCGGCGCACCTCAGTGGCCGATGAACCATCAATAACCACGATGCCCGTAGTTCCAAAGCGCACAGAATAGAAAAAGGGATATTCCTCCTGGCTCAGCCACTCCACAGCACCTGAGACCGAGCCCATGAGCCGCTTCATCCAGACATCGGCGGCAACGTTGCGCTCACGCTGGTATATGTAACCGCCGCCCGAAGAGCGCGCTGCTGAGGCATCGTGGTTACCCAGAGCCGTGAGCATGGGCACGCCCGCCCTATCGAGAGGCCCAAGTACCGTTCTCTGAAATTCATCCCACATGGAGCGCAAATGTGATTCGTTGAGAGAAAGATCCTGACCTGCGACCAGGTCGCCCGCTGCAATCACGAGTCCACAGTTCAGCTTTTGCAAATGAGATATTCCTGAATGCACTGAGGACGGAAGAGAAATACTCCCATAGCTGCCGTTCAGGTCGCTTATGAAACACAAACGTGTGCTTGAGGGATTTGTTCTCGAGTCGGCGGAAGCACCCGAAAATTGAGCTACGCCCGAAAGCAAAAAAACCACAACGAGCTGCACTAAGCGCTTCATGAAAAAACCCTCGTGTAAGGAAAATGAAATCTTCCTCGAGCGAAAACAGTGACGTGCCATTCTCTTTGTTTTTTTTGGAATTTTCAAATGCACCCGGGATGCAGGCGCATACCCAGATGGATCTCACAGAGCATGAGTGAAACAATCATCAATTTTTCCAGCACAGTGGCAAAGCGGGAGTCGGTTGGGGATTAGGACAGCGTGGGAAGAAATATCTATTAAAGGGTGAGAGCTGTCCAGATGCGTCCATGACACGCATATAAAACTCTGCATCACCTGTTTCGCCTTCTGGAACCTTTATATGCTCCGGTGTCAATGGGATTTCTACAGGCACAACGCTTACGACACCATTATCGTCGAAGAGCCCACGGCAGGCGCTGTAATCCGAAATTGCTTTCGCGGTGATTAACTCCGAAGTCGCTCCGATCGCAAATTTCACAAATTGAAGCCCGGGCAGCTCATAATTAATGCTGCGCCCCCAGACGCGGCCGAGCTCATCTCTGTAAAGAAATTCATCGAAATCATTCTTCAACTCGGCATTTCCTCCGAGTCGCCCGTTTGCATCTTCCGTTCCCAAGGCCTGGCTCTGGTTGCAAATCGACTCCTCAGCAATTCCGTTGCTGCGAAAACGGAACTTCAGTTTGCCATTGTTCAGGTCTGCACGGCTCAACTCGGAAACCACAGTGGCTGTCCCATTGTCTGTTCTTACAATTTCCAGCTGATCGATTGGCTGAGCAACCGCAAGCTGAGGGGCGCTGGTGTCAATCACAACAGTCATTTCGTTTAGGTTTCCTTGGGCAACGACACTGGAGAGTGATTCGCTTTCGTTGCCATACTCGTTCTTTATAAAAATCTGCCAAGCTTGGCGTCCACCCAGTTGCGCAATTTTATCAGCCTTCTCAATAAATCCAGCTTCTTCAGCCGTAAATGTAGCAACGTTGTTCACACATGGCTTGAATCTTTTTGCGATACCGAGCATCCGAATCCCAAATCCTATTTCCCATCCCTCTTTGCAAAGAGGGGAGGAAATGGTGAACGTACCACCAGCATTGCCTGGCACGACATTCTCGAAACCACCTGCGCTCTTGATACTCAAATTCTTCCAATAATCGACTGTCTCGGGCTCGCCCGTACCAGACCATTCAAATTTATCGGAATCAAGGGTTGTCAGGGACATCAGACTATCGCGCGAAGGCAAAGCAGTATTCCTTTTTCCGTACACAACGAGATCGGGAAACTGCTCTTGGCTGAGCTGCCCGCCATCCAATGTGCCAGGCAATCGGCTCACCTTAATTACAAAACGTCCCTCATAATCTTTCGGGATAGACAAATCGAATTCGCCTTGAAATTGGCCTAATTCGCGCACCTCAGTGAGTGGCTCTGCCTTGGGTTCATAATTCAAGTTAGTTTCGTACACACCCACACGAACACCACGGTATCTAAATGACGTGGAGTCGAGACGCAAAAAAATGTTAATATCCTTTGTATGCACCACAGGTCGAGACACACCTTCATCTGCGACGTTGAAATACTTGAGCCCCATGGGAAAGCTTGGCAGCAAGACATTCTTATTTTCAGAGCCTGCTGCGCAGCTCCGCATCACGAGGACAGGAGTTTTTGATTCCGTAAGCGAAAAGCGATTCGAGGGTGCTGAAAGAAAGCTGCAGTAACCCTCAGCCTTTGCAAGAATCTGATAGGGAGAAAGATCAGAGGCATCGATAGGGCCAATGTAAGCAATTCCGTTTGCGTCAGTCTTTGTAAAAACAGGGCGCAGCATTTGTTCATGCCAAAGAGGGAGCTCACCACTACTTGAAGCAATTTTGCCATCGGAAACCGCTGCTACACTCGCACCGGTCACGGGCTGGCCTGCCTCATTCACAACAGTGAGTTTCACAAATCCGGCCTTGCCCATTTCGAGGCCCGCACCCAAACCGAGTACATCATTTCCCGAATAAAGATTGCGACGCGTGAGGGGAACTGCAATCTGTAGATATGGAACGACCTGATATTTTTCTTGAGAAATGCGCGCTGGGCGCACCTCAATACGAACATATTTTTCAACCTTACTCACCACGCCTGCATCACCCAATCCGAGCATGGGAAGAGCTTTTCCCATGCTGAGGATTTGCTCTATGAGCGTGGCACTCTGGGTCTTGTAGAAGGCCTCATCGGGAAGATTCAGGTTGAATCTGCTGGTGCTGGGATCGAAGCTCAAAGAATCGGGTGTCTTTCTAAATCCCTCGGGATCAATAATGGAGAAGGAAACGTTATTCGGATCGAATCCGTTCTTGCTCACCAGACTCCCCGCAATTGAGCGGGTCTCGTCGATCAAGTAAACCCGCTGCTGCTTTGCAGAACCGCAAGCAACGGCAAAAGCCAGGGTGGCCAACATGGCTCCCCAGCTCATCCAGTTTTTTGCCGTTTCGCGTGCGCAGAGTCCCATCCGTGGACCTTTCTTCACTTCGGCTTACTTCTTCTGCGACACCATGAATGCCGTGCTGAAGTAAACATCGTAGCTGTTGCAACCAGCGCTACCGCACTGTTTTGGACCCCAGAACTTCGCGGCGGTGCGCATCTCATTACCGTTTTCGAAGCGCTCTGCATCCTTCAAGCGTGTGTGCTTCAGAGCAATGCGCGTGACCTCAGATTGAGCCAGCGACACCAACTCGTCGGAATTGGTCTTGCCATCGTGGTTGCGGTCGAACCACACAAGAAGCTTTCCGTAGATTTCATCTTTGCTGTCGATGAACCCGTTCTGGTTGCTGTCATACTGCGCTAGAGCAGCGTAACCGTCTTTGGCCTTCTTGCCGGTCTTGTTCACGATGGTGGCTTCACCGAACAGCTCCTTGCCGCTGTCAATGCTTCCATTGCCATCGAGATCAAGTGCGAGCAGACCGACATCACGGTAGCCCTTCATCCAGCCGGTGCGTTCTGCACGTCCATCACCATCTAGGTCGAACCGTACGTTGCTGGAATCAACCCCACTGAACTGCGGACGACCCACGGTCATGAAGTCGAGTACGATTGGTGAGTAAAGCTGGACGGTGTAGTCGGTGCTCACACTGCCTTGGCCGTCGGAGCCGAACGCCGTGAAACGAATTCCCTCACCGTGCCAACTCAATGAGCGCTGAATGTAGGGATCCATAATGTTGGGCATGCGCACGTCGAACACACCCTCGTTGGGCTGACCAACTATTGTTGAGCTGACGTTGCTCGCACCGCTCATTACACTCGAAGCACCAGTTCGGTACCTGAAGGTTGCATTGCATGAAGCAGGGCCATTGCTACCGCAATGATGCGACCAAACCTGCAGCCGCTCTGCAGCACCAAAGACACGGAACCAAATGGTTTGAGCCGCGCTCGACCAGCGGTTCCATGAAAGGCCACGGAAGTTCACCCAGCACTGGCCACCTTGGGTCCAGAATTTCACACCAGCACCACGCCTGATCGTGTTACCTGTACAGGTATCCGTGCCGTTTGCGAGCGCGGGAGAGGCAAAGAAGTGCTGAATTTCGAGAATCTTCGGCTTGACCATGCCGATTTCTTTCGGGCTGTAGCCAATCAACTGACCTGCCTCTTTGGTGGCTGCAACAAGGTCCGGATGACCTGCACGGATCGCAAGGCTCATAACCACATCAAGTGCCTTGCTGAGAGAGGCATTGAGATT
>JBILKQ010000010.1:0-37464 GCA_044376655.1 Silvanigrellaceae bacterium
CAACACCAGCGATAGCCGCTTCCCCTGGTTCCGCACCGATCGCTTTTTTGAAAAGTTGCAATAATACCCGCTTCTAAGCGGTCGAAATTTAAGTGCCGGGCCTGCCTGAGTGGCGGCCCGTCTTTTTTTGCCTAGGGAGAGTCAGAGTGCTCACGCCGGTTTATTTTGAAGCCTGGGCAATGTGCGGTAGCGTGTATCCGCCAATTGATATCGAGGAGGGAGTTTTATGTTTAATCCAGCTCAAGTTGTTGATTTTGCAAAGAAAGCCATTGAACGTGCATTGTCGCTGACCGAAGAAGAGGGCAAGGCTCTGTTGGGGAAACTGCCGCTCGAAAAGCTTGGTCAGCGTACGACGGCCGAACTCGAGAAAGTGGCTCACGGTCTCGTGACGAAGCTTTTCTCAGGATTGGACGAGCCAGTTGACGAAGCAGTTCATGCAGAAGTTGTTAAAATGATCGTTGAGATGAACACAACGCCCCGCAATGTGGTTTCGCATCTCCGGTATTTCAATGAGCTCTTCCAAGCGACGGCACCAAAAAACCTTGGAGATCTTAAAAAGCTGCGCAGTACAATCGCACTGCGGCTGATTGAAGATGCCAAGGTTCGTCTTGCGACAACGGTCACAGAGCCCACGACCGATAACACAAAGGTCGCAACGGCCGCTTCTGGTAAAAAGAAAACAGCCAAGACGACCGAAACCCGTGCTGAGTAATTCTCTTGGGTTAAACGCCTGAGCTTTGGGCCCGGTAAATCCGACGCACTTGGATTTCACCGGGCCACTTGTTTTGCAGAATGGAAATCAGAGCATCGGAAGGATTCACAGGAGATTTCCGAAAATTTGCACGCAGCTGCACGTTCTCGGTGCTCCATGCTACGTCGAGTGCGAGCGGAGTTTGTCCCCGATGTTGCTTCAAAAGTGAAGCGAGCTCATCGAGATTTTCGTTGCGCTGAAGAAAACTCTCCTCAGCAACAAGCAGAATCTGCTTTGCCAGTTCTGCTCTTTTTTCCGAAACAAGGCCAAGGGTCTGGCAAATTCCTTTGACGCTGCCTTCTTCAATTCCGCGACGGACTTTTAGCTCCATCCAGATTGCATCACCAACCTTTGGTTTGTTGACAAGCGCTGCGTACTGGCTGGCGAACACCGAGACCTCAATTTCGCCGCTCCCATCTTCGAGTCGATACACACCAAACTTTTTGCCTTCCTTTGTGATCTTCTCCAAAGCCATTGTGACTATGCCGGCGACCTTAAGTGCACGCCGTTTGTGATCGGGAGTGTCATCGGAATCAAGGAAAAGAATGGCGTCGCTGATGGGGGCCTGCGCGATTTCATTGAGGTCATCGGCAAGCAAATCAGCTGGATGGCCACACATATAGAACCCGAGGGTCGCCTTTTCATTGTTGAGTTGCTCGAGCAGCGACCACGGTGCCACCTTTTTGAGTTGAACGCCGGCCAAAAGATTGTGGACGATGTTCTTTTCAGGAAGTGTGCGCGTTGGAACAGCGAGTGGATGAAATTTTCGCGGACGATTGAGTGTCGAAAGTTTCGATGACTTTTGGCCTGTGCGCCCGGGTGCGTTCAGAGTTGCTGATGATGCAGCCACGGGAGTTTTTTGAGCTGGTTCTTGAACTTCAGAAAATAAGTCAAAAATCCCTTCGCCAACAGTGTCCTGACGTTCAGATTCTTTCGAAATGGAGCGGAGCCACGCGTCGCTGTTGGCGAGCAGTTCAGCACGGTTAGTGGCAATTTCATCGCAGGCACCGGCCTTGATCAAACTTTCGAGAACTTTTTTGTTGATCTTGCGCGGATCAAGACGTGCGATGAACTCAGGAACTGTTTCAAACGTACCATTTCGGGCGCGCTCGGAAGTAATGAGCTCAATGATTCCTTGGCCGAGACCTTTGATGGCACCAAGCCCAAACTGGATTGTCATGGGTGCGGGAATCGTGAATTCGAACTCTGCAGAGTTGACGCTCGGTGGCAGCAATTGAATGTTTAAGCGTTTGCAGTCACGCACATAACCAACAATTTTATCGGTGTTGTCGAGGTCACACGACATGATCGCTGCCATGAATTCAGTCGGGTAATATGTTTTCAGATAAGCAGTTTGGAAGGTGACATAGGCATATGCAGCGGAGTGGCTTTTGTTGAAACCATATTCTGCGAATTTCGCGATGAGGTCGAAGAATTCAGAGACACGAACAGGATTGTGGCCGTTTTTCTGCGCACCTTCAACGAAACGGGCTTTCTGCCGTTCCATCTCTGCTTTGTCTTTTTTACCCATCGCACGACGCAGCAAGTCGGCTTCGCCGAGTGTGTAATTTGCCAGTACGGCGGCAATCTTCTGCACTTGTTCCTGGTAAACGATGACCCCATAGGTGTCTGCAAGGATTGGTTCGAGCTCGGGGAACGGAAATTCCACCGGAGTTTTGCCGTGCTTGCGGTTAACGAAGTCGGCAACCATGCCGGAGCCCAACGGTCCGGGCCGGAAAAGGGCCTCAACCGCAACGATGTCTGAGAAACAGGTGGGCTTGAGCTCCGAGATGAGCTTGCGCATCCCGCTCGACTCGAGCTGGAAAATCCCCGTGAGGTGCGCCGTAGAAACCATTTCGTAGACCTTCTGATCTTCAAGGTCGATGGTCTCAATGTTGAAATCCGGATCGTGCTTTTTACGGATCTCCTGAACGGCTTTTTCGATCACGGTCAGGGTTTTCAGACCCAGGAAGTCGAATTTTATGAGTCCGATTTTTTCAGCAAACTTGTGCTCGAACTGGGTGATCATTTGTCCTTCAGATTCAAGCTGAGGACAGCTTTCGTCGAGCGCGCGATCAGAGATGATCACACCCGCGGCGTGAATACCCAGTGAGTTGAGGGTTCCCTCAATGGCTAGTGCACCATTCCAGAGAGTCTTTGCACGCTCGTCATTCTCGAGGCGCTCCCTCAGTTTCTCTTCTTCTTTGTAGGCTTGCTCGAGAGTTATTCCGGGTTGTTCCGGAATGAGTTTGGCAAATTCGTTGCTGTCGTTGAAGCTCCAGCCAAGAATGCGCGCAAGATTTTTAAGCGCGTTTTTGGCCATCATTCGTCCAAACGTTACGATTTGCGAAACGTTGCGTGCACCGTAGCGTTTATAAACATAATCGAGAACTTCACCACGCCGATCCATGCAGAAGTCGGTATCAATATCCGGCATACTGATACGCTCGGGATTCAAAAAGCGTTCAAAGAGGAGATTGAATCGGATAGGGTCGATGTTTGTGATGCGCAGCGCGTACGTCACCAAACTGCCGGCAGCCGAACCACGCCCTGGGCCTACGGGAATACCTCTCTCCTTTGCCCAGTTGATGAAGTCCTGGACGATTAGGAAGTATCCGGCAAATTTCATTTTGTTGATGACAGCGAGCTCGTATTCAAGGCGCTCTTTGTAGTTTGCCCAGACCGCTTCATTGAATTCTGCCCCCATCCACTGCATGACCGCGGGCTTGCGCTCTTCAAGCATTTCTCGCGAAAGACGCGCAAGACATTCGTCAGCTGTTTCATCCGGACGCTGCCGGAAGTCGGGCATGAAAATGCTTTTCGTGTCGATGTTGACCTTACAGCGTTGTGCGATAGCAACGGTGTTGGAGATGGCTTCAGGGTAATCCTTGAAGCGTTCAATCATGTCCTCTGCTGAGGTCAAGTGAAAAGAGATGGACGGGTCGAAACCCTGCACTTCGGTCTTTTGCAGTTTGTGCTTGATGGCCAGCAGTGAAAGGTGTGTGTCTCGATCGGATGGCTTAAGGTAGTGAACGTCACCCGTTGCCACAATTCCCACATATTTTTCCGCAGCAAGCGCGACCTGTTTGGGAATCAGCAAGGACTGTTCGGGGATTCCGTTATTGATGAGCTCAACGAAAACGTTCTCACTGCCAAAAATGTTTTTGAGTTCATCAAGGAACATCGCCGCCTGCACAGTGTCATCACGCAGCAGAAGTTGTTGCAGTTCTCCCTTGAGACAGCTGGTGAGGCAAATGAGACCTTGGCTATGGGATTTGATCTCTTCCCATGAGACCACGATGGACTCGGGGCCCATCCGGTTTTTTCCTGTTGTGTTGGCAAGCGAGCAAAGTTTGATGATGTTTGCATACCCGTGACTGTTTTCTGCAAGCAGCACGAGATGAAAAGGAAGCTTGCTGTCATTCAGGTACAGGGGCATGACGTTCGCTTCGTAGCCGATGATGCCGTTGATCTTTTCCTTCTGGCATTCGAGGTAGAATTCGACAGCTCCGTGCAGCGCATCATGATCTGTGAGCGCCGCAGCCTTTGCTTGGCGAGCAACGAGTTCTTTTACGAGCTTTTTGACTTTGATGCTGCCGTCGAGCAGCGAGTACTCGGAATGAATATGGAGGTGCACGAACTCCGGTGTTGTGGGAGTGGATGCGACCTCCATGCTTTCAACCTTTCAACAATGATCAGAGCGGGCTGGCAGTTTTAGCTTCGGCAGTTGTACTGTGGACAGCAGCAAGTTTTTGTTTCACTTCGCTGAGGTAGCGATCGTAAGCCAGGCACCAGGGTGCCGTGTAACGCTCTTCGTTGGTTTTACGGTCAGCAAGGCGCTCCACGGTATCGATCATACGCTCGTCGTCGTGACGGAAGCGGTGAATAGCACGGGCAATGCAGTTCTGAACTTTGGTGTCGTCGGAGAAGAAGTCGATGCCTTCCACGTTCCAGATGGCTTTAAAGACCTTCTCTGCAAGTGTGTCGGCGCGGTCGGGGCCATCGCCCAATGTAACGCGCTTAGCCTTGGCGAGGCGGGATTTAACTTCGTCGACCAAGTCGTCGAGCGACTTTCCGGACGCCTTCGCGATGTGGCTTTGCTGCTGCACCAAACGCTCTGCTTCACGCGAGAGACGGTCTTCGGTTTTGGCATCGTCTTCCAGAACGTCCATGATGGATTCAAAAACGCGGTCTTCTACGGTTTCATCAATAGAATAGTCGAATCCCACGTGGCCCGAAGCTTTGAGTACTTTAAAGACACGTTCAGACAGACGTTGAAGCTGCTCGGTGGAGAGTCTCATGGGTTCCTTCCGCACTGTTTTTAAACAACTGGAGAAACCTATAGCGCGGAGGGGGAAAGGGTTCAAGGTGTTGAGGCCGCAAGTATGGTTTTCAGCTTGGTTACACTGTCGCCGGAGGCCGAGCTGATAGAAGTGCTAAAGCTTGAGGCAGCTTTGCTGAGGGGGGAGTTGCCTCCGGCGTCGGCGGCCTGTGCCAGGGTCTGAATCAGCTTGCCTGCATCAGCAGCAGATAGTGAAGCCAAGGCTTCGGTCTGGGTCGTGAAGTATTTCACCTGAAGAAACGCATAGGCCGAGAAAAGCAGTCCATATTGCACTTTGATGTCTGTCGTGCGTGCGTCTGCAGGAATAAGGGTCATGGTCTCGCAGGCTTTTGCCATCCACTCGAGATTTTCCAGGGTCGCGTCTGGGAGTATGGCGTTGAAGCGTTGAACTGAGCTTCCGCCACTCGTGGAGCTGTTTGCGCTCTTAATGAGTCCGAGTGTTGTGATGCCGGCCTGTGCAGCGTAGGCCGACGCCAGGAGACTTCGGGCGGTGTGGTTTTCTGGTTCATCGTTAAGGAGAGAATTCAGGCGCTGAATTGCTTTAGCGAATCGCCCTGCTTCCATGTCCAACTCGGCCTTTTCCTGCTCATTTTCTGGCGCGTAGCTGGCCACCACATTTCGCCCGCAGGATGAAAGCGGCAAGTGGGCGGTGAGTAGCAGTGAAATTGATCCAACCCATTTTAAAGGGCTGAGCAATCGTACAGTTCGTGGGGCTTTCCGGATTTGAGTCTTCTTTGCAACTGTCATGGCATTTCAAACCCCGTGGCGACGAAATAAACCCTGCGCCCGCGTGTGCCTGCCTCAGCACCGAATTCACGAGTGTAGCTCCCGGCTTCAAGGCGAATGAAGGTCAAGTTGAGAACAAAGCCGTAGCTGGGCCAGCCTTGATAATAACCAGCAGCGAGGCCCACCCTGGAATTGAACAGCGCTTTGCAACCTGCTCGCGAACGGCGTGTCCAGTGTTCGCCGTAGGCTGCTCTGATGTCCCTTAAATCATAGGCACAGTGTAAGGCATTATTGCGCGTGTGTGGGACGATCCCTATGCCAAGGTTGATGGTCTGCTTCCACGGTCGTACTTCGGCCACTTTGAATTTTGTTTGCCCAACGTCATCAACTGTTGAGGCAATGCGTAGGTCGAAATTTTGCGATCTAAACTGTGCGGTGGCAGCGACACTGAGCGAAACCCCAAAGCCGTAGGCGGTATTGCTTTTGATATCGGCGAGCATCTGTTTGCTTCCGCCGCTGGTGAAGTCTGAGAGTGCGATCGACTCAAAAGTCTCGGCGGCGTAGGTTGGTTTCACACTTGCACCGATCGCAAGGATATCGCCCACCGGCATTGAAGCTGAGGCAACCAGGCCGGCTGCGCCCTCTGCCTTTGTGCGTACCTCTGGCAGGCCAATGCTTCCGTATTGGCGTCCCTCAATGTCAGCACGTACGCTCTGGAAAATCCCCAGACCACCATAAGCGGTGATGAACCCCAGGGTGAGGTCGTTTCCAAAATGCACGGGCGTCTTGAGAAGGCTTGCGATAAACGAAGAATCTACCTTGAGCGTGCCTGCCTTTTTTTTCTGGTAACTGCTGCGCGCAAGATCGATGGCGTCTGCTCCAAAATGGACTGCGGTGCGGCCATAAATCCAGCGCAAGACCCCCCGTCCAAGTGCTGGAAGACTCGGGTTTGAAAAGAACACACCTTCCTGGGTGGCTCGTGTCAGACTGGCGCCGCCGGCGCTCATATCGAAAGGGTTTTCATACAGGGGAGCGCTTTTTCGCAAAGTCGCTGCAAACACAGTGTCAGGAGCGAGCAGAACGAGCAGGCTTGCACCGGTGAGCAACTTTTGCAACACAGTCCACTGCGACACGTTTTCGTGAACGCAAAGGAGTGATAGGGTTGTTTGGTGCTTCCCAAAAATCATGGCCTTTGTATCGGTTACTCTGCTTGCTTTTGGAGACAAAAATTTGATGCACAGTCATCCGTCAGCATCTGCCCATAGGAGTCCGTTGTCTTCGATTTGCGCGTATCACGGCATTGTGCCGAAATTGCACGAGAGTGTGTTTTTGGCCGATGGAGCACGTGTGATTGGTGATGTTGAAATGGGTAAAAATTGCAGCGTTTGGTTCAACGCTGTGGTGCGTGGTGATGTTCATAAAATCGTCATCGGTGAGGCGACCAACATCCAAGATGGCGCCATCATCCACTGTACTTTCCAAAAACACTCAACCACCATTGGCAGTCGAGTCAGCGTTGCACACCTGGCGATGATTCACGGCTGCGTGATCGAGGACGAATGTCTGATTGGCATGCAGGCGATCGTCATGGACGGAGCCGTCGTTGGACGGGGATCCATTGTTGGTGCCGGCGCGGTGGTTACCCAAGGCATGCAGATTCCACCGGGAAGTCTCGTTTTGGGTGCTCCTGCCAAAGTGGTGCGGGCCGTCCGCCCCGAGGAAATGGCCGCAGTGTTAGCGACCTGCAACAGATACATCGATTACACAAAAGGCTACCGATTTGATTTGTGAGGAGTGACTTCCGTGGATGCAATGCTACCCAGCCGACTTGGCAAACTACGTATCATTTGTTCGCTACCTTTGTTCTCTGATGCCATTTGTTTGAAAAAACAATCCGCAGCAGAGCATGGTTTCACCCAGATTTTGCTGTGCATTGCGCTTGCGCCTCAACTCGGTCTTTCGAAGGAAGCTGAGTGCGAACTGATTGAGCTTGCTGTTTTTGCAGAACTTCCCAAGGCTCTGCTGGGTGACCCAAGTTTCTACTTGCGTCAGCGTCATCCCGAAGCCTCGGCCATGTACAAAGATGTGCGTGGGCGTTTATACAAGGAAACCGAAGACAGCTTCAAAACGAGAACTTCCCGCTCGCCAGAGCTTTATGGTCTGCATCGTCTGGTTGATGCGTTTGCGGCAATGCTCTTCATTGAGAAAGAATGTCTGCTGGGCAACTCTTATTTCCAAGCTGAACGCTACCGCACCCACTACCACCAGATGCGCCGCAAGGTAATTGCAGGTGAAAGTTTGTCGGCCGTTCACCCTGTGCTGAAGGCCGAGATGGTTGAAGGCAAGGATGCAGCGCAAAATCGAAATGTGACGACTGAAATCAATTGGCGCAATGCCATTGATTTCCTCGATGGCCTTTTTGATGACGCGACCCGTGCGCGCCTCGAGGGCGGTATTGGAGAATATTCAGCCACATTTGTTGGAATGATGGAAAAGCTCAAAGAGCACTACCGCTACAAAGGCTGGAGTTATCTTTTTCCGGAAAGCGTCGGAGAGCATACGTATCAAGTTGTTTTTCTTGCGCGGATTCTCGCGGCGGCCTTGGGATTGAGACCTCATGAGCGCATTGAACTGTACCGTCTGGCAGCGATGCACGATCTTGCTGAAGCTTATGCAAGCGATGTGGTTTATCCTGTGAAGGTGCGTGAGAAGGACCTTGGTAAAATGCATGCAGAGTTGGAAGAGAAAGTGATCGAGGATATCTGTACGCGCCTCGGATTTACTCTTTCGGGCGATTCTTTCCTTGGAACAATTGTCGAAATTTGCGATCGATTCTCGGCCCAGCTGTACTTTGATCGTGAACGGCGCGGTGGAAACACACATTTTGACGTGCCAAACACCTCAATGGATCGCACCCGCGACAAATACAAAGCCAAACATCCCGAGATTTTCCTGGTGCTTGATGAGCTCTGGGACGAATTTCAGGGCTGTTTCGCATCCACGGGAAAGCGCTGAAAGGCGGGTGGCCGTTCCGCTGAAGGGTCGGTGAGGCTTAACAATTTACTTGTTTTAAGCGGTTCTTAGGAGGGCTCTGGCGCTCTCTTGCAATTTGTGAACCCGATGGCTATAAGCCTTAGACCATCCGACGGTGCTGTGGCGGAGCGGCTACGCAAACGATTGCAAATCGTTTTCACAGGGGTTCGAATCCCCTCGGCACCTCCAATACCTTCTAAAATGCGTTACATCACTTTGACTCGTCTTTGATTGGATGTCTTGACTCATATGTGGGCTGACTTCCATACTTTTTTCGTTGCTCTCTGCCTGCGAAAACAAAGATGAGGGGTTCCAATGAAGATTCAAATTGCATGTGTGGCTGTTATTTTTTTTCTCGGGTGCAGCAAAAGTTCGAGCACAAGCTCAGGTGGCCAAACCTCGGGTCTCGATGGAACTTGGACAAGTGCTTGCACGGGCGATACCTCTTCTTCAACTAAGGAAGTGCTTGTCATTTCAGGTGGCAGCTACAACACAACCATGACCGCGTACGACTCAAACAACTGCGCTTCTGGAACTGAACGCGCGATTTTTCGCTCTACAAGCTCCGGAACAATCGGCGCAGCTGCCACAACACCCGAGGGTGCAACAAAACTCGACCTGTCGAATATTAGATTGTTTATCACTCCGAAAAACGATGGGTTTGTTTCCGACAACAACAGAGACTCAAATTACGGCTACAACGATTGGGTGAAGAACAAAGAAAAGGAAGTCACGGGAAAAACCATTGACGGTGCCGAGGATGGTCAGAATAAGACCTATACGATTTTCAAAATCACTGGAAATACAGTTTGTTTTGGAACCAATGATGGTGAAAAAGACGGCAGCAATGATACAAAACGTCACGTCATTCTCGAGACCGGATCAGATTGTTTGAAGCGCTGAACGGGCTGCGTTCCAAGCCTCAAAAAAGCAGTTCAATCACAAAAGCCCAAAGAGCTGCCACAGGGATCATGACAAAGCTATAAACCAATAGTGCACGATAGGCCCGATTCTGTTCCTCCGAGTCTCTGATTTGAGCCAAACATAATGCTCCGAGTGTTGAGAGCGGACTTGCGTCAACCAAATGCGATCCAACGGCAACTGCAATGATGAGTGTTTGGGTTAGGCCTGTTTCGAGAGTTTTTGAAACAGCCTCGACAATGGGCATGAAGACCGGCAGTGCGACTCCCACGGAGCTCGAAAATGCTGAGAGCAGAGCTGCGCTGCTGGCGAATGCGGCGGGCAGCAGACCTTCGGCAATGTTTTTTTGCACCAGAGCTGAGACTGCCTCAGCAAGCCCGACGCGGCTCAGCAATTCAATGTAGGTACTCATGCCACAAACAAGCAGCAAAGTGCCCCAAGGAATACTTTTGAGGCTCCGCTCGAATGAGCCGAGTCCAAACAGCAGCATTGCTCCACTGCCCAACCAGCCCATGAAACCTACGTCTCCGAAGCGCTTCGCGATTTGGAGAAATTCTGGAGAAAAACTTTCCTTCAAAGCCGGTAAATTGAAAAGACATCCCAAAACGAACACGAGTGCAAAAACGACAGCAAGGTGCGCTGCGTTTCTCTGCTGTTTGGAGAGTGGTTGAAGATTTTCTTTTGAGTTTGATTTTTGATTTTCAAGAGCAGCACTGTGGATGCTGGCAAGCCACTTTTTCCCCCCCATGAAGAGAAAACTGAGAGTAGCCGTCGCAGAAATGCAAACAAAAACACTCCAGAAAATCCACCATCTTAGGGTGGAAGGATCCAGACTTGCGGCAAGAGTGGGGCTTCTCTGGATAAAATCGTTGGTGAAGATTCCGGGCAAAGTGAGTGGCGAAAACGATGCTGCGTTGGCCGCACCGACTATCAACGCGGTCATCAAAAATGCGGAGATCTGCAATTCCTTGGCAAGTGGAATAGCCAGGGGTGCCATCAGTGCAATTGTAGCAATGTTCCCCAAGCCTGCTGCCGTTAGCCCTGCCACCAAGCCAAAGAGCACGAGTGGCAAAAAGCGAGGAAAAGGCCGCACCAGAAGAATTATGCGCTGTAAGACACAGTCGATGAGTCCGCTTGAATTGAGGAGTGAGAAAAAAAAAGTGACTCCCCAAAGCGTGAGAAACAGTGATGTGGGGAAGAGCTGGGCCACATTGCCTGCGCTGCCTTCTGGGAGAAGTGGAGCAATAAAGAAAACCAGAACGAGGGCCGGTAGGCCGGGGTTCATGCTGGGTTTGAAAATAGAGAAAAGAAGTATGGCGGCAAAGACAAGCGAAAGAACAAGCAGCATTGACTACTCGATAATTTCAATATGTTTGGCGGCAATCAATGCTATATTTAATGCCTCAGTTGTTGAGCTTGATGTAGACAGTACAACGCCCATTCTGCGTCCTTTGCTTGCGTGGGGTTTCCCAAAAATACGGACGTCTACATTCGGCAAGCTCAATGCACGTTCGAGTCCCCGATACTTTGGTTGAGCGATGTCTTTGTGTGCCTTCAGCGCGACACTGACTCCAGGGCTCAACAATTGTATTTGAGTGATGGGAAGTTCCAGAATGGCGCGCGCATGCAGTGCGAATTCACTCCAGGATTGTGTGGCAAGAGTCACCATCCCGGTATCATGTGGTCGCGGACTCACTTCGCTGAAAAGTACGCGACCATCTTTCAAAAGAAAGAGCTCCACTCCGAATAAACCAAATCCACCCAGGGCCTCCGTGATCCGGGCTCCGATTTTTTGGGCCTCTTCGAGCTGAGCTTGGTTTATGTTGTGCGGTTGCCAACTTTCAATGTAATCACCATCGACTTGTTTGTGGCCAATGGGCGCGCAGAAATGCGTTCCATTGATTGCCCGAACTGTCAGGAGAGTGATTTCACTTTCGAAGGGGATGAACTCCTCGACAATAACGCGTCCAGCGCCTGCGCGGCCGCCAGACTGCGCATAGATCCAGGCTTCGTTCAAAGCCAATTCCGAGCGCACCACACTTTGCCCTTTGCCGCTCGAGCTCATGATGGGTTTGACAACGCATGGAAAGCCAAGTTTTTTGCATGCATCCGCGAATTCCTCGAAGGAGTCCGCAAAAACGTATCGTGCCGTGGGTAGCGAGAGCTCTTCGGCCGCGAGTCTGCGGATTCCTTCGCGATCCATGGTGAGTCGCGTTGCACGCGCGGTGGGAACGACTTTCCAGCCTTCTTGTTCCAGCCGCTGCAGCTCCGGAGTGCAGATGGCTTCGACTTCAGGGATAATCAGGTGTGGTTTGGTTTCAAGAACAACGCTTCGGAGTTGAGCAGCGTCGAGCATGTCGAACACGCGCGAGTGCTGCGCAACTTGCATGGCTGGAGCGTTGGGATAGCGATCGCATGCGATTACTTCCACTCCCAAACGACTCAGTTCAATGACCAGCTCTTTGCCCAATTCGCCGCTGCCAAGCAGGAGAGCCCGCTTGGCAGATTCGGCGTAGGGAGTTCCGATTTCAACCATCACATTCTCCCTATAGGTGTGGCCAAATCAATTCTTGGCCGAGAACAATTGCAGACGTGACTTGCCGTTGCATTGACGCGAGTTGGGATACTCAACCACGAGAGAACCACCCTGGGCAATCAGCTTGACGTTATCGATGGTTTCAGCAGCGACAGGTTGTGCATTGCATGGGGTCAGACCACCCGCGTCGTCGTATTTTGCTGCAGGGCGGCTGATGCGCACACCGTTAGCCAACTTGGCGATGGGTGATTTGCGCACCATTGCGCACATCATCGAGTCGTTGTTGTCGACATCGATTTCCATCTTGAACCAAGTGAACTCCTCAATTGAGTTTTCGGTGATGACCATTTGGTGGTTGAAGTTGCCGCTAATCAACATCTGGAAGATTCTTTGCATATCGGGCGACTGTGTGCCGTCTTCGCAGAAGTCAGAGTTCAATTCCCAACGACCATTGATATTGCCAACAATGGCGGGAGTACGGGGAGATGTATTTCCGCCATTGTTCATGCCAGGCTGATTGGGGTTGGTCGGGAAGTTTGGAGTGTTGGGTGCACCTGGAACGTTCGGGGCTGTGGGCACGTTGCCGAGATTGCCTCCTTGCCCAGGTTCACAGCCATCGGTGTCAGGGGTGTCGGCGTCCATTGCAGGAGTGTTCGCAGGCGCATTGGGCATGGGGTTGGTTGTGGGTGCAGGAGCTCTACCTGGTACCCGGATTCCCTGAAGGTTTCCTGTGTTAGCCGGGGTGCATTGGGTCTTTTCGGATTTACCTGAGCTCGACGAGCCGCACGCGGAAGCAAGGAAAAGTCCAGCCAAGGCAACAGGTACGAGAGTGCGGGCCATGATTCACTCCTTAGATGAGATTGTGGCCCGGAGGTATCAGATTTTTAGGACTCTGACCAGACCTTTGATGATGCAGAGCTCGCCTGTGAATCATTGAAATTAGAAAGGAAGATCGACCGAACGGCTGCCTTGAGCAATTTGCTTGTTGGTAGAGTCGAAGCCTTTGACCATAAAAATGCGTTGGCCGCCTGTTGTGATGACGCGTTTGCCTTGCAGAGTACTGCCTGTGCCTGAGAAGAGAGGTTGCTGCAAACGGTCGATGAACACTTCAATTCTAGATGCTCCTTTGACCTTGACCTCAAAGTTATAGGTTTTTTCTGCGACGCGATTTGTTTTGAAGGTAACCTCACCAAACTCATTGCGTGGCACATTTCCAAATTTACTGAGTGCGGCAGGATATTTGTCGAGATGAACAAACTTGAAACCTTCGCGTTTCATTTGGGCTATGATTCCAGGATATTTTCCGTCGCCCAAGAGCATGGTGCGCGTTTTTTCATGGATATCGTGAGCCAACACAATGATCCCGTGTGAGCGCCCTTTGCGACGGATTTGCTCCATATAGTAACCGCCACATTTCTCTGCAGTCTCTTTGAGGCAAACACCCTCAACGTCACCGCTTACGTCCCAGAAAAAGGGGCCTATATATTTGCTGAGATCTTTGTTGATTTCAGTGAGGCTTTTGACCTCCTCAGCAACGTCGCGGCGGAAAAAATTCCCACCTGGTGCACGAAAAAAGAAGGGCTTGTTGGCCTGTGTTACGTAGCCGCGAATAAGGGCGTCAGTTTTTGCGATCTCCATATTTGCGTACTCAGTTCCATCGCAGGCAATGCAGGCGATTTCACTATTTTTGCGTTTGTGATCCCAGGAGTGGTTGGCAATGATCGTGGCGTGTTTACCAGCCATTGGGCCTGTGTTGAACCTTAGCTCGGCAATTTCTTTTGTGACTTGCGGATATCTCTGAATGTTCACGCCAATCATGAAGTAAGACACAGGAATTTCAAGATCGCGTAGTTTTTTCGCCAACGGTAGCGATTCAGGCACGGGGCCGTCATCGAGAGTCAGAGCAACCTCCATCGCTTGCAAGCCAATCTGGGACCCTGAGGTCAAGGAGTCTTCAAAAGCCAGAGCTTGCTCTTCTGAGGTGGAATTGGGTTGCTTGCAGGACACCAGGAGCGAAAACGAGCACAACGCAGGAATAACAAATCTCATAAAATAAGCCCCCGATGGATATCATTGTTCCATGGGGGTTTCGTCATTTTGCAGGGTGACAGCAGTGCAAACTCTGCAGTATTCGCCCCGCGAGTTGACTTTATTTAAACTTCGCTTGTTCGAGCCATTGCAGATCGCGCATGACATCGAAATGAACTCGTGGGCTCACACTCACCGTGCGATCTTCGAGGTAGCTCAAGTTGTGAAAGTCAAAGCGCAGGGGATTAAACTTGTGGCATGAGCCGCAGGTTGTGTTGGGCACGAGACTGAGTGCGGAGTCGTTGATGATGTTGCTCTTCGACGAAATCTCCTGAGGCGAGAGCAGAACCCGCTTTTTCAGCTCATCCGCGTCGGCTTTGGGAAGCGTATCAAGAGCCGTGTGTAATTCGGGATCATCCAGCATTTGTGATGCTTTGGGATTCTTGCCCATGTTAATCAGCTCGCGTCCATCGATGGCGGACTGCACAGTGATGTCGACCTGCACCATTTTTCCGTTCTTTCGGAGATACTTCAGGAAGACCCATTCATCCGATTGAGGTGGCTCACGTCCTTCAGGCAGCGAAAAGCTCGTCATTTCTTTCAGTGCAGCGCGAGACGTGGTTTCTGAAAGGAATGTCTTGAGTCGCCCAACAAATGCTTTTGCTTCTTCAGGTTGATTGAACTCCGGACGCTCTGCGATTTTTGCATATTGCTCAGTTGCGAGATTCTTTGAGCGCAATGCCAAGGCTCTTTCCATCAGGCTGCGTGCAACCTGATCGCGAGCAGCAATGAATGTGGCCAGCTCCTCGGCTGCCAGCAGTGAACTTCCCTGAGTGGGATTTGTTTCAAGAGCGGAACGTACTTTGTTGAGAAGCTGTTGAGCACGAATTGCATTTTCGCCTTGAAGCGCGAGCTTTGGATGAACATCGTAGAGAGCGTGAATTGCGCGATCATCTGCGAACCAGTTCAGAATAGCTGCGTAACGGCGAAAGTTCTTGAGTATAGGTTGCCAAACCAAGCGTACTTCTGGCCAGCACAGGATGTTTGCCTCAGGGCCAGGGATCGAACCCAATGGTGCACAGGGGACCACTCGCGCGCTGACCAGAGTCCAGTCTTCGTATGTGTTTTCTATGGAGACGGCATCGCCGACGGATGTGTTCTTGAATGAGTCTTCAACCAGTCGAAGCAAATCTGCAGGGAGAAATGCATCGCGCGTCGGAACAGCTGTGTCTGAAGCTGCAACCCGCAAGTCTTTTTGAGCAGGAAGAATTATTGCAAGGTCAGCATTCTTGAGGTCCTTCAGTGCTGCAGAAGCCGCAGGAGCGATTGCCACACCGATGAAACTAACAAGCGGAGCGATGTATTGAATACGGGCCTTGAGGAATGTGAGCGAGGGGAGCAACAAAGGACGAGACTTCATAAGAACCTCACTTTCGCAGCGTAACGTAGACAGCGAAAGAGGGCCTAGGCAAGGGAAATCTGGGTGTTCACTTTTTTCTTGCTAGTGCTCCAAGATGTTTAGAAAAAAGGAACATAATGAGCCTGTGCGCCTGAGCTTGACTCGCGAGATAAATGAGCCAGGGCAGCGCAGGCGAAAAATCAAGCACAGCGGCAAGTACAAGCCGCTCTTGCGGAAAAACCCGAAATTCAAGACGCGACAACGGTCTCGAATTGACCGCACGGAGAAGTCCACCCACCACAAGGAAAAGTGCGCGTCTTTCGTCACTTCTGGATTCAATAAACTCGAGTTCCAGGAGTGGTGTGCGCAGGCCTAGCCATTTAAAGCGCAGGTGGGTTCCATCGGAAGAGAGCTCGAGACGGATAAAAGGTCTCAAGATTCTCGGTAACCACTGTGCGTATTCTTTCGCAACATCGAGAGCATCCCAGCGCTCTGGAAGTGGCAGTCGCTGAACGGAGACAACGGTGTCGGCATTCATGGGCATAAGTGAAGTATGTGCCGACTGGCCTGAAATTTCGAGGTGAACCTTAGGCATTTCTGCTTGATAAAGCGCTTGTATCAGAGGAATTGGCGTCCGCCCCAGGCGAAAAACTGGTGCCGTTCGGCCCGGCAGCATGTCGACTAAAAGGCTCTGAATGAGCGGTGCTACGAGCTCGCGGCTTTGGCCTGTGATTAAGCTCACCCAAAGTCGCGACAGTCGCACGCTCAAGACCGGTATCTTGATGAACAATCGGCGTAGGCTCATTTCATCAGCAGATCGACGCATCAGCTGCAGGTAGCTGATATTTTCAGGGCCT
This sequence comes from Silvanigrellaceae bacterium, assembly GCA_044376655.1. Lineage (GTDB taxonomy): Bacteria > Bdellovibrionota_B > Oligoflexia > Silvanigrellales > Silvanigrellaceae > RFOM01. The sequence continues at coordinate 16,594 of JBILKQ010000010.1, forward strand.
TCTAGGTCGTATGCGCCGGGTGCAACTTTCTCGGAATCGAGGCTATCCGATAGGGCGTCAACTGTATCACGAAGAGAAATCGGCGAGCTGATTTTTCCGGTCCAGGGTGGGCAGAGCATCACTGGAAGGCGTTTTATGAGGCGCATAAGAATAAGCGACGACGAGCCACCTGGACCGAGAATCAGACCTGCGCGAAGCGCAACACACTCAGCGGCTCGACTACGTAGGACGTTTTCAACTTCGAGTCGGCTGTGCAGGTGTCGGGAAACAAATCCTTGATGGGGCTGAATACCGCCAAGGTAGATGATTCGTTTGATACCGGCTGTTGCCGCTGCTCTAGAAAAATTATCAGCAATCATCAGATCTAAGTCGTAGTACTCGCCTTGCGTGAGGCGTGCGCTCGGCATCATGCTGTGCACAAGAAAAAATGCAGCGTCGGAACCGGCGAGTGCAGCCTCTGTTTCTCGCAATGAGAACAGATTGCAGCTGACCCAATAAATGCCGGGGTTGCGGTGCGGAGGAGGAGCTGATGCAGCCTGTGTTGAGCGAGTCAATGCGATGATTTGATGTGTATGTGACAAGCGACGGGCAAGGTCAGTTCCCACAAAGCCTGAAGCACCGGCGATTGCGATGCGTAACACCGGATTCGATTCATCACCCATAGGCGACTTCAGCGCGGTATGAAGTCAGGAAGGTGCATGTAGATTGACCCTCCTGCCTTGAATTTATCGCAACCACCAACATCCATATCCTCCAAGAGTTCAGCTTTTGATCGTCCTGTTCCCGTCGACACTGGGTGCGAAACAAAACAGAGTTCGGTGTCATTTGGAAGGTTACACTTCAGATTTTCGTCTGCAATTTGATTTGAGTCTTTGTCGACAAGTGTAATGACGGTTCCCCAGACACGGGTTTTTGCGCTGACTCCCCATTTGCGACCCGTGCACACACGAACCACAGGCTCTTCCATTTCTTCTGGCTCCGGTAATGGTGGCACAGTTGCGCGACTCATGGGGCGCTCTTCAGCCTGGGGTGGAGGTAGCGGAAGTCGCGGCTTGGGAAGCTGCAATCGCGGTTTTGTAACCTGTCTCGCAACGGGGTTTGCGGTTGGGGTTGCAGCCGGTGCTGCAGCCGGTGTTGCAGCGGCTTTTGCGGCCGGTGTTGCAGCCGGTGTTGCAGCCGGTGTTGCAGCGGGTGTTGCAGCCGGTGTTGCAGCCGGTGTTGCAGCGGGTGTTGCGACGCCCAGTGGCAAGGGTTTCAAGTCATAATCAAATGCATTAGCGCGTAACGCGGACACCTGCCCGGAGTTTTGCTTTGCACCACGATCGGCAAAGGAGATCACTCCTTCTCCAACGACTTCTTCCATCCACGAAACGAGAGGCGAAATGAGCATTGCACGTGCTGGAGAACTCGCACAATTGGCCACACCAGCACTGGTGTGACCTACAAGGAGAAGCTCACGACCATCATCGAAAATAACTGGGGCCCCTGCATCTATTTCACAAGAGCCGTCACCTTCACGGCCCTCAAGAGAGAGCAATCCTGGCTGAGGATGACTTGAGCCAGTTGCACGTGGCATCACAGGCCCAACGAAGGTCTGTTCACTTTCAGGCTGAATCTCGCCTGCACTCGGGAAATCAATACTCTGCAACTTCAGGGGAACCTGAACAAGCCGGGCCGATGTGACGGGCAAAGCAGCGAGAAGAGAGTCGGGCACTTTATTCTTTTCATCTTTCGTTTTTTCTGTCTCAGAGACTGCGATGAATTTGGTTGTCAACAAACGGCTGCCGATCGGAACATGGCTGAAGTCGACAACGCGCGCCGACTTGATCGAAACCGGCAGCGAGCACATAAATTTCAAGACGGCAGCATCAACGGCCGCGTGTTGCATCGACAGTTTCGCGTCTGTGGCCGTAAATGCAGGGTGAATTTGAACAGAGCGAACCGGGAAGACCTTCTGCACGTTGCCCTTGCTGTCGATAAACTCAACGTTGTGTTCGGTACCCCGCGGATAGTTTTTAAAGCAATGCGCAGCTGAAAGAACAACGCACTCGCGCAACGACTGATCGCCACCATGCAACAGGATTCCCGAACAGGTTGAACGGAAATTGCCAGAGGCAAGGGTGTAGCTTGAGTTGATGCGCACAACTCCAAGACTCGCGATTCGTGGATCGGCAGAGTTGTCAGGGGAAACTTGAGCAACATTCATTTCAACGGACTCTTTTTTGCAGCCCGTGATGATGAATGTCGCTGAAATGACCACTGCCAACAGTTTCATGCCTCATCCCTGTTGAATGCCCCTGTTCGGCCGATAGGTGTTTCGGAAAATACACGTCCTTTATTAGTATGAAGATTTGACGTATGTTATAACACTCCGATTTTAATGGGGTTTATTGTGTGCAGTGTTGTCACTCTGAGAACTGAAGCGGGCGATCTCACAAAGCATTTTGAGGGATTGAAGGATCCGGATGGAATCGATAGCTCCGCTCTGCAGCTCCGGATTCATGGCTTCTTGAAGAAGGAGACCGCACCGGTCATCATTGTCGACTCACAGGGGGAGAGTGAGCTACGGAATAAGTATTTTTCTCTCTGCCCGGATTGGTCGAAGAGTTGGCCATTTGCATTTGAAACCTACAATGCTCGCCTTTCTCGGCCAAAGCGGATGAAAAACAGTGCAACCGGAAAAAACGATTTTGTTTTTGACAGCCTTGGAAAACCGATTGTCGAAGAGATCACTCATGTGCCAAGTTTCCGAAATGCATTCAACCGCGGCCAAGTTTGTCTTGTGCCCATCTCAGGTGCAGTCGAGTCCTGTTACTTTGGTGCCAGTGCTGGCAAAGTTGTTCGTTTTTCAGAGCGCTCTGGTGCCCTGCTGTTTGCAGCCGGACTCTGGAATGACTGGTTCAATCCACAGACGGGCGAGTTTATTCCAACCTTCACTCTTCTCACTGACGATCCCGACCCGCAGGTTTTCGCCCATGGACATGACCGAGGCATTATTATTCTCGATGTAGGCGATTGGGAGCTTTGGTTGAAGCAACGAATGACTGGAACCGAACGCCTCAATTTTTTAAGAAAGCGACGTATTCAGCCAGATTGGAGTGTGGAAGTGGAGCGCGAGCTAAAAGCAGGGTGGGAGAAGCGCGCTCCTTCGATTGATGAAATTGAGCAGACAAAAGTCTGGAAGCGGGCGTGAACATCTTTCATGAGTGCCCTTCCCGCCTTCGCTAAGACTCAGCTATCTTCAACGGCCCTTCATCGCGGCTTTTGATCGCACAAGTCGTCCGGTTTGATAATCCATGAAGGCCTGTTCAATTTCTGCGCGTGTATTCATGACGAAGGGTCCATATTGAGCAATAGGCTCACCAATTGGTTTGCCTCCCACCACAATAAATCTTGCTCCAGTGCTGCCAGCATCAATCTGCAACGATTCACCCGCAGTGAAAACGGTCAGACTATGCTTGAGTAAATGCTGTGAGTCAGCAGTCGCGCTCCCTTCGAAAACATAGATAAAGCAATTGTGCTGTGCTGGTGTTTGGAAGTTAAAGCGCTTACCACTTGCGAGTGCAACATCCAGGTAAAAGGCTTCAGTGTTGGGGTCATTGATAACACCCCGGCTGCCCTTAAACTCTCCGCAAAGCACACGCGCATTTCCACCGTCAAATTCTACTTCTGGAATCGCCTCAGGATTGAACTCCTGATATTCAGGTGCTGACATTTTCTCTTTTGCTGGAAGGTTTATCCAGAGCTGGAAGCCTCGCATCAACCCCTGAGATTGCTGTGGCATTTCCGAGTGAATGACTCCGCTCGCAGCCTTCATCCATTGCGCACCTCCGGCACGAAGATCGCCAGTGTTGCCCATGCTGTCTTTGTGCAGCATGTGGCCGTCGAGCATGTAGGTGAAGGTGATAAAACCGCGGTGCGGATGATCCGGGAAGCCGGCGATGTATTCGTTTGGATTGTCGCTTCCAAAGTGGTCGAGCATCAGAAATGGGTCGAGGTTCCGCAGTGCCTGCGTGCCAATGGTGCGGTGAACAGTCACGCCAGCGCCCTCTGAAATAGCCTGAGCTGGAACAATGCGGGCAATTTTCCTGATGTTCATGGCAAACCTCCTTGAAAATAATCTATCATAAGTGTTTGAAAAAGTCGCCGAACATCTTGCGGAGAGTAGAGAATGACGCGGGCACTATATTGGATGCGCAATGACTTACGCCTGACCAGCAACCCACTTTTTCAAAAGGCTTTTTTTGAAAACGAGGCGCTAGTCTGCGTCTATGTTCATGATCCACGTCAATTCGACCGCACTATCATTTCAATTCCTCGCATGGGGTGGCATCGCCGGCGATTTTTGTCTGAAACACTTCATAACTTGGATGCAGATCTACGCATTCGAGAAATAGAGTTTCTGCAAATGTGGGGTGAACCAGAGCAAGTCCTCCCAAAGCTTTTGGAAGAACTCAACATCGATACAATTTATTTTTCCCGCGAATGTGCACCCGAGGAACGCAGCATTGAATCGTACTTGTGTGCTCGCCTTGATCCTGCTCGAATCAAAGTCGTATCGGCCTGGAGTGGATTTCTCATTCCCCCCAATCAGCTTCCATTTACAATTGCAGAAACACCAGATGTTTTTTCTGATTATCGCAGACGCCTTGAAAAGATTGGATTGGAAAATCTGGTCAGTGGGATCGCAGACTTAGAATCTTCTTCAGATAATCCCACAGCGCAAACACCAAAAATCACAACGGCGGAATACCGTTCCCTGCAAAATATAGCTAAATCATCTTTTCCTGCCGAATCCTGGGTTGAAATGTTTCCAGAAGAAAGTGAGCTTTTGCGCAGTGTTGGTGAGCCTCAAGGTCCTCGCGAGAAGATGAATGTCCTCAGGGGTGGCGAGAAAAATGGCAAAGAAAGAGTCGAGGATTACATTTTCTCAACGCGCTCGATTGCGAGCTATTTTGAGACACGTAATGGTCTTCTTGGATTGAATGATTCGACTCTCTTCTCAGCATGGCTTTCCAATGGTTCGTTGTCGCCGAGTTGGATTTTCGAAAAAGTAAGGGCATACGAGAGTCAATTTGGTGCGAGCAAGAATAGTGAATGGGTTGTGGTTGAGTTGCTTTGGCGAGACTTTTTCAAGCTCATGCTGCTTAAACACGATGTTAAGCTTTTTCTTCCGCAGGGAATTCACGGGCAAACACCCCTGCGGACTCCCGACAAGCGTGCCACAAAGACGCGGCTCCAAAAGATCCTCACTGCCAACACAGCGCAGAGGTTCATTAATGCCAACATGCGTGAACTCATTCAGACAGGTTTTATGAGCAATCGTGGGAGGCAGAATGTTGCCAGTTACATGATTCATGAACTCCAAATCCCATGGACTTTGGGGGCGTGGTGTTTTGAGTCGCTGCTGATTGATTACGACCCAGCCAGCAATTGGGGAAATTGGGCTTATCTTGCAGGTGTGGGCAACGATCCGCGCGGCTCCCGCGTTTTCAATATTCAAAAACAGCAGGATATGTACGATCCTGAGGGACGCTACGTTGAGGCCTGGAGTTGAATTTTCTTTTGTGTTTAAGCGATTTTCACTGCAACGGTCAGCCCTTCACCTGTGGGCAAAAGAGTGGCGCGCCACTTCGGACTATTTGCCACTTCAGCATTGAAGTGTCGGATGCCTTCCGCATCTTTGCGCTGTGATTCTGTGTCGAATTTGTCCTGGAGAATAAGACCCCAAGCAAAAGTGTTGTCAGCAATGATTGTTCCACCAATCCGGAGATGCTTTTCAGCCCAAGCCAAATAGCCGGGGTAGTTGGGTTTGTCGGCATCGATAAACACAACATCAAAGGGGCCTTGGTCTTCAATGTTTTTTAAATTTTCGAGCGCCGATCCCTGGTGAATTGTAATTTTTGATGCACATCCCGCTCGGCGGAAGCTCTCCGCACAGACGCGTGCATTTTTTTCGAAAAGCTCAAAGGCGTGCAGGTGTCCGTCGCTTGGCAAAGCTCGGGCAATGCAGACCCCTGAGTAGCCTGCTAGCGAACCGATCTCTACTGCCTTTTTTGAGCCAGTCATGCGCACGAGAACTTCAAGATGCAGCCCATCCATGCGCCCTACATGAATGTTGGGTAGTTTCTCCTGCGCAGCGCGTTCACGAATTTCCGCAAGAACAGAGTCTTCGGGTTTGAAGCAATCAAGAGTGTATTGTGCGAGTTCCGGAATGGTGCAGGCGAATGACTTTATCGGTGCCGACATAAATAACTCCTGATCATGACATATCGCAAAGACTTCTAAGGGTGCGATTGACTGCGGTGTTGTCAATCATCCAGTATCTCGTTCAATGCAACAAGAACTCTGAAAAAATGTTTATTTTGCGTTGAGATTGTGCTGACCACAACGACCCAAAGGGAGGATACGATGCAAAAGAAACCTGTTTCAATTTTCGTTGGTTTGAGTCTCTTGGCTGTCTTCGTTTCATCCAATGTTGCCCAAGCTGAATGCAAAGATCTTGTTCTGCGTATGCAGGACAGCAGCGGCAAAAGTGCCGGTCGAGAAATCACTATGTTCCTGAACTGTCACGAGGGCTCATATCAGATTCCGTCTGCAAGCACGATTAATGTTTTCGAATGGAAGGACGGACGTCTTTGTCATGGTCACAGAGTTTGCGGTAATGCGAAGTACTGGAATGGTCATTTCGGAGTGGGTGGACTTTGGGCTTGGGGAAACACAGTGAGCGATTTCACCTCGAATACGAAGGTGCTCAACCGTTTCAAGAAGCTGGCTGATGGCTCACCCGGTGGTCGTGGGGGCGATGCCATCGCTCTGGCCAGCAACGATAGTTCGAATATCTGCGTTAACAGAAGCGCTCAAGATGCACGCCCATTCAATATCAGCACTGACATTGGCAGTGTAAATGGTCCGGTTTCTGCTGATGGTAGCGCCATCAATGGCATTAGCCAGAATGCCCTCTGTGTCGACAAGGTTTCTGTGAACGCAATCTGGAACAACCGCAATATTCGCATCAATGACAAAACCTACGATGGACTCGGTTCTGCAGTTGGCGACAATTATGGGCCTCAGGTTTACGATCAAATGCAAGATGAACTTGATCAGGATGGTCGCTGGATGTGTATTCAGGGCGCAAATATTGGCCCGAGTGGCAATGGTGGAGTCGCCATGGGTGGTCAGACGTTCGCATCAATGACCGACATTCTGCGTGGTGGTTCAATTCAAATCAACAAGCCCTGTGACTCCGATGTGACAACACAGGTAAATTCACCTGTGACTGCAATTGGTGGTTCAGGTGGCAATGGTTATTCACCTGTTTTTGGATTGAAGAGTGGCAACAGCAGTACGTCTGGAAGTATCGATACCGACTATAACGACAAGGCAATTCAGGTCGATTTCTCGCTCGATTTCGGCCAAATTGAGCGTTATTGCACGCCCATTCGTCAGGAAAGCTGTTTCTGACGCATGACGATGTAGTCAGCAAGGAGCCTGAGCTTCTCATTTTCGTAGAGTGGCTCAGGCTTTGCCTTTTCGCAGGCAACGTGAAAATGAACGATGTTCTCGGTGTGAAGGCATTTCTTGATATATTGATACTCGTCAACAAAACGAATGTCGTCGAGGACTACGGTCTCATGACCTTCGTTGTCGCGTGCATATTTCAGAATATCAACCAGATGCTTAGCCCAGATCAATGGATCTTTCTGCTTCTCACCTCGTCCTAGCTCGTCGAGATGTTGCAAAATGGTTTTGCCAGTGCTCGCCACCATAGTTTTGCTTTTGTACTGGGGCTCTTTGTTGAACCAATCGTAATGGGGATACTTGCGCTGAAGCTGTGCGCGAATGACGTTCACAATTGAAAAAATTTGCGCTTGGTTGTCAGTCATTTTGCGGGCCAGAAAGGTTCGGCCTGCGCCTTGGCCATCCCCCGAAATCATGATGAGCTTCATGTTCGCCTTCGTCCCCGTGGTATCAGTCAGAGAACAGCATCTGTCCGACTGCGAGGCCACTTTCGATAGCCCCAGCAACACCCGTTCCCGCGCAGGCATCGCCGGCAAAGAACAAGCCTTGTTTTGCGTCAGAGAGCGCAGTGCAACTGAGCGCATTTGCCACAGTGCTGTAGCGCCACCGATGCACCGCTACGTGTATCGGATGGAGCTCAGCGAGATCGAGCACACGTGTCAATTCAGCCAGTAGTTTGCTCTGAACTACAATCGCTTCATCTTCGAGATGAGAACGGCTCCATTCGGGTGTCGCATGTGCTATCCAGCTTTGTACGTCTTCGGGGAGCTTTCTGCCTGGTTTTTTATTTTGGCTGACGATGGTTGCAAAGATGTCTGAGGATTTTTGGGGTTTGGTTTTTTCATTGCGAAATGAAGCCATCAGTGCCCAGCACGGATGGTAACTTGCGGCCTGCAGGCGACTCTTCCAAGTGCATTCAACATTGCGCAAAAGTGCAAACGTTTGGGGGGCTGGGGCTGTCAGGACAACCGCTGTGAAGGGGCCATGCAAGCCAGGTTCTGTGCCTTCCGCCTTCGCCTTCTCGCGCAGGAACCAATTTCCGGGAGAGCCTTCCACAGCATCAATCTCCACCGGTGCACTCAAGCTGCAGCCCCCGAGCAGGTCCTTGACCAACTGTGGCATGGACGGGCAAGCCACCCAGGAGTCATCTGTGAATTTTCTCAAGGTTTCTGGTTTTAGGTGTGGAGCAAGTTTGCTCGTCAGTTCCTCTGTCAAGTGCAGTGAAGGCGCGCCGTGGTCATAGTGCAGGTCGCCTTCCGGCAATATCCCACTCACCCGACGTGTGGACAGGCGTCCGCCTGGGCCGCGAGATTTTTCGAAAATGCAAAAGTCGGCCCCGCGTGAACGCAGGACCGAGACGCAGGCAGCGCCTGCTACACCAGCACCTATGAGGGCAATTTTCATGGATGCTTCTCCATAAACCAGGGGGTCAGGTCTTCTGGAGAGTTTCTGTCACGAAAGAGACGCTTAGCCAAGCAATCTCAGTGCCAGCTGAGGAGTTTGGTTGGCCTGGCTGAGCACCGCAACACCCGATTGCTTGAGGATGTTGGTTTGTGTCAGCTTCGCACTCTCGTCAGCGAAGTCAGTATCGCGAATGCGGCTATTGGCTGCGTTGGCGTTTTCAGCCTGGACCGACAAGTTCGACATCGCTGAGTTGAGTCGGTTTTGGAGTGCGCCCAGGGTAGAGCGGTAGCCAGAGATTTTTGTGATGGCGTTGTCAAGCATCCCGATGGACGATTGCGCAGCCTCTTTGTTTCCAACCTGTGCTCCTTCGTCGGGAGCCTCACCAAGGTTGAGGCCATTCTCACCCACTGTGGAGTTGATGTCCTGAAGGTCAATGCGCAGCACGTTAACTGGTGCGGCCTGATCCTTCGAGTCGACGCTTGCGAAGTAGTTTTTACCAATTTGGATTTCGAGTGGATAGCCATTGCTGCGAGCTGCAAGGTCCGGGTCGGCGCCATCAAGCTCACCGCCAATCAGAAGAGTGCCGTTGTACTCTGTGGATTTGGCGATACGGGTAATTTCATTTTTAAGCTGAGAAAATTCTTTGTTGAGGAAGCCACGCTCGGTGTCGCCGATTGTGTCCGAAGAACTCTGAACCGCGAGCTCACGAAGTCGGCCAAGAATGTTTCCAACTTCATTCAAACCACCTTCAGCGGTTTGGATGAGAGAGACACCATCGTTGGCATTTCTGCGGGCCATGTTAATGCCACGAATGTCGGCTTTCAATTTCTCTGAAATGGCAAGCCCTGCTGAGTCATCTGCAGCCTTGTTGATCCGGAAGCCTGAAGCAAGCTTTTCCATGCTCGCGTTGTTAGCCTCGGTCGTGGCGTTCAGATTTCTCTGAGCTGTCAGTGCTTGAACATTGCTGGCGATGCGCAAACCCATGAGCGATTCCTCCTTGAACCTCTAAGAACTTGTTGCCCTCAAGCTCAGCAGCCGGATGTTTCCTCTTGCTCCGTGCTGCAGAACTTTCACCACACTGTTCGGGGTTCGGTGGGAAGTCTTTAGCGGGTTGGAATCCGAACAAACGTAACAAATCGAAAAATATGGGTAAAAAAAATTTTCGAGGGGTGAAAATTGTTCCTCGAAAGCGGCATAGAATGTGTATTACTTTGTTAATAAATATTTTTTAAAAAGCTAAATTAGTAAAAAAATATGTTATTTTATGGATGCTTGCAAATACGCTCCTTGGCGCGTGAGTAATCGGCAATAAATTCATCAATGAGGGCCCGACAAGTCTTGATAGAGGACACGTTTGAGACAATTTGTCCGACTTCGAGTTCACCCTCGGTGATATCACCTTCAAGCATTCCCGTTTTCGCACGCCCTTTACCCAGAATTTGACTGAGGTGTTCTGCGCTTGCACATTGGTTTTCTGCGAGGCGAACATTTTCACTGAAGGGATTATGTAGCAGACGCACCGGAACCAGTTTTTTCATGTGCAAGAAGGTTGCTGTGTTGCCGGCATCCAGCATTGCCTTCTTAAAGTTCGCATGTGCCGAGCTCTCTTCTGTAGCTGCGAACATCGTTCCAATTTGAACAGCATCGGCACCGAGTGCCAGCGCGGCTGCAATCGCGGCTCCTGAGCCTATCCCGCCTGCTATGATTACGGGAATATTTAGTTTTCCTTGAATTTGTTGAAGAAGAACAAGGGTTGTAAGTTCGTCGCGGCCATTGTGTCCGCCAGCTTCGAATCCTTCAAGAACGACCGCATCCACTCCTGCATCCTGGCACTTGAGTGCAAGCTCAGGGGTTGAGGTCACATGCACGACCGTAGCTCCATAACTTTTGAGCCAGGCTGTGTGTGTTTTGGGAGAGCCCGCGCTTGTGAAGAAAATGCGCACACCCTCGTCGAGAGCCATCTGCAGCTGCAGTTGCACGTCCTTATAAAGAAGTGGAACGTTAACTCCAAAAGGTTTCTGCGTGAGCGCCTTGGCCTTGCGAATATGGTGCTGTAGCAGGTCCGGCTTCATTGAACCTGCTCCCACGAGTCCCAACGCTCCAGCATTCGAGACGGCCGCAGCAAGTTTGCCGCCACTGACCCAAACCATTCCTCCCTGAACGATGGGGTGTTGTATTTCAGGAAAAACGTCGAAGAATCGGGTTTTGGGCCATGGGGTTGAGTGACTCATTTTGCTTATTTCTCCGTGGCTGCGGATTTTTCTTTTGCCCGTTCCTTCTCTTTTTCTTTTCTCAACAACGCTCTGTTTTCAACTTCTTCCTGCAGCGGACCTGGAGGTGAAGGTAACACGGGGGTCGGCGCAGCCTTTACGCCACAGCCCACAGCCCCTGAGCAAGTCAGCAGAGCAACTGCAGCAGACAATGTGATGGGGTTTGTCTTCATGGTGCGCCGGAATCCTCTTTTGAGTTTCTACGAGAGCGGATGAAGTCCGCCACGCGAGTCCTGTGAACTTCGCCGAGCCAGTACTGACTGAACAATTTTTTATCGAATTCATCAAGGTCCTCGGTCGGGAGGCGAGGGCGCTCGTGCACAAGTGCCTTGCTGAGCTCGAGAGGGCATTGTTGCAAGCGACCAAGCCATTCTTTCAGCCAAGTCTCGAATGCTTCATCGGGAAGTGCGCATTGATCAAAGCAGGCATCCAGCAGACCGAGATTTTGGAGGCAGGTGGAATCCCAACTCTCTTGAGTGGCGACAGCCAAGCCACGGCGCCGCTCCGATGAAAAGACACCGTGCCGGCGCAGATCAGTCATCATTCCCCAGCCCGCCGGCACTCCCCAACGCGTTTGAGCAAGATCCAGGCGAGCGCTGGAATGTGTGGCAATGCGTAAATCGCAGGCCAAGGCTATTTCGCTTCCACCTCCTGCGGCAACGCCATTGAGCAGTGCAATTGAGATGAGTGACCCCGAGCGCAAAAACTCGGTAAATGATCGCATTTGGCTTGTGAACAGTTCACCTTGCTGCGCGTCAAAAGAAATGATGGCTTTGAGGTCGCCGCCCGAGAGGAAGACTCCCGGGGTATGTGATTTCAAAACCAACACTGAATATATGTGTGCATGAATAAGAGCGGCAGCAGGGTGTGCTGAGTTCAAGTTCTGCAGAGCGTTGCACAGCAATGCGAGTGCTTTTGCTAGGTCTGGATCCACCGCATTTCGTGTTTTTTCGTTGTTGAAATGGAGTACGAGACATCGCTGCTGCGGTCGAAGTTCGAGATACAGGCGTTCGCCCAGTAGGGGCACCATGGTATTGGGTGCAAAGGCATTCATGAGAAGAGTCCTGCATTCTGTAGTTGTGTGAGAAGAACATCGACTTCGATTCGGGTGGTGTTTTCTGCCACAACAGACGATAGGTCATTAGGTTTGAAATTGTGCAGATCTTCAAGGCAGCCATAGCGTGGTGTCACACAGCGCACCAAACCAGCAGTTGCTTCATGGGTGTTTTTCTTGTCCTGCAGAAGAAGGCCTCGGGCGGTGTGTTCAATCGCTTTTAAGGCAGCAAGGGGGAGCGAGATTGATTCCTGCTGCAAGAGAGTCAGAAGAGCATCGGGGTATTCTTGGGGGGCTTCCTTTGCCCAGCCGAGCCTGTGAAAGCAGAGCTGTCCCACAGCAACGGCACAGCCATGGCTGAGTGTAAGCGTCGTCATTGAGCCCGTTTTCTGTGAAGCAATGAGAGCCTCAAGGAGATGTGCAGTGGTATGACCATAGTTGAGAAGCGCACGAATATTTTTCTCAAAGGGATCATGCGCAACAACCTGTTTCTTAAAATCCAGATTTTCCATGAGAAGAACCCGGAGGTCATCCCAAGTGATATCGGCGGCATTTGAATAATGTTGGAGTATAGCGATGGCCTCTTGCCATCGTTCTTGCCTGCCTGAGAGGAAGGCATGCTTCAAAATTTCAGCAAGACCTTCACTGAGCTGTGAAGATTGCAAGGTGGTCAGAAACTCTGTGACCACAAAAACAGATGCAATGGAAACGAAGAGACCAATTTGATTTTTGCCAGCACGGTGGTGATTTACTCCGGTTTTGCCGCCAAGGCCGGCATCGACGGCTGCGAGAAGGGTTGTAGGAACCAGGTGAATTTCTAATGCGCGCATTCCAGCTACGAATCCACCGATATCACAGCAGATGCCTCCACCCATTACAATCAGGCGCGTGGCATTTTTTGGAATCGCTTCAAAAATGCCGCGGGCCGTGCGCAGAGATTTATTTTCCTCTGAACATTCAATCTTGAGATACGAAACAGGCGAATTTTTCAGACGTGTTTCGACTTTGGGATGGCATCGTAAAAAAGTTGAGTCACACAGCACGGCGGTTCGGGCATCAGAAAAAATCGGATGCGCAAAAAATTCGTCAAAGCGAGCGATGACGGCTGTGGAGGTCATTGTTTTTGAATGCAGTTGATTGAATGCCTCGTGGTTCAGGTCGCGCACTTCGCCACTGCTGAAACAGCGCAGGGATTGTGCCCCACGCTTGAACAGTGAGGCAGCAAACAGGCCTGTTTCCCATGAGCTCTGGGAAGAATCAAAGGTCAAAATGCTGTGTCGGCTTAGCCCTGCTGTGAACCAGGAATCCAGCAGAGCTTCCAGCGCAGCCCAGTCGGGAGATCGATTGAGGGCTTTCATGCTTTGCGTCTCGCAACGATGGCATTGTAAAGCTCTTTCGGGTGAAGGTCATATTTCTCTGCAAGGCTGCGGCTGAGTTCCTTGAGATGAAGCGCCGGATTTTCTGAGAGCAGCTCGAGAGCCTCTTCGGTAACCTCTTCGAGGTTTTTCTGGGGAGAGATTTCAGAGAGATTCGTGCCCGGAAGAACTTCAAAACTGATGATGCATTCCCCCTTCACGAGATGTCCTTCTTCGAGAGTCCTTAGCAACTCGTGCAACGGCATGCGCAGGTGCTCCTCGAACTTCTTTGATATTTCCCGTGAAAGGCAAACTCTCGTATCCGCGGGAAAGAAGGCCGTGGCATTCTTGAGGGTATTGACAATTCTGTTCGGACTTTCAAAACAAACGGCTATGCATGGGGCAACCGCGGCCCAGCGGCGAAATTCTTCTTGTTGATCCTTGGATGTGCGTGCGAGGAAACCTGAGAAAAGCACCCGGGGTTGAAGAAATCCAGTGGCAGCGACCGCTGCAACGAGGCTTGAGGGCCCGGGCACATTTTCAACCCGAATGCCGGCCCGGTGGCAAGCGTCGACAAACAGGGCTCCCGGATCGCTGATAGCAGGGGTTCCTGCATCACTCACTAGAGCAGCCGAGCGTGTCTCTGATTGGAGCAGGCGTTCTACCAAATGCTGCGATTTTCCTGACTCGTTGTGCTCATGCAGGCTCACGAGAGAAACATGCGGCATGGCCAAAGCTTGAAGCAACTCTTTGGTGCGGCGAGTGTCTTCGCAAGCAATGAAGTCAACACGTGCAAGAGTCTCGCGGGCTCTTGGTGACATGTCAGACAGCGTTCCGATGGGTGTCGCGACAATGTAAAGTACTGGCAAAGAGTTCACGGGTGTGTCCTGAAGATATTCAAAAGCACAGCGCGTGCTTCATGAAAAATATAGGTAAATCATAGATAAAATTCAAGTCTTGGGGTTCTGAGAGCCGGAAAGAACACTCATTCCCAGTAGACCGCAGAGGGTTGCCCCTGCGCCACCGATGGCCAGGAGAAGCGTTCCGGAAATGTCGGGTATAACCAGCGCAACAAAAATAACCGAAATCGCAGCCGCCCCCTCAACAGCCACAGCATGAAATCCGAGCAGTGCACTCCATTCACTCTTTTCTGCTTGTGTTTGAATGCCTGCAAGACGGCTCACTTTTACGAACGGAACCATTGCATAGTGGAACAGGAAAAGTGCGGAGAGAATCGAGAGGAAAACCGGCTCAGGAATTTTTCCTTTCAGAAATACAAAAAGACAAATGGGGAAAAAGGTCATTCCATCCCAGAAAATTGATTTTGAGAAGCGCTGCAAATGTTGGCTGTTACCTGATTTCCAGAGCGAGTTTGCTGCAAGTGTGCCGATAAGGATCCCGCCGAGGAACAATAACAGATTTACCGCCAGCGCAACTGGAGGAAGCCCGAGATCTCGCCGTAAAAAAGTGACGTGGCCAATTTCAAAGGGGCCCATTAGAAAAATATTATAGAAAAAAGAATATATAAGAAGACGAGCAACCGCGGGATATTTTCTTGCAATTTCGAATCCCGTGGAGAACTGTGAAAAAAAGGTCGACTTCGAGTGAGATTCATTTGCAGCTTGAGTTTCCGCATCCTTCAAACGCGCTGAGCGCCTCAGTGCAAACAAAGCTAGTGCACTGATTCCGAAACTGATGGCATCGATTATGGCAGCCCATATCAACCATTCCGTTTGGATTTGCTTTTGCGAACCAAGCACAGTGATAAAAATTAAAGGCACAATTCCCGCAGCACTGAGACTTGCGACGTTGGCCCAGAGGTGTGCGCGTGGGATATCACGGGGGTTCGGGTAAAGCACTGGCACAAGGCAATTGCGGCAGTTTTGAAAAACAAGTGAGCCGAATTCGAGAAGGAGCTGTGTCACAAGTAAGATGAAGACCAACGAGGTGGGGCCGAGATTTCCGCGGGCCAAGAAAAGCACCCCCGCGAAGGACAGAGTGATAAGCATACGCGCGACGTCTGCCCAGAGAGCCATGCTGCGCCAGCGCCCACCTATTTTGCTGCTGAGCCAAGGCCCAAAGAAGAACACCGGAATGGCCTGCAGAAGAAAAACAGCGGCCAGGCCTGCCGCGGGAGTCCAAGGACTGTTGTCGAACAGGTAGTTGCGCAAGCCCAGCCCCCAGAGATGGTCGCCCAACTCGCTGAGTGCCTGTGACACCAGAAAGAGGATATAATCGAGCAATTTCATGGAGTGAGCCTCTTGAGCAGGAGCGAGCCGGGAGACGTGAATCGGCTTGCGTCAAGAGACACTCACGGCTACATCGGCCTACAGGCGCTCCCCCCGGGCACTGGGGAAGAGCTTAGCCAGCATAAAGGAGTGCTCATGCGCAATAGCCCGCACACTGACAAATCGAAGCTGAAATCACAAGAGCTTGAGAAGAACTCGGGTCGGCGCAACCACGGCACCACGCCTCCTGTTCAGACTCCCGAAGGTTGGTTGTGGCTAGGGCAGGTGGGACGGCCACATGGGGTTCGCGGCTCGTTTTTTCTGAAGACTGATGACAACCGCATCGACTGGCCGGGGTACAAAAAACTCTTGATCAAAACCGTCCCTGAAAAAGTCGTTGCCGTAGAGAATGCATATGTCAGCGGCGGGAAATTGGCCCTTCAGCTCGAGTCGGTGAACTCCCGGGAGATCTGTGAGTCCCTCTACAATACCCATCTCTTCGTTTCACGTTCAGAGATAAAACTCGAACAGGACGAGTTCCTCGTCGCTGAGCTGGTTGGCTGCAAAGTGCTCATCGATGGCCGCACAGAAGCTTATGGTCATGTTGTTGCGGTTCACAATTTCGGGGCTCAGGAAACGCTCGAGATTCAGCCGCTGAATCACTCCCAAGACACCATTCTTTTTCCGTTTGTGGATGCCTTTGTCGTTGCAGTGAATGAGAGTGAGCGCACCATTACACTGAAGGATGAACCCGCGTTTTTGGACAGCGAACAACAATGAGTTTGCGTTTCACAGCTTTCACGCTTTTTCCGCGTTTTTTTGAGCCTCTCCTCGAAGAGGGCGTGTTTTCTCGTGGCTTGAAACAGGGTTTGTTGGGATTTGACACTGTGAATCCGCGCGATTTTACTCTCGATACCCGCCGCACTGTAGATGGTCATCCTGTGGGTGGTGGTGACGGCATGGTGATGCTTCCAGATGTGTGCACACGTGCTCTCGATTCTGTGCAGACACCCTCAACGCTTGTGATTCACGTTTCGCCAGGAGGAAAAGTCTTTAACAACGAGTGGGCACGGCACTTTGCAGAGACCTCTTCACACATTGTCTTTCTCTGTGGTCGCTACGCTGGATTTGATCAGCGTTTTGTTGCGAATCGTGCTCATCATGAATTTTCCATAGGAGACTTCGTACTGTCGGGAGGTGAGGCTGCCGCGGTTTGTATGATGGACTGCATAGCCCGGTTTGTGCCTGGGGTACTTGGAAATCAACAAAGCGCTCGTTCCGATAGTTTCGAAGACGGTCTCCTTGAAGCCCCTCAGTACGCCCAGCCGGTCGAGTTTGCCGGGCAACACATTCCTCCGGTGCTGCTTTCAGGACACCATGCAGAAATTGCCAAGTTTCGGCGCAGTGAACAGATCCGCAGAACTTCATTGCAAAGGCCGGATCTTATCCTCAGAATTTGGGACACACTCTCCCGCAGTGAACAGAAGCTGGCCGAAGCTCTTTGGCGTTCTGGCTCTCGACCTTCTGGCCGATAAAAAATTCCCATCGCCCGTTTCGGGAGCCATGCTAGCGTCTCTGTATGAACGAGAGCAGGGATTTTTCAGGTACGGTGGAAATAGTCGAGGCACTGTCATCGAAAGACGTGCTTGCTTTGCTGTTGCCTCGCATCCGCATTGCACTCCCACAAATCAAAGACAAAAGAAAACTCAAACAAACCGAGGAGCTGCTCTCTGCACTTGAGGAACTTGAAAAAGTTCTGTTTTTCCAGGATGAACGCAAAAACAATTCTATCGAGCAAACTGAAAATCCCTATCATGTGGGCATGCCACGTTGCACATTCCAAATCGAAGAGCAGTTCGGTCACTACGTCAATCCAGAAAGCACATGGCGTGGCAAATGGAAGGAGTTGCGCATCGCTGCGTGGGAGGTTTTCGAAAAAACTATCCCCTGGACTGTGCGCGAAATGTTGATGTCGTGGCGATGGAAGGCAGAGCTGACAGCATTCAAGAAAATGCAGACAGAACTGGAGAAGTCGAGAGAGCTTGTCAAGGATATCGAACAAGAACTTCAGCTTGAGGAACGCAAAGGTCAAAAGCAAGGCAAGAGTGTATCGATTATCGATAGATTCCGAATTCTTGTCTGGTCGCGTGCTGCAAGACGTGATGAAGACGTCCTTCTTGCCTTTGAGCAAGAGCGCGACGAAACGCAGCGGCTCATTTTTGAGAGACTCTCAGAATGCGAGCGACTTTCTGCGCTTACGGCAGTGGGTCTGCGCACTCTCTTTGTTGACTGTGGCGAGCTGTATCCGCGGATTTTTGAAGACTGTACTCGAGCAATGGACAAAACCCTGAGGATGCAGAGTGACAGTGCGATCAGGGCTCTTGAGGCACAGATTGCTCTTCTCAGAGCAGAGCTCGAGGATAAATCCAAAGCGATTGCTGAGGAAACAAGAAAGACCACTGACAGGAAAGAAAAAGTTCTTCAGTTGGTTGAAGAAAAGGCAAGCCTGAGTCTTGCCGATGCCGAACAACTTCTTTTCAATGAATTCATGCTTGTTAATACTTTTGAACTTGAGAAACAGGATGAGGCGCGCAGCCGATGGCAGCGGGCTGTCACACAAATGAAGCGGGTGCTCCAATCTGCTGAGGAGAATTTTGGAAATGTCGAGATCTACGCTCGAGATTTTGATGGTGATGGTTCAAGACGAGCCGCAACGCCTCAAATCCGAATCTGAAAAGATTAGACAAAAAATCCTCACGCAGACCGCAGCTCTGAGAACCCGAGTTGAAGCGGCAGAGCGGCTCGCTATGCCCTGGCGCGAATACGCCGACGAACGCAAGAAAACAGATGAAACATTGGCCCTTGCTCGAACGGAGTACAAAGAAGTGCTCAAGAAGACCGAGTCTGCAGCTTTGTCTGGGCAGCCGCGTCTGTATTGGTTCGCCAAATCCATGTTTGCCAAGTTGCGTAGACATTCTTTGGAATATCAGGTGAGTGAGGCGAAGTTGAAACTTGCAGCGTTACAGGACGCGCGCGACAGGCTTGTTTCGCTGGCGAGAAGAATGAATCTCGATGATAGAGTATCGCTTTCAAATGTCCTTGAATTTGAATCTGCAGAGAAGCTTTCGGTGGAGCACTCAAACTTCATGGCTGAATCGTTTCAGCGTATCCAGGGCTTGCAGGATGAGCAGGCAGCCTTGCTGAAGAAGATTCTCGAACTCGATATTAAGCTCACCAACGTAGCTTCCCTCGTGGCCGAACTTTCTGCTCCGGCAGGTTCCCAGGGAAAAGTTAAACCACCAGTTGTGATCGACTCAGAGAAGATGTTGACCTCGCGCTTGCCCCATGTCGGCTTTGTCAACCGTCCAAAGCTCCTCACCTTAATTGATCAGTGTGAATATGCAGCGGATCACGCAGAGCGTGACCTGCAGAAAGTGCGAGATGCTATCAAATCGGCATCTGAAGCGGCCCAGGGAGGACGATTAACGCGGACATCGCGAGAGTGGTTGGAATACAGCCGAGCTATTGTTTGTCGATATAATGAGCAACCTGTAGAGGCGTTGACACCGCCTTGACGAACTGACTTGTGAAAGTCAGTTCATGTTTTTTACCATAGTCCTGTTTGCTGCCATCTGAGCGTTGCCCGCCGAATTGAGGGAGTTACTGAACATGAGAATGAAGGTTTTGAGCGCACTGTGCGCGAGTCTGGTTTCTGTCGGCTCCACTGTTGCCCTGGCAGATACTTCCTCTTTGCGTATTCCTTCCCAATTCATGAGTGCCCGTCCAGCCTATCTTGGTGGTGCTTTTACAGCGGTGGCGGACGACCAGAATGCACTTTTTTTCAATCCGGCTGGACTTGCTTATCTTGATTCAACTTTTGCAGCATTTTTTGATGCCGAGTCAAAGGTGAGCATTGGAAGTGGTGGCTTGCTTTCGATGATTGATGATGGTGCGAAGGCATTCAAAATCGGTGGAGAGATTGCCGATCAGAAGGATTCTTCACTCAAGCTCGACAAAATTATTGAGCTCGGTGATCTTCTCTCTTCGCGCACGGTTTATGCCGGTTCTCAGTTGCAAGGATACCTCGCAAGAAGAAAGTGGGGTTTTGCTTTAACAATGGCAGGGGATGTCGCTGCTGGAATTCATTCCAAGATTCTGCCTGAGACGCTCGATTTTGCTTTGATTTCTGACACGGATCTACGTGTTGGATATGCACATTCTCTTCTCGACAGTAAGTTGAGTTTGGGAATCGCACCATACTACAAGTTGCGCGGGCAAGGTGGACAAGCGAATTTGTCTTTGGCTGATGCCTTTTCTACAACATTTCTTGATGATCAAATCTCAATCGGGCAGGGCTTTGGTGCCGATCTTGGAATAATGATTCGACCCGTGGAGACAATGGCACCGACCTTTGGTTTGGCGATTTTGAACGTCGGCGATACGAAGTTTTATGATCCTCCTGAAGCTTTAAAAGAAAAAACCCAAACTACAAGGAAGCCGGATCCGCTCAAACAAGTGGTCAATGCTGGCTTCTCTATCACGCCTGTAGAAGGCAATGGTTTTGTACGTATTTCAGGAGAACTGCGCGAGATTAATCGTCCCACAGCAGCTGAATACAAACCCGCTCTCGGAGTTGAGGGCGGATTTCGTTCTTCCTTTGTGCGAACTCTCATGGGAGTCGGTTGGGGGAACGGCGGATGGAGTGCAGGTTTGGAACTCAGAGCGTTCGTAAAGCTGCGCTTGGCGACATACGTTGAGCCCAATCTCTTCTTTGATCGAGTGAACAAACAGCGTGTCTGGGTGATGTCCTTCGGACTTTGATTTCGTCTAATCTCTGATCATTGAGTGGGGTTTTTCAGATGCTTTTGAGTTCAAAAAAACAATCACGCAAACACAATTGGTTCCTCGCCTGTTTAGTTGCAACAACACTTCCCGCGCAGATCGGCTTTGCCGCGGAAGAGACTGCCGATAAATCGACCACGCCCGCGGCTGCAGAGCCGGCTGCTGCACCAGCTCCGGCAACAGCTCCGGCAACAGCT